>NZ_CEEDOX010000001.1:0-486533 GCF_979256535.1 Methylobacterium sp. AC690 | reverse complement strand
CCCATGCCCGCCGCCACCCGCGCCCACGCCCTCCGCCCCGACGCCACCCGCCGCGCCTGGACCCTGCTCACCGCTCTGGCGCTGCTGACCTTCGGCATCCTGCACGCCCGCGCGGACGAGCGGGTGATCCGGATCGGCTACCAGAAATACGGCACCCTGGTCCTCCTCAAGGGCAAGGGCCTGCTGGAGCAGCGCCTGAAGCCCCTGGGCTACCGCGTCGCCTGGGCCGAGTTCCCCTCGGGGCCGCCCCTGATGGAGGCGCTGAACGCCGGGGCGGTCGATCTCGGCTCGGCCGGCGAGGCCCCCCCGATCTTCGCCCAGGCCGCCAACCCGGACCTGCTCTATGTCGGCCACGAGCCGGCCGCGCCGAAGGGCGAGGCGATCCTGGTGGCCGAGGACGGCCCGATCCGCACGGTCGCGGACCTGCGCGGCAGGAAGATCGCCCTGAACAAGGGCTCGAACGTCCACTACTTCCTGGTCCGGGCCCTGGAGCAGGCGGGCGTGCCCTACGCGGCGGTGACGCCGACCTTCCTGGCGCCGGCCGACGGCGCCGCCGCCTTCGCGCGGGGCGCCGTGGACGCCTGGGCGATCTGGGACCCCTACCTCGCCTCGGGCGAGCGCAGCACCGGCGGCCGCATCCTCGTCGACGGCACCGACCTCGTGCCCAACCGCCAGTTCTACCTCTCGACCCGCGCCTTCGCCGCCGCCAACGGCCCCGCCCTCGACGCGACGCTGGCGGCGATCGGCGCGATCGACGCCTGGGCCAAGGACAACACCGACGCGGTGGCAGCCGAACTCGCCCCCTCCGTCGGCATCCCGGCACAGATCCTCACGGTGGCCCTGCGCCGCCTCACCTACGGGGTCACGCCCCTGAACGCCGAGACCACCGCCGACCAGCAGCGAGTCGCCGACACCTTCCACCGCCTCGGCCTGCTGCCGAAGCCCGTGGACGTGGCCGCGGCGGTGCGCAAGCCCGGCAGCTGAGGCCGAGTCAGCCCGGCAAGGGTCAGCCCGGCAAGGGTCAGCCCGGCAAGGGTCAGCCCAACAAGGGTCAGCCCGGCAGCACCGGCGCCTTGACCCCCGGCAGGCGGTCGAGATCCGCCGCGCTGAGATGGGTGTGCGCGGCCACCAGGGCGTGCGGGGTGAGGGCGAGCCACTGGCGCAGGGAGATGTCGGCGTAGGTCGGGCTGCGGAACATCTCCAGGAAGCTCAGGGGCGTCGTGCCGGTGTTCTCGATGTAGTGGCCCATGGCGAAGGGCACGTAGCCGACGTCGCCGGCCTGGTAGTCGAAGGTGCGGGCCTTCGATTCCGAGCCGAACACCGTCATGCGGCCCTGGCCCGCGATGTAGAACTGCCACTCGTCGCCGTTCGGGTGCCAGTGCAGCTCGCGGATGGCCCCGGGCTGCAGCTCCACCAGGGCGGCCGCGATGGTCTTCGAGGCCTTGAACACCGAGGAATCGGTGATGCGCACGGTGCCGCCCGGCAGGCTCAGGGGGGCCTGGGCCAGCATCCGGTGGCTGAAGGGCTCCGGCACCGGGCCGGCGCCGCCCATCCGGTCCGCGTCCAGGGGGCCGGGCGTCGGCCCCGGGAAGATGTAGAGCTCCTTCTCCGGCACGCCCGCGAAGGCGCTCTCCGGCAGGCCGAAGTTCTTGGCCAGGATCTCCTTGGGCGTATGCGCCAGCCAGTCGGTGAGCAGGAAGGTGGAATCCTCCGAGAATCCGCCGTCGTCGAAGACCAGCAGGAACTCGCAGCCGTCGACGCCGTCGGCGGACAGGCCCTGGATCGCGTGCGGGATGCCCGAGGGGAAGTACCAGAGGTCGCCCTCGCCGACATCGTCCGCGAAGGTCCGCCCCTGCGCATCCACCGCGGTGATCCGGGCCCGGCCCTTCAGCATGTAGGCCCACTCGGCCTCCTTGTGCCAATGCATCTCGCGCACCACCCCGGCGCCGAGCCGCATGTTCACCCCCGCCATCGCCTTCGACACCGGGAGTTCGCGGATCGTCGTCTGCCGGGCCCAGCCGCCCTCCTCGAGGCGCATGTGGCTGTCGGCGAAGGACCATTTCAGGTTCGGCATCGTGCCGTGGTCGGTCCGGGGCGGGCGCAGGGTGAAGGGGTCCTCCGCCTCCCGGGCCGGGTTGCGGGGCCCCAGGATCGAAGCGCCGTCCTTGCCCCGGATCGGGCTCTGCGCCGCGGGCGCCGCGGGCTGGCCCTGCGCGCCCGCCACGGTGAGGAGGGATCCCCCGGCGGCCGTGGCGGCCAGGAGGCTTCGGCGGGACAGGTCGGTCATGAGCGGCGGGTCTCGGGCATTCAGGTCTCGGGTGGCATCCGGGGGCGCCGCTGGGCGCCCCCTTGCCTCCGGTCAATCGGCCCCCGGCGACGGCCGTTCCGTGCCTCACGCCCTCGTGCGCGCGCCGCTCAGGCCGCCGCGGCCCTAACAGCGGGCGCCGGTCGCTCGCCCTGCGCCCGAAGCCGCTCCAGGAAGGCGGCGGCGAGGCGCCCGCGCGTCGCCGGATCCTCGCTGCCCTGGCGCAGGAGCACGCGGTTGTCCTTGCGCACGATGTGGGCATGGACCGGAACCTGCAGCGGCGGCGCGCTCGGCCGCAGGTCGGCGGCCAGCCCCTGCGGTCCGCCGCTGAGGCGGTGGATGCCCAGCCCCAGGCAGCCGACCCGGAGCCGGGCCAGGGCGATCAGGTCCTCGAACGGGGCGGGCGGCGGGCCGAAGCGGTCCACCACCTCGCTGCGCAGGGCCTCCACCTCCTCCGGGTTCGTGAGGCGCAGGAGACGGGTGTAGAGGCTGAGCCGCACCTCGGGCTCGGGCACGTAGTCGGCCGGCACGGCACCCGAGAGGCCGAGGCGGATCTCCGGGTTCCAGTCCTCGGCCGGCTCGCCCTTGGCCGCGCGCAGGGCCAGGTGCAGCAGGTGCTGGTAGAGCCCGAGCCCGATGAGCTTGACGTGGCCGGCCTGGTTCTCGCCGACGAGATCGCCGGCCCCGCGCAGGTCGAGGTCCCGGGCGCTGATCGCGAAGCCCGCGCCGAGGCGGTCGAGGGCTTCCAGCGTCCGCAGGCGCTTCTCGGTGGCGGGCGTCAGCGGCCGGTCGGGGCGGCTGAGGAGGTAGACCACGCCGCGGCGCTGGCCGCGCCCGACCCGGCCGCGCAGCTGGTGCAGCTGCGACAGGCCGAAGCGCTCCGCATCCCAGACCAGCATGGTGTTGGCGCGCGGCACGTCGAGCCCGCTCTCGATGATGCTGGTGGCCAGCAGCACGTCGCCCTCGCCGTCGGCGAAGCGCACCATCACGTCGTCCATCTCGGCGGCGTTGAGCTCGCCATGGGCCACCCGGGTCTGCAGGTCCGGCACCAGCTTGGCGAGGCGCGCGGCCATCGGGGCGATGTCCTCGATGCGCGGGCAGACGACGAAGCTCTGGCCGCCGCGCCGGTGCTCGCGCAGCAGGGCGTCGCGCATCGCCTCGTCCTCGAAGGGCGCGATCACGGTGCGGATGGGCTGGCGCACGGACGGCGGCGTGGCGATGACGCTGAGGCTCTGGAGCCCCACCAGCGCGCTCTGCAGGGTACGGGGGATCGGGGTCGCCGTGAGCGTGAGCACGTGGCCGTCGCCCGCCGCCTCCCGCAGCCCCTGCTTGATCCGGGCGCCGAAGCGCTGCTCCTCGTCGATGACCATCAGGCCGAGATCGGCGAAGCCCACGCCCTTGGCCGCGAGGCAGTGCGTGCCGACCACCAGGCGGATCGTGCCGTCGGCCAGCCCCGCCTTCACCCGCTTGGCCTCGGCGGCCGAGACCAGGCGGGACAGGTGGGCGACCGCGATGCCGAAGCGGGCGAAGCGCCGGGTGAAGGTCTGCACGTGCTGGCGCGCCAGCACCGTGGTCGGGGCGACGATCGCCACCTGCTTGCCGGCGAACACCGCGGCGGCCGCGGCGCGCAGGGCCACCTCGGTCTTGCCGAAGCCGACATCGCCGCAGACGAGGCGGTCCATCGGCCGGCCCGAGGCGAGGTCGGCGGCCACGCCGCTCACCGCCGCCGCCTGGTCGGCGGTCAGGGCGAAGCCGAAGCCGGCGGCGAAGCGCTCCATCTCCCGGTCCGGCGGCACCAGCACCGGCGCCCGGATTTCCCGGCGCTTCTCGGCATCGGCCAGCATCACCCGGGCGGCCCGGGCCATGCAGGCCTCCGCCTCCAGGCGACGGCGTCCCCAAGATCCTTTGGCCCAGCTTCCGCCCTCCAGCTTGTCGAGGGTCACGGCCTCGGCCTCGGAGCCGTAGCGCCAGATCCGGTCGGCCTGCGAGACCGGCACCATCAGGATGCCGTCGCCGGCAAAGCGCAGGCGCAGGGCGTCCTCGCTTCCGCCGTCGCCGGTGCTCACCGCCTCCAGGCCCTCGAACACGCAGAGCCCGTTGTCGCGGTCGACGGCGACGTCGCCGATGCGCAGCTCGACCTCGCCGATGGGCAGGATGGCGCTCGGGCCCCCGGCCGCGACCGTAGCAGCGCGGGCGCCGAACAGGTCGGCGGCGGCCACCACCGCCATCCCCGCGCCGGGCACCCGGAAGCCCGCCTCGATCGGGGCCTCCAGGCTGAGGAGCGCGCCGGGCTTGGCCGCGACGGCCTCGGCCCAGTCCCGCACCGTCCGGGCCTTGCGGCCCAGCGCCCGCTCGGCGATGCGCACCAGCCGCGCCAGGGGCTCGGCCGGCCCCGTGAGGAGGATGCGGTCGCCCGCCTTCAGGCGCTCGCGCAGGGTCTCGGCCAAGGCCGTGTTCGGCCGGGCCTTGCGCACGAAGGCCGGCATGGTGAGATCCTCGGCCTCCTCAGCCTCCTGAGCCTCGGCGACCCGGCGTGCCGCGAGCTGGGCCGCCCAGTCCTCGGGGCCGAGGTAGAGGCCGCTATCATCGGCCCCGCCGCGCCGGGACCGGGCCGCGGCCTCGCGGCCCTCGGCGATCTGCTCGAAGAAGGCCTGCGCCCGCTCCTCAGCCCCGTCCTCGACCACGAGGCGCGCCTCGGGCACCTGGTCGAGGACGGTGACGAGGGACGGGTAGAACCGGGCGAGGCCGTGTTCCTGGCCGGTGAAGGGCGCGAGCCGGCTCTCCGAGCCCTCGGGCAGGACGATCTCGGTGGCGGGGTCGATCACGAGCAGGTCGGCATCGGCCAGCGAGCGCTGCGAGACCGGATCGTAGGAGCGGATCGCGGTGACCCGGCCCGCCTCGTACTCGATGCGGCAGGGGCGGTCGGCGGCGGCCGGAAAGACGTCCACGGTCCGGCCCCAGACCGCGACCTCGCCGGGCTCGTCGACCCGGTCATCCAGGATGTAGCCGAGGCGCTGCAGGAAGGCCGAGACGGCGCACGGATCGAGGGCATCGCCGACCCGGACCTCCAGGCGCGCCTGCGCCCAGGTCTCGGCCGGGGGCACGCGCTGGATCAGGGCGGGGGCGGTGGTGAGGACGATGTCGGGCAGGGCGGCCGTGTCGGTGAGCCAGCGCAGCACGCCGGTGCGCGCGCCCATCACCCCGCGCGAGGGCGACGCCCGGTCGTAGGGCAGGCAGTCCCATTCCGGGTAGATCGCGACGCTGCGCTCGGGCGACAGCGCCCGCAGGATCTTCGCGATGACGTCGAGCCGGTGGCTCTCGCGGGCCATGTGGACCAGGGGCTTGCCCGTCCGGGTCAGGTCCAGGAGGGCGACGGCCAGGGCGCCGGTGGGCACCAGCGGAGCCACGATCTCGGGGCCGGCCGGGGCGGCCTGGGCGGCTGCCGGGCGGTCCGTTCCGGGTTCCTTGCCGGCGGCTTTGCCCGGTGTTCTGTTGGTTTCCGGGCTCGAGTCCGGGCCGGATGCCTCCCGGGACACCGGCTCGGCGGCCGTCCCCGCAGCCTTGCGGGAGGCGGATTTCGGGGCCGCCTTGGCGCGGGGCGCCTTGGTCGCTGCCCTGCTCGGTACCTGGCTCGATTCCCGGCCCGGTTCCTGGGAAGTCACGGTCGAAGCGGGAGACGACGCGGTCCTGCGTTTTGCCATCTGGGGTGTGCGCTGCCCGGCTCGAGGAGAGGTCTCGGGAAACGCGTCCGGGGGGCCTCGGGCTCCGTGCTTTCGCCCGCCGTCCCCAGTTTGTCGCAGGCCTGTGGATTACATCTCCGGGTCGGGGGCCGCCTCCAGGCGGCCCTGCGCGATGGCCGCCTGGAAGGCGGCGAAGTCGGCCTCGTTCTGGTCGCCATAGGCGAAGGCCCAGTCGGCCAGGGCCTCGCGCAGGTCGCAGTGCCGGTCCCGTCCGCAATAGCCCGCGATGGCGGCGGCATCCCCCGTGCGGGCATGCGCCCGCGCCAGCAGGGCGCCGTAGGCCCAGGAGAAGTAGATCAGCGGCTGGCCGGTGAGGCCGGCCACGGGGATGTCGCCCTTCATGTTCTTCATCTGGCGCACGTAGAACGGCCGGCCCTCGATCGTGGTCCAGCCCAGCAGCGGGTCGCCCACGGCCTGGAGCAGGCGCTGGCCGTAGATCACCCGCTCGCCCTCGTGGTCGCCATAGGCGTCCGGCATGCCCGCGAGGTAGGGGGCATGGGCCGGCGTCACCGCCTCCTTGACCTGGAGGAAGAGGACGTCCTGGTCGGAATTGCCGCACAGGAGGGCGACGTAGGCCCGGGTGCCGACGCTGCCGACCCCGACGACCCGGTGGGCCACGTCGACCACGTGGTAGCGGCTCAGCATGAACCGGCGTTCCCGCGGCAGGGTCTCGGCATAGTGCTCCAGCCCGCCGATCACCGCCTCGCGCGTCTCCGCATCGACGCCCGTGAGGATCGGGGGCTCCTCCTTGAAGCGCCAGCCGCCGTCGGTGCGGCGCTCGCCGACCCGGGCGAGCAGGCTCTTGTTGTGCTTCTTGCGCGCCTTCTCCACCGCCTTGGTGATCACCGCCTCGGAATGGGCGTCGATGGTGAGGCCGGCGAAGTCGAGCTGGTCGGCCCGGGCCGCCTGGTGCCAGACGTCGAGGGGCCCCTGCGGCGCCAGCTCGGTCATGGTGTGCTGGTAGCCCGCCACCGCCGCGAGGGCGGCCTCGCGGCGCTCGGCCTTGGCGACCCCGTCGGTGCGCGCCGCCACCTCGATGCTGGCCACGAGGCGCTTCAGGTCCCATTCCCAGGGGCCGATCGTGACCTCGTCGAAGTCGTTGAGATCGAGCACGATGTCGCGCTGGGGCGTGCCGAACAGGCCGAAATTGGCCAGGTGCGCGTCGCCGTTCATCACCACCGTGATGCCGCTGCGCGGGGTGTGGGCGAGGTCCCAGGCCATGACGTGGGCGGCCCCGCGCAGGAACGCGAAGGGCGAGCTCGCCATGCGGGCGACCCGCAGGGGAATCAGGTGCTCCTGGCGTCCGCGATGGGCGGCCTCGATCAGGGCGACGGGGTCGGGCCGGTGGTCCGGCGGGGTCCAGGGCGCGTGGGCGGCGTGGGGCACGACCTCGCGCAGGGCCTTGCCGGCGTGCCGGCGCTTGTCCCACGGCTCGCCGGCCTCGCGCAGGTTGATGCGGGGGATGTCGGCCAGGGGAGCCAGCAGGATGTCCTCGGCCTCCTGCTGGATCGCCTCCTGCTGCAGGCCCTCTTGCTGCAAGCCCTCCCGCTGGAGACCGGTCGCGCTCGACCCGTCAGCGCGGAGGCTGACATCCTGGGGGCATTCCATACACAGTCCTCACACGCGACTTCGTGAAGGACAAATCTTGACCGTTTGCGATCGTTCCCGGGGCAACACGTCTCAGGACCGGGATTCATCCCGGGGCGGAGGCACGGCCGGGACGACCGCCGGGACGATGGGATGCAGGTGAGCGTTGCGCCGGCCTGCGTTCGGCCCGGTCGTCCGCCCGGATCGGGAGGATGAGGATCGACGACGCGCCGTCACGGCGCGGACGTGCAGGCTGGAGGCCGGGGTCCGGATTTGAACCGGACGTACGAATCCTTGCGGGGATCCTGGCTCGACACTCACCCACCTGGCCGAGATCGAAGAAGCATGGATTTCGCGGCGCGACAAGTCGAATGTGCTTTAAGGAGAGCGGCGTTGTTAGCGAAATCTTAAGAGCATCCCGGTCTTCGCCGGTTGCTTCATCTTGCCTGTCCGCCCGCCATGGGCGCGATGCTTGCCTGGACGGCCGGCGCCCCTGCGAGCCCGCGCCGATTGACCCGCAGCGGCAAACCGCGTTCTTGAGCGCGGCGATTCAGGAGTGCTTGAACGATGTCCGTAACGTCCGTCCCGACGACGCCCTATGACGACCAGAAGCCGGGCACGTCCGGCCTGCGCAAGAAGGTGCCGGTCTTCCAGCAGGCGCACTACGTCGAGAACTTCGTCCAGGCAATCATCGACTGCATTCCCGACCGGGCGGGCGCGACCCTGGTGCTCGGCGGCGACGGGCGCTTCCTGAACCGCCAGGTGGTGCAGACCACCCTGAAGATCGCGGCCGCCAACGGCTTTGCCCGCGTGCTGGTGGGCCAGGGCGGCCTGCTCTCGACCCCGGCCGCGTCCTGCGTCATCCGCAAGCACGGCGCCATCGGCGGCATCATCCTGTCGGCGAGCCACAACCCGGGCGGCCCCGACGGCGATTTCGGCATCAAGTTCAACACCGCCAACGGCGGCCCGGCCCCCGAGACCGTCACGGCGGCGATCCACGCCCGCACCCAGGCGCTGACCGAATACCGGATCGTCGAGGGACCCGACCTCGACCTCGACACGGTCGGCGAGACCCGGCTCGGCGACATGACCGTCGCGGTGATCGACCCCGTCGCCGACTACCTCGCGCTGATGCGCGAGCTCATCGACTTCGACGCGATCACGCGCCTGTTCGCCGGCGGCTTCCGCATGCGCTTCGACGCCATGAGCGCGGTCACGGGCCCCTACGCCCACGCCATCCTGGAGGGCGTGTTCGGGGCCGAGCCCGGCACCGTCCTCAACGGCACGCCGCGGGAGGATTTCGGCGGCCACCATCCGGACCCGAACCCCGTCCACGCCCACGACCTCTACGCGCTGATGCTGAGCCCCGCGGCGCCGAACCTCGGCGCGGCCTCGGACGGCGACGGCGACCGCAACATGATCGTGGCCCCGGGCCTGTTCGTGACGCCGAGCGACAGCCTGGCGATCCTGGCCGCCCATGCCCACCTCGCCCCCGGCTACGCGCGAGGCCTGGCGGGCGTCGCCCGCTCCATGCCGACGAGCCGGGCCCTCGACCGGGTCGCGGCGTCGCTGGGCATCCCCGCCTATGAGACCCCCACCGGCTGGAAGTTCTTCGGCAACCTGCTCGATGCCGGCCTGATCACCCTCTGCGGCGAGGAGAGCGCCGGCACCGGCTCGAACCACGTCCGCGAGAAGGACGGGCTCTGGGCCGTGCTGATCTGGCTCAACATCCTGGCGGTGACGGGCAAGCCGGCCCAGGACGTGGTGCGGGGCCACTGGGCCCGGTTCGGGCGCGACTACTACACCCGGCACGATTACGAGGAGATCGATTCCGAGGCCGCCAAGCGCCTGATGGAGGGCCTGCGGGCCAAGCTCGCCACCCTGCCGGGCACGACGTTCGGCACCCTCACGGTCGCGGCGGCGGACGACTTCCGCTACGTCGATCCCGTCGACGGCTCCGTCACCGCGCAGCAGGGCGTGCGCGTCACCTTCGCGGAGGATGCCCGGGTGGTCTACCGCCTCTCCGGCACCGGCACGGCCGGGGCGACCCTGCGGGTCTACATCGAGCGCTACGAATCCGCCCCCGAGCGGCTCGAATTGCCGGTGGCGGAGGTGCTGGCCCCGGTGGTGGCGGTGGCCAACGAGCTCGCCGACATCGCCGCGCTCACCGGCCGCTCCGAGCCGAGCGTCATCACCTGAGGCCCAGGGTCTCCCATCGGGGCCCGTGATCCGGCGTCGCGGGCCGGAACAGGTCCGGGCGCCGGTCCCTTGTCCCCGCATCGATTCGAACGGTGCGAGGAGACGGGCTGACATGACGCTGCAAGGCAAACGCGCGCTGATCACGGGCGCGGATTCGGGCATCGGGCAGGCGACGGCCGAGCTGTTCGCCCGCCAGGGCGCCGACGTGGCGATCACCTACAACACCGACGCGGACGGTGCCCGCGAGACCGCGCGCCGGGTCGAGGCGGCGGGCCGCCGCTGCCTCGTGATCCAGAACGACGTCGGCGACCCGGCCTCGGTGGAGGCGACCTTCGCGCAGGTGGCCCAGGAGCTCGGCGTCCTCGACATCCTGGTGAACAATGCCGGCCAGGCCATGAGCGGCATGCCGGTGGCCGAGATGGACGACGGCAAGCTGGAGCAGATCCTGCGCGTCAACCTGATGGCCCCGGTCTTCTGCGCCCGGGCCTTCATCAAGGTTCGCCGGGCCCAGGGTGGGCGCGGCAAGATCGTCATCGTCTCCTCGGTGGCCCAGCACCTGCCCACCCCGGAGAGCGCCCCCTACGGCATGTCCAAGGCGGGCGTCGGCTCCCTCTGCCGCAGCCTGGCGCGGGAGCTGGCCGAGGACCGGATCAACGTCAACAACGTGGCACCCGGCCTGATCGAGACGCCGATGACCCGCGACCGCTTCGAGAACCCGGACAAGCTCGCCCAGTCCCTGGAGCGCATCCCGTGGCACCGGGCCGGCCAGCCGGACGAGATCGCCAAGGCGATCCTCTACCTCGCCTCGGACGATGCCGACTACGTCACCGGCCACACCCTGGTGGTCGATGGCGGCCTGACCATGCAGTGGGGCGGCGCCTGAGGCGCCCGGCGCGGCGGCCGGGCGCAGGCCACGCGGCGCGTCAGGCGGCCGCGATCGCGGCCGCACGGTCGCGATAGGTCCGGAGGGGGCGGCCCAGGAGCGCGGTGAGGCGCGCGACGTCGCCGGACTCCGGGACCATGCCGTCGGTGAGGAAGCGCTCGGCCATCAGGCGCATGTCGTAGGCCATCCAGCCCGGTATGAACGCCTGCAGGGTCCGCTCGAACCCGACGGTGTCGTCGCCGCCATAGGCGACCGGGCGGCCCAGCACCTCCGACCAGATCCTGGCCACCGCCTCGCCCGTCAGGGTCTCGGGGCCGACGACGTTGATCCGCTCGCACGGAATCGGACCCTCGGCCTGCGCGCGGCGCAGTAGCGCCAGGGCGGCCACCTCGGCGAGGTCGCGCTCGTCGACCATGGCGAGCCCCTTCGCGCCGATCGGCATCGGGTAGATGCCGTGCTGGAGGACGACGTCCTTGATCGTGTGCTCGTTGCTCATGAAGTAGGCGGGCCGCAGGATGGTGGCCTCGAAGCCCATCGCCTCGATCATCCGCTCGACCCCGAACTTGCCCGCGAAGTGCGGGACGTTCACGTAGACGTCGCTGTGGATCACCGACAGGTAGACCACCCGCCGGATCCCGGCCTCCCGGGCGACGTTGAGCGCGATCAGCGCCTGGGTAACTTCGTCCGCCGCCACCGCGTTGAGCAGGAACAGGGTGGAGGCGCCCGCGAAGGCGCGGCGCAGGGACTCCACGTCGAGCAGGTCGCCCGGGACGACGGCGACGCCGGCCGGGAGGGCGGCCTTGGCCGGGTCGCGCACCAGGGCGCGCATGTCGGCGCCCCGTCGAACGAGCTGGTCGACGACCGCGCGACCGATGGTGCCGGTGGCGCCTGTGACGAGGATGGTGCCTGTGGTGAGGATGGTGCCTGTCGTGCGGTTGGGCATGGGGATTCTCCGGGGTTGCCGTGGTGACCGTCCCAGAGATGTGTGATCCACACAGACGCCGAAAGTCGCTCAATCTAGACGGTCCGTCTCGCAGGTGGAACACTGGGTCGGGGAACACGGGGCGGGGGAACACAGGTGGCGGACCGCATGGATCTCCTCGCCCTCGCCGACTTCAATCTCGTCGCCCGCCACGGCGGGTTCGGGCGCGCCGCCCGGGCGGCCGGGCGGCCGGACGTCCGAAGGCGACCCTGTCGCGCCGGGTCTCGGAGCTGGAGGCCGCCCTCGACCTGCGCCTGTTCGAGCGCGGCGGCCGCACGCTGACGCTCACCGAGGAAGGGCGCGCCCTCCACGCGCGGACGGGGGTGTTGCTGGCCGAACTCGACGAGACCGCGGCGGCCATCGCCTCGGGCAGCGCGACGCCGCGCGGCCGCCTGCGGATCAGTGCGCCGCTCCTGTTCTCGCAGGTCGCCATGGGGAAGCTGGCGGCCGCGTTCGCGATGACCCACCCGGAGGTCCGGCTCGAAGTCACCACGGAGGACCGGGCCGTCGACATGGTCGAGGAGGGCTACGACCTCGCCATTCGGGTCGATCCGGAGGCCGATGCGAGCCTGGTCGGGCGCATCGTCCTGCGCGATCACCTGGTCGTCGTGGCGAGCCCGAACCTCGCCCGGCCGACCGGCGACCGGCCCGTGCCGGCCGTGGTGCGCGGCTCGGGCGGCGGCGATGCCTGGTCCGTGCGCACCCCCGGCGGACCGTCGCCCCTCGCCTTCGAGCCCGTGCTGCGCCTGTCGTCGCTCATCATGGTGCGCGATGCGATCCGGTCCGGCATCGGCGCGGGCCGGCTGCCGATCTCGCTGGTCAGCCGAGACTTGGCCGCCGGCACCCTGGTGCGGTGGGGCGACATCGACGGCCCCGACATCGCGCTCTGGGCGCTCTATCCCTCGCGCCGGCTGCTCAGCGCGCGGGTCGCGGCCTTCCTCGATCACCTGAAGCGGGCCTTTCCCCACGGCACGCCGGAGGAGCTGGCCGCCTATGTGGGGCCTGAGTCAGAGGTGTGAGGTCGGGGGCGTGAGGTCGCGGCGCGGCTGCCGCCGTGCCCGTCCGTGTATCGCCCGGCGACCGACCGGCCGCGCAGGGCCCGCCGCTGCGGACCCGGCTAGCGCGGGTTCTGCCAGGTGGTCGCGGCGGGCGCGGTGAGGACCGGGGTCAGGCTGCCGGTGGCGGCCGGGGCAGCGGGGCGGACCGGCGCGGCGCGCTCCTCGGCCACCCGCAGCTTGCGCGGGGCGACCGCGGCCCGCCGGGCGGCGCGCACCCGGCGACGGCGCGGGCGGGGGCTCTCGGAGGTGGCGCCGATATAGCCGCCGACGATGCCGCCCACGACCGCACCCACCGGTCCGCCGACCAGGGCGCCCGCCACCGCGCCGGTGCCCACGCCCACCGTGGTCTTGCTCGCGGCCATCGCGGCCTGCGGCGCCGCGAGGGCGCCGATGAGCAGCAGTGCGGAGGTCAATGCCTTCATGGTCCCCGTAACCCCTTGAATCCGGCTGCGGTCCCTGGCGGGGCACCGTGACCAAATCGGGGCCGCACCGTGCTGGGGCGCGGTTTCGGCCCCTCGACGCCGACGCCCGGCCGGGCCTGTGCTTTCCGCACATCAGTCGTCGCGGCCGGCGCCCGCGGTCCCGGTCGGGAGAAGGACGAGAAGATCGGAGAACGCCGGGCGCGCGCCGAGATCGGGCCCCGTGCAGGCCCGCTCCAGGTCGCGCCAGGGGCCGGATTCGAGGCCCGCAAGGGTGAGGAGTTCGCCCAGGAGCAGTCCCCAGGCCCGGACTTCGATCCGGCGCAGGGCCGCGCCGGCGGGGCCCTCGGGCAGGGTCGAGGCGGCGCCGAAATCGCTGACCACGGCGGCGCCGTCCGTGCCGTCCCACAGGATGTTGTGGCCGTAGAGGTCGCCGTGCAGGATCCGGCGGGCGTGGAGATGGGCGCAGGCCTCCGCCGCGCCCCGGGCGATGCGCAGGGCCACCGCCGGCGTCAGGGCGAGGCCGGGCGCGTAGACGTCGCGGCTGCAGCTCTCCAGGCTCGGGGGCCCGGCGAGCACCCGCCACGCCGCCGGCAGCAGCGGCATCAGCAGCCCCTCCGCCCCCGCCGGGTGATCGACGATGCGCCCCAGGGCGCCGGTGAGGTGCGGGTGCGCGCCGGCCGCGAGGCAGGCCGCCATCTCGCGCTCGGGCAGGCCGTCGCTGGTCATGGTGCCCTTGAACAGCTTCAGCGCGACGGCCTCGGCCGGGGCTCCGTCGCGGCGCCAGAGCGCCCGGTAGACGCGGCCCGAGGCGCCCTCGCCGAGGAGGTCGCCGGGTTCGAGCGCGTGCCAGGGCACGCCCGGCACGTCGCGGCACCCGGGCGCGTCGTCGACGGGATTGCCCGCGAACGAGGTCCAGGCCAGGGCCGGCAGGGCGGTCAGCCAGGGCGGCAGCGCCTCCAGGCGGTTGGCGGCCAGCCGCACCAGTTCGAGGTTCGGCGCTCCCGCCAGGCTCTCGGGCAGCGCCGCCAGGGCATTGCCCGAGAGCATGAGCTTCTGCAGCCGCGGGCGCTGCCCGAGGGCGTCCGGCAGGGTGGCGATCCGGTTGTCCGTGAGGGTGAGCCAGCGCAGGGCGGGGGGCAGGGCTTCGCCCGGCACCTCCACCAGCCCGGTGCCGCGAAAGCCGACCTGGCTCAGGGCCGGGCATTCCCCCAGGACCGGCGGCAGGCGGGTGAAGCGGCTGCCCGAGCAGAACAGCACGCGCAGGTGCCGCAGGCGGCCGAACTCCGCCGGCAGCGCCGCGAGGTGGCTGCCGCTGAGATCCAGCAGCTCGAGGGTGTCGGCGAGCCCGAAGATCTCGGGCGGGAATTCGGCGAGGCCGGGGGGGAAGCGCAGGGCCCGGGCCCCGGCGCAGTCGCCCCGGCGCAGGGCCGTCAGCAGGTCCTGGGTCATGTCGGGGATGCGGGGAGGGGGAGCCGGATCATGCCCCCGGTTCTAGCGCGGGCGCGGGGCCGGGCGCACGGCTTTTCGCGCGCAGGGCCGCGGCCCGGCCGGCACCGGCGCGCGGATGGGCGGCGTCGAAGGCCTCCATCAGGCGGGCGGCGTCGATCTTGGTGTAGAGCTGCGTCGTGGCGAGCGAGGCGTGGCCGAGCAGCTCCTGGATCGCCCGCAGCTCGCCCTGGCGCGCCAGGAGGTGGGTGGCGAAGGAGTGGCGCAGGGCGTGCGGCGTCGCGCTCGGGGGCAGGCCGAGCCCGCCGCGCATCGCCGCCACGGCGTACTGGATGACCCGCGGCGAGAGCGGGCCGCCCTTGGCGCCGACGAAGAGCGGGCCGTCCGGCGCCAGGGCGTAGGGGCAGGCCGCGACATAGGCCGCCACCGCCGCGGCGACCACCGGCAGCACCGGCACCATCCGCATCTTGCCGCCCTTGCCCAGCACCGTGACGGCGTCGACCCCCGGCACCGGTGCGTCCCGGGCGGTCAGCCCGAGGGCTTCCGAGATGCGCAGGCCCGAGCCGTAGAGCAGGGCCAGCACGGCCGCGTCGCGGGCCAGGATCCAGGGCTCGCGGGTCTCGCCGGCCCGCAGCTCCGGCCCGGTCATCGCCCGGGCGGCGTCGATGGGGATCGGGCGCGGCAGGCGCCGCTCCACCTTGGGCGAGCGCACGGCGCCCAGAGCCGCCACGGTGCCGTGGCCCTGGCGCTCGAGGTGGCGGGCGAAGGAGCGCAGGCCCGCCAGCGCCCGCATCAGCGAGCGTCCGCCGACCCCGTCCGCCCGGCGCGCGGCCATGAAGGCGCGCACGTCCCGGGGCTTGAGGGCGACGAGCTGGGCGATGCCGGGGCGGCCGTGCCGCCCGGCGCGATGGGCCAGGAACTGGCGCAGGTCCCTTGCATAGGCCTCGACGGTGTTGGGCGAGAGGCGGCGCTCGCGGGCGAGCTCGTCCTGCCAGGCCCGGGCCTCGGCGAGCAGGCCCGCATCCCCCGGAAACGCCAGGGCGTCGGCGGGCGGGGAGGACGGGTCGGGTGCGGAGGAGGCCATCCCGCCACTGAAGCCCGAGAGGCGTTGACGCTCCGTTGCCGAAGGGCCGCGCGGGCGGGGCGATACGGACCGCCCGGGAGACCGGGCGGGCGATCGCACGGCGCTACGCCGCTCCCCGCAAGGCCTCCGGTGCCGGCTCCGCGATCGCCCCGGATCGCAGGACGGTGGCCAGCAGACTGCCCATCTCGGCGAGGGGGCGAGGCTTGCTGAAAAGGTAGCCCTGCAGCTCGTCGCAGCCCTCGACGCGCAGCATCTCCCTCTGCTCGTTCGTCTCGACACCCTCCGCGAGGACTTTGATGTTGAGCGCTCGACCCAGACCGATGACCGCGCGGATGATCTCGATACTGCCTTCGTCCTTCGCCATGCCCTGGACGAAGGAGCGATCGATCTTGATCTTGTCGAAGGGAAACAGGCGAAGGTAGCTCAGGGACGAGTACCCCGTCCCGAAGTCGTCCATCGAGATCCGGATGCCACGGGCGCGCATCGTGTGCAGGGTGTCGAGCGTGGCCTCACCGTCCTGCATCAGCACGGACTCGGTGATTTCGAGCTCCAGCCGCTGGGCGGCGAGACCGGAGGCATCGAGGGCGCTCCAGACATGGTCGAGAAGGGTGCTTCGGGTGAACTGGACCGGCGAGAGATTCACCGCGACCCTGAGCTCCGGCGCCCAGCCCATGGCATCCGTACACGCCTGCTTCAGCACCCAGGCGCCGATCTCGTGGATGAGGCCGATTTCCTCGGCGATCGGGATGAAGGCGGCCGGTGGCACCATCCCCCGCACGGGATGTTTCCAGCGCAGGAGCGCCTCGAAGCCCACCAGGCCGCCCGCACCCGCCTCGAGGAGGGGCTGATAGAAGACCTCGAATTGCTGCTTGGCGAGCCCCGCGCGAAGATCGCGCTCCAAGGCCAGGCGCGCGAGGCGCTCGCCATCCATCTCCGGGCTGAACAGCTCCCAGGTTCCACGCTGGCGGACTTTGGCGCGGTAGAGCGCGATGTCGGCGTTGTGCAGCAGCGTCTCCGCGCTTTCTTCGGCATCGGTCGTCAGCGCGATGCCGATGCTGGCGCCCACGTGAACGGTCCGGCCCTCCAGCTCGAAGGGGTGCTGCAGGGTGGCGATCAGCTGCTCCGCGAGGGCCGCGGCGTGTTCCGGTCGTTCGCCGCCGCAGGCGACGACGGCAAACTCGTCGCCGCTGAGCCGCGCCGCGAAGATCGACGCGCCGGCGGCGGCCGAGAGCCTTTTTCCGACGCCCTTGAGCAGCGCGTCGCCGCAGGCATGACCGAAGCTGTCGTTCACGGCTTTGAAGCCGTCCAGATCGAGGTACAGCAGCGCGACGGCGCCGGGCCGATGGCTCCGCTCCAGGACCTGTCGGAGATGCTTGCCGAACATCAGCCGGTTCGGAAGTCCGGTGAGCAGATCGCGCTCGGCCAGGAACAAGGCGTGCCGGCGCTCGTCGTCGAGTTCGCGGGTCCGCTCGGTGACGCGCTGCTCCAGGTTCGCGTTCAGCTGCGCCAGGGAGCGGTTCAGCTCATGAAGCGCCAGGCTCTTGCTCTCCAGCAAGGTCTCCGCCTGCTCCCGGGCACTCGTCTGACGCGCGAGGCGTCGTTCCAGGCGTCGGACTTGGTCGAGCAGGACCGCCGTCGGCGCGTCGGTGGCGAGGGACATGTCAGGAGTCCAGGAGGGTGATCGTGATGCGCGTGTAGGCGCCGCGGGCGTTGGTTGCGGGCTCGCACACCATGTGGACCGGCTGCCGGACGTGAGCGGCCGCGCCCTTGATCACGCCGACGGCGAGCGCCGACAGCGGCTTGCAGCTGTAATAGCCCAGGGTGAGCTGACGTTCGGTCCGCTGCTCCGACAGGAAAGAGGGAAGCTCAGCGTCTGGATAGAGCTTCCGCACCTCCGTTTCGTGGAAGTCGTCGATGCCCTCGAGGATGTCGAACAGCCCGCGCTGCTGCGTGAAGAAGTGCGGAGCGTAGTTGACCCAGCGCTCGAAGCAGTGGGTGCCAAAGGCGTCGAGGGTGTCTGGCAGCGATTTGCCCGTGGCGCGCGTCAGCGCCACCAGCAGCGCTACCGCCTCCTGGAAGGGATAGCTTCCGATGCTGGTATAGCCGCCATCATGCGGCAGCTGGGCGGCCTCGATGATGTCGTCCACCATGTTGGCGCCATGCAGGGCCTCGACATGGCGGAACAACTCCGTGAAGACCAAGCCCTTCATATGCCTAACCCGTTTTGACGTTCTCGTTTCCGCTGTGCATAGACGCGAGACTCTTAACGTCGTGTATTGACGGTATTCGTCGCGGCCCTTGGCAATTTCGGCGCCGGCGAAAGCGTCGTTAATAAATTGAGATCGGGTTCAGTCGGGTGACGACGCGGCGCGTATCCCGGGTCAATGCTGCATATCCACCGGCATGCGCCGCCGCGACGTCCCGGAACCCCGTGTCTCGGCGCAGCGCCAAGCCCCGCCAAGCCCCGCCGACCCTCGTCGAGGCCTCAGCGCCAGCGGCACGCCCCGGACGGAAACGAACGGGCCGAAAGCCCCCCTTCCCCGACGGACAGGCCCGGGCCCGGCTCCTCTCCGAAGCGACGCCCCGCAGCGCCTCCGGGCCGCACGGAGGCTGGCGGCGCTGGGTCCGGAGCGCGCGCCGCTCCCGGGCCTTCATCCCCGCCCCATCCGCGCCGCCAGAAATTCCCAGATCCGCGCCTCGGCCCGGCGGGATTCCGGCAAGCCGAGGAGGGGGTAGACGTGCATCAGGCCGGGCTCCTCGTGATAGGCGAGGGGGACCTCCTCCGCCCGGGCGAGGGCGGCGAGGCGGCGGGCATCGGCCACCAGGATGTCGTGGGTGCCGCAGACGAGTGCGATCGGCGGCAGGCCCCGCAGGGTGCCGAAGAGGGGGCTGACCCGCTCGTCCGTGGGGTCCCAGGCACCCGCGTACCAGCGCCCGAGGGTCCGCACGCCCGGGCGCATCAGCATCACGTCCCGGGGTTCGATCCGGGCCTGGGACGGGTCCGAGGTGGTGACGTCGAGCCAGGGCGCGATCAGCACGAGGCCGGCGGGGCCGGGGAGACCGGCGGGGCCGGCCTCACGGACCTGCATCGCCAGGGACAGGGCGAGGCCGCCTCCGGCGGAATCGCCCATCAGGACGATCGGCGCCTCGGGGTCGGCCTCGGCGCAGGCCCGGTAGACCGCCATCACGAAGGCGCTCGCCTGCGCGCAGGCATGCTCCGGCGTCAGCGGGTAGAGCGGCACCGTGACGGTGAGGCCCGTGGCCGAGACCAGCCGGGCGATGAAGCGCCAGTGGATGCGGGTGATCGGGCTCGTATAGGCGCCCCCGTGCAGGTAGATCACCCGGCCCGCGCGGGCTCCCGGGCTGGGGCCCCCCGTGCGCGGCGCCCGTGCCCCCGTGCGCGGCGCCGGTGCCCCCGTGCGCGGCGCGAGGGTGTAGACCTCGAAGCCGTCGCGGGTCTCCCAGGTCACCGCCAGGGTCCGGCGCATGGCCGGCGTCGGCCGGGCCGGGCGCGGGCGCCGGGCCACCGCCGCCTCGGGGTCGCGGTCCGCCTCGGCGAGGTCGCGCCGTCGCCCGGTGAGGCGGATCGCCAGGGCCAGCAGGCGCGCGGCGAGGCTGGTCACAGCCGGGCCGCGATGGTGTCGCCCACCCGCAGGGCGTTGGCGATGATCGTCAGGGTCGGGTTCACGGCCCCGATCGAGGGGAAGAAGCTCGCATCGGTGACGTAGAGGTTGTCGAGGCCGTGGGCCCGGCAGTCGAGGTCGAGCACGGAGGTGGCCGGGTCCGCGCCGAAGCGCAGCGTCCCGGCCTGGTGCGCGGTGCCGCCGATGGGCGTGTCCTTGCCGAGGTAGAGCGAGCGGTCGAACAGGTGCGGGTGCACGTCGAGCTTGCCGCAGAGGTCGCGCAGCTTCGCCTTGAGGCGGAGATGCCCCTCCATGTTGCTCTCGGTGAGGTCGAGGCGGACCCGTCCGCCTTCGTAGAAGATCCGGTTCTCCGGCCGGGGCAGGTCTTCCGAGGTCAGCCAGAAGTCGAGGGAATGCTTCGCGATCCAGTCGAAGGGCTTCTCGGGAAACCATTGCAGGAAGCCCGGCAGGCCCTCGCCGTGGATCTGCGTGCCGTCGGACTTGCCGACCATCTGGATGTGGCCCAGCGGGAAGTCCCAGTCGTCCGAGCCGAAGTAGAAGTCGTTCAGCCCGAGGGTCTTCTGGAACTTCGTCGGGTTCGGGGTGCGCGAGACCGCCAGCACGGTGGCGTTGTTGTGGCGCATGTAGTTGCGCCCGACCTGGCCGGAGGCGTTGGCGAGCCCCTGCGGGTGCGCGTCGTTGGCCGAGCGCAGCATCAGCAGCGCCGAGGAGAGGGCGCCGCAGGCGACCACCACGACGTCGCCCGTCACCGTGCGGCGCTGCCCCGCGCGCACGAGCTCGACCCCGGTGATCGCACGTCCGCTCGGGCTGGTGAGGAGGCGCTCCACGTAGGCGCCGGTCCAGAGGGTCAGGTTCGGGTACTGGGCGAGCGCCGGGTCGACGCAGATGATCTGCGCATCGGCCTTGCCGTTGGTCAGGCAGGGATAGCCGTCGAAGGCGTCGCAGCGGATGCAGGCCGAGTGCGGCAGGGCCTGGCCGTCGCGCTCGTCGAGCAGCACGCCCACCGGCAGGTGGAAGGGCCGGTGGCCCTCGCGCTTCAGCCCGTCGAAGAGTTCCTGGATGCGCGGCTCGTGGGAGACCGGCGGGTAGGCGTAGGGCTTGGCCGCCGGGGGCTCGGTGGGGTCCTCGCCGCGCAGGCCGTGCACGTGGAAGAGCTCCTCCGCGGCCTGGTAGTAGGGCGCGAAGGTATCGTACTTCACCGGCCATTCGGGCGCGTCGCCGTCGGGGTGGTGCACCACGTCGAAGTCTTGGATTCGCAGGCGCAGCAGCACCGAGCCGTAGACCTTGCTGTTGCCGCCCACGTAGTAGTGCAGGCCGGGGTGGAAGCTGCGCCCGTCGGCGCCGTACCAGGTCTCGGGCGCCTGGTAGCGCGCATCCACGAACACGGCCTGGCTGTCCCAGTTCTCGCGCTCGCGCGGCAGGTAGCCGCCGCGCTCCAGCAGCAGCACGCGCTTGCCGGTCTGGGCGAGGCGCCAGGCCATGGTGCCGCCGCCGGGGCCCGAGCCCACGATGACCACGTCGTAATGCTCGTCGCTCATGGGTGTCCTTCGCTCATGGGGAGGCCTTCCGCTCATGGGGTCCTTCGCGGGGCTGAGCCTCGGGCGGATCGGGCCATCGATGCCAGCGCCGTGCCGGCCCGCCGGCGGGGTCGCGCCGACGTGAGGCATCCGACGCTTCGAACGTTTGAACCGGGGCGCGGGTGCCGCGTTCAACCGCCGATGGCATCACGTTCGCTTGGGGACGCCGGCGCTCGGAGCCGGCGTCCGCCCCGGGGCGTCGTCGCCGTCGCCGGGGCCGTCCCGGCATCGCCCGGGGTCCACGCGCGCCCCCGTCACAGGTCTGGACCGCTGCTTGCTCACCCTCAGCCTCGTCGTCGCCTTCGCGGTCCGGCTCCTCCTGGTGCTGCTGTTCCTGCCCTTCAGCGCCCTGGACAAGGTCCTGAACTTCCGGGGCGCGGTGGGCCAGGCCCGCGAGCGGGTTTCCAGCACCGGCCTCGCCCGCGCGCTCATCCTCGCCGGGCTCTTCGTCGAGGTGGTGATGTCGGCGGGCATCCTCACCGGCATCGCCGACCGGGCGGCGGCCTTCGTGCTCGCCGGCTATTGCGGCGTCACCGCCCTCCTGTGGAAGCAGTTCTGGCGCCCGGGCGATTTCTGGGCCGGCAGCGACAGCAAGGGCCGGGGCCTGTTCTGGGATTTCCTGAAGAACTTCGCCCTGGCCGGCGGGTTTCTGCTCATCACCTTCGGCACCGGGGCGGACACCGTGCGGCTCTTCCTCGCCGATCCGCTGGCCTCGTCGCAGCCCTACCGCACCACCCCCGTCTCCGAGCCCGCCCGGGCGATTCCCTGAGAGATCCTGGAGGAAGTCCATGAGCGACGCGACCGCCCCCGAGAAGCCCCGCGTGCCGTACTGGCACCTCTGGACCGACGCGGAGGGCGTCAGCCACCAGACCCGCTGCGCGCTGACCGATTTCGACATGAAGTCGATGCAGCCGCCCGCCGACCCGCAATGGCAGGGCAGCAAGACCCATGACGGCGCCACCGTGATGGTCACGGTGCAGCCGGTGGGCTGGACCGGCGCCTGGCACGAGAACCCGAAGCCGCAATGGATCATCCCGCTCTCCGGCCGCTGGTTCGTGGAATCCATGGACGGCACCCGGGTCGAGATGGGACCCGGCGAGATCTCCTTCGGGGAGGACCAGAACACCAAGGCCGTCGACGGGCGCCAGGGGCATCTCTCCGGCACCGTCGGGCCTGAGCCCGCCGTGCTGATGGTGGTGCAGTTCGATCGCCCCCCGACCGTCGCCACCCCGTGCCGGTTCCGGTAGCCCCGTGGCGTCCAGGCTCCAAAACCCGGGCTTCGAGGTCGTCGATCCGCGCTTTGCGGGGTACATGCTCGGCAATGCCGAACTCGAGGAGCTCGCCACGGGCTTCCGCTGGATCGAGGGGCCGGTCTGGTTCGGGGATGGCGACTGCCTGCTGTTCCAGGACCTGCCCCGCAACCGCACCATGCGCTGGAGCGAGGCCGAGGGCCTGTCGGTCTACCGGTCGCCCTCGCACTTCGCCAACGGCCAAACCCGCGACCGCCAGGGCCGCCTGATCGCCTGCTCGCACCGGAACCGCTGCTTGACCCGGACCGAGTACGACGGCGCCGTCACCACCCTGGTCACCCACCATGCCGGGCGCCGCCTCAACGCCCCCAACGACGTGGTGGTGGCCTCCGACGGCGGGATCTGGTTCACCGACCCGGTCTACGGCATCGCCAACGACTACGAGGGCGGCCGCCAGACCTCCGAGCAGCCGCCGGCACTCTACCGCCTGGATCCGGGCTCGGGCGAGGTCCGCGCCATGGCCACCGATTTCGACGGCCCGAACGGGCTCGCCTTCTCCCCCGACGAGCGCCGGCTCTACGTGGCCGAGACCGGCGACCAGAGCCGGCCGAACCCGCGCCAGGTCATCCGCGTCTTCGACGTCGGGCCGGACTTCGCCCTCTCGGGCGGCAGGGACTTCCACACCATCTCGCCGGGCTACTGCGACGGGATGCGGGTCGACGAGGACGGCAACGTCTGGAGCAGCGCCGCCGACGGCGTCCACTGCATCGACCCGGCCGGCCACCTCTTGGGCAAGATCTTCGTGCCCCACCGGGTCTCGAACCTCACCTTCGGCGGCCGGATGAAGAACCGCCTGTTCATCGGCGGCTCGCACACCCTCTACGCGATCTTCCTCAACCGGCGCGGCGCGCAGACGCCGTGAGCGCCGATCCGCTCCGCCTCAGCCGCATCCGCCTGGTCAGTGCCGATCCCGAGGCCCTGGCGGTGTTCTTCACCACGGCACTCGGGTTTTCCCGCGTGACCTCGACACGACCTCTGGTCGACCAGCGAACCACTTCGGGTGAAACGCGCGTGTCCCTCCGGCTCGGCGCGCAGGCCGTCGACCTCGTGGGATTCGCCCGGGCGGGCCGGCCCTATCCCGACGCTGTGCCGGGCTGGAGCCCCCTGTTCCAGCACATCGCCCTCGTGGTCTCGGACATGGCCGCCGCCTATGCACGCCTCGTCGCCTGCCCGGGCTGGCGCCCGATCTCCACGGCCGGGCCGGAGCGCCTGCCCGCGGCCTCGGGCGGGGTGACCGCCTTCAAGTTCCGCGACCCCGAAGGGCATCCCCTTGAATTCCTTGCGTTTCCTCCCGGTGGTATACCCGAGGCCTGGCGCCGGGCGGGGCCGGATCCCTGCCTCGGCATCGACCACTCGGCGCTGTCGGTGGCGGAGACCGCGGCCAGCCTCGCCTTCTACGCCGGTCTCGGCTTCTCGGTGGCGTCGCGCTCCACCAATGTCGGCCCGGCGCAGGCCCGCCTCGATGGCGTGCCCGACCCGCACGTCACCGTGACGGGCCTGAGCCCGCCGGGAGCCCCGACGCCGCACGTCGAACTCCTTGCTTATGCAGGCGAATTTCCCCGGGGCGGGTACGTCTGCGGTGACCACGACATCGCCGCCACCGTGCTGGTCTTCGCCGGCGCCGAGGGCGCGCCCCGCCGGCTCCGCGACCCCGACGGCCATCGGCTCTGGCTGACCTGAGACCCGCGCCCGGAACAGCCCGCCCCGCGGGTCCGGTTGGCGAACCCGACGCCGTCGCGCGCGCTAGCTGGACCGCTGTCCCGCCTGCGTGGTGATCCAAGCCAGCGCGGCCGTCAGATCGAGGAAAGGCGCAGGCCTCGGATAACCAAGGTTGCCGAAACCCACCTCGAGGAACCAGTGTCCGGCCTCCGCGCCGTGGTCTGCCGAGAGTTGGATCAGGATCGCCACGAGGAGGCCCTCGGCCATGACCAGCTGGCCTTCCTCATCGCTGCTCTCTGTCCGGATCCGGACGGGCTGGAGGCTCAGAGTCATGGGCCGGGTGGCCTCTTCTGATGCAAGTAGGCGGGATCGAATTCCGCACGGTTCGTGAGCGCATCCCAGTCGTGGATGACGAGGCGCTGCCCCTGGAGGGTCAGCAGCCCCTGACCGCGCAACTCCTGCAGCACACGGTTGACGTGAACGTTCGAGACGCCGATCGCGTCGGCGATGTCACCCTGGGTGAGGGGCATCTCGCAGCCGAAGTCCCGCGCCAGTCCCATGGCGTGCAGCTTCAGGTAGATCTCGCAGAACAGGTGGGTGATCCGGCCGAGCGTCGAGCGCCGTCCGATATTGGTCATCCACTCCCGGAAGATCGCCGCATCCACGAGGGTATCCCGCCAAAGGGCGGCCGTGATGCCGGGATGATTGCGGGTGAGGTCGAGCATCGCCTCGTGCGGGATGAAGGCCAGGGTGCAGGCCGTCAGGGTGCTGAGGCTATGGTCCATCACCGGCAGGTGCAGGCTCTGCAGATCGGGGATGTCGCCCGGGATGTGAACCGACAGGATCTGGCGCTTGCCCTCGTCGAGGAGCTTGTAGCGGAAGGCCCACCCTTCGAGCAGGAGGCAGCACTGCTTGGGATGGTCGCCGTCGCGCACGATGTCCTGATGAGCGCTCAATTGACGGCGCGTGACCGGCAGGCGTTCGATCGCCTGACGCTCGACGTCCGAGACGGTAATGATCGTCTCCAGTTTTCGAATGAGCAGGCTAAGATCGGTGCCGGCGGCAAGGCTCATTGCGAAAGTGCCTTTCTCGGGCAGGTTTGGCGTGGGCAGAAATGACGCATCGGAACTCCGTGAATCGGCCGGTCCGCGTAATCCTTACCTCTTAACATGGAAGCAGGACGGGGAGGTGCGCGCCTTGGCTGAGTCTGCCCGCCTGGATCGACCCCCGCGTCCTGCGAGGAGGTCAGTTCCCCAATGGGCCTGCATTAACAATGCGGAAACGTACGCATTAACAAATGGCAGTGACAGAGCCGCCTCTACGGGGCAGTCTAGAATTATCACGCGGATGTGAATTGGTTTTTGGCCAATGGAAGTGATCCCCGATCTTATCGGAGAACGGGGCCGGAGCATGGAAAACCTCCGACAGGACTTGGTACGCAACCATCTCCTGGCGGCAATGAAGCCCGGTGATTTCGCTCGCCTCCAGCCCGATCTCGTCCGGGTTCGGACGCACCTGGATCAGACTCTCATCGTCCCGAACGAACCGGTGCTGCGGGCGTATTTTCCCGAAACTGGCTATGCCTCGGTCGTTGCTGGCACGGATCGGAGCCGGATCGAAGTCGGCGTCATCGGACCCGAGGGGCTGATCGGCGCTACGCCGGTCCTGCTGGGAAGCGACCGCACCCCACACCGAACCTTCGTCCAGGTCCCGGGGGAAATGCTGACGATCGACACCGCCCGTCTCGGGGCCGCAGTGGAGGCGTCGTTCTCGCTCCGCACGTGCCTGCTCCGCTTCGTTCAGACCCATCTTATCCAGATCGGCCAAACCGCCTATGGGCATGCGACGCTGCCCCTTCAAATCCGGCTGGCCCGTTGGATTCTCATGTCGCATGACCGGGTGGGCGGGGATGAGATGCCCGTCACTCACGCGTTTCTGGCCCAGACCCTGGGATCCCAACGTTCCGGCGCGACCCTCAGTGTGCAGGCGCTCGAGGCACGGCGACTGATCACGGCCCGGCGCGGTCGGATCACGGTTCGGGATCGCAAGGCACTCGAGGCGCTCGCCGCCAGCAGCTACGGACTGCCCGAGGACGAATATCATCGGCTCATTCCGCAGGGGCCAGACCCAGAGCGCGGCGCAGGAATCTGACCCACTGTGTCCCCTCGGATGTGCGTGGCCCTTCCGGGTCCCAAAGGTGGGGTTTGGGGGCGGCTGTGGAGGCTCGAGCCGTCCCGCCCCTATCGGAGCGCTGAACTTCCGAAGAAGCTCTTCGATCGGAAGATGTAGAATCTGTTTCCTCACTCACCGGAATCATCCATGATTGCATCGCGCCGGGTAATGTCCACGGGATGAATCCTGAAATTCCGAGCTAACCCAGGCGCCTTCAGTCGCATATTCAGCATCTCGGTCTGATGGGCAGGATTCAAGAGCTTCTAAGTTCCTATGGGAGGACCGGACTCTTCCCGAAATTCAGCTGTTACTGATGGCGAAGTCCAATGCAAATTCTTTGAATTCTGTCAATCCGACGTTTAATGATGATGAATATTATCATAGTATCGATAAAATATAGAAAAATTGCCATATAGTCTGTCGATGGTGAGTTCGAGCAATCTCGGGCTAGGACACGACCCGCATGCGGTTTGTCGTGAGAAATCCCTGTGGACTTGGTCGACCACGCCACCGTACAACTATTCCAAAGACGGAGCCGCCGCCGCGGACATCTGGCGGAGCACGACTCACGACTGGGCAACACGGCAGGAAACGCATGATCCGTTTGAATGTGAACGGCGCCATCCGAGAGGTCGAGGCTGAGCCCGATACGCCGCTCCTATGGGTCATCCGCGAGCAGGCCGGCCTCACCGGCACCAAGTACGGCTGCGGCATTGCGCAGTGCGGCGCCTGCACGGTGCATATCGACGGCACGGCGGTGCGCTCCTGTTCGATGCCGGTCTCCAGCGTCACGCCTGACCAGAAAATCATGACGATCGAGGGCCTGTCCAAGGATCGCTCGCACCCAGTGCAGAAGGCATGGGCCGAACTCGACGTGCCGCAATGCGGCTTCTGTCAGTCCGGAATGATCATGGCGTCGGCGGCGCTGCTGGCGCAGAACCCGCACCCGAGCGAGGCGCAGATCCGATCCGAGATCACAAACATCTGCCGCTGCGGCACCTACAACCGCGTCTTGGCCGGCATCAAGCTCGCCGCCGATGGCGGCCAGGCCGGTTAAGGAGAGAGCCATGAACGCCCTCGCGAACAAGCCTTCTCGACGTGCCTTCGTGGCCGGCGCGGTTGCCGCCGCCGGAGGCCTCAGCCTCGGATTCCATGTGCCCTTCCCCGGGGCCACCGCGCAGGGGGCTCCGCCGACTCTGGCGCCCGAGGTCAATGCCTGGGTGGTGATCAAGCCGGACGAGACCGTGGTGATCCGCATCGCTCGATCCGAGATGGGCCAGGGCACTCTCACGGGCCTCGCCCAGCTCGTCGCCGAGGAACTCGGCTGCGACTGGAGCAAGGTCGTCACCGAGTATCCTACGCCGGGCCAGAACGTCGCCCGCGGCCGGGTCTGGGGTGATTTCGGCACTGGTGGCAGCCGCGGCATTCGCGAGTCCCAGGACTACGTCCGCAAAGGGGGAGCCGCCGCCCGCATCATGCTGGTCGAAGCGGCGGCCCAGGGTTGGGGCGTCGCTCCCTCGGAGTGCCGGGTCGAGAAGGGCGTGATCAGCCATGCCGGCTCCGGCCGCACCACCACCTTCGGTGCGGTGGCGATGGCGGCGGCCAAGGTGACGCCCCCCAAGGACATCATCCTCAAGGATCCTCAGGACTGGACCATCGCCGGTAAGCCAGTGAAGCGCCTGGATACCGTCGAGAAGACCGACGGCAGCCAAGTCTACGGCATCGACCTCAACATGCCCGGCCTGCTGAACGCGGCGATCCGCGACTGCCCCGTCTTCGGCGGTACCGTGAAGAGTTTCGACGCCAAGGCCGTCGAAGGCATGCCCGGGGTCAAGAAGGTCGTCGCGGTGGGCGATTCTGGCGTGGCAGTCATCGCCGACACGTTCTGGCGTGCCAAGACCGCTGTGGAGGCCCTGCCGATCATCTGGGATGAGGGGCCGAACGGGCTGGTTTCCAGCGAGACCATCGCGGCAACCCTGCGCGAGGGCCTCGAGGCCGAGGACGCCTATGTGGGCAACAAGGGCGGCGACGTCGCGGCCGCCCTGAAGGGCGCGGCCCGGGTCGTGGAGGCGACCTACGGCGTGCCGTTCCAGAACCACGCCACCATGGAGCCGATGAACGCTACGGTGCGCTGGACTCCGGAGCGCTGCGAGGCCTGGGCACCGACCCAGAACGGAGAGGCGGCGCTCGCCGCCGTGGCCGAGGCCGCCGGCCTCTCGGCGAAACAGTGCGACGTCTACAAGCTCCTGCTCGGCGGCGGCTTCGGCCGGCGTGGTGCGACCCACGACTGGCTGCGTCAGGCCGTCCTCATCGCAAAGGAGATGCCCGGGACGCCGATCAAGCTGATCTGGACCCGCGAGGAGGACATGACCCACGGGCGCTACCACCCGATCACCCAGTGTCGGATGCGCGCCGGGCTGGACGAAGCCGGCAATGTCACCGGGCTGCACATGCGCATCTCGGGGCAGTCGATCCTGGTCTCGGTGGCGCCAAACCGGATGGTGGACGGCAAGGATCCGGTGGTGTTCCAGGGGCTCAACGCCGGGGGCGCGGAGGCTGCGATCGGCTACGCGATCCCGAACATCCTGGTCGACCACGCCATGCGCAACCCGCACATCCCGCCGGGCTTCTGGCGCGGCGTGAACATGAACCCGAATGCCATCTATCTCGAATGCTTCATGGACGAGCTTGCTCACGCGGCCGGACAGGATCCCTTGGCCTTCCGGCTGAAGCTGATGGAGAAGCACCCGAAGCATCGGGCGGTGCTGCAGGCGGTGGCGGACAAGGCCGGCTGGGGCTCGAAGCCTCCCGCTGGCGTCCACCGGGGCCTCGCCCAGATGATGGGGTTCGGCTCCTACGTGGCAGCGGTGGCCGAGGTCTCCGTCGACGACGACGGGACGGTCAAGGTCCACCGCATCGTCGCGGCCACCGATCCGGGCCATGCCCTCAATCCGCAGCAGATCGACGCCCAGATCGCGGGCTCTTTCGTCTATGGCCTGTCCGCAGCCCTTTACCAGGAATGCACCGTCAAGGATGGTCGCATCGAGCAGACGAATTTCGACACCTACCCGGTGATGCGGCTCCAGGAAATGCCGGTGGTCGAGACGATCGTGATGCCGTCGGGCGGCTTCTGGGGCGGGGTCGGCGAGCCCACCATCGCGGTGGCAGCCCCCGCTGTGTTGAATGCCATCTATGCGGCCACCGGCAAGCGCGTGCGCCAGATGCCGGTGAAGAACACGGACCTGCGCCGGGCGTGATGCGCTTGGCTGTGGTCTCGGCCTGGTTGCTTGCTGGACCGGTCGGGCTTGCCCTGGCGACGGAGCGCCCGCCGCCGGGGGCGTCCTCCTGCGCCGGGTGTCACGTTGAGGGGGCCGCGATGGGGGCGCTCGACGGTCGTCCGGCGGCCGAGATCGCGGCGGCGTTGGCCGAGTATCGTTCGGGTGTGCGCCCCGCGAGCGTGATGAGTCGCATCGCCAAGGGGTTCTCCGAGGAGGAATCCCGGGCGATCGCCGCCTACCTGTCGCAGCAGCGTCCGCCCGGTCCCGAGCCGAGCCAGGAGCGACCATGAGCCCGACCCGCCGCGCGCTCCTCGCCACTGGGGCAGCCTTCGCTTGGGCGCGGCCGGCCCTGGCTCGGGCCGCAGCGAAGGTCGTGGTGATCGGCGGCGGCTTCGGTGGCGCCACCGCCGCGCGCGCGCTCCACTCGGGCGGCCTCGATGTGACCCTGGTCGAGGTGAATTCGATCTACGTCTCCTGTCCGTTCAGCAACGAAGTCATCGCGGGGCTCCAGCCAATGGCGGCCCAGCGGTTCGGCTACGAGGGCCTCGCCCGTGCCGGCATCCGCCTCGTACACGCCGCTGCCATCGGCATCGACGCGGATGCCCGACGGGTGACGCTCTCAGACGGGACTGCTCTCGCCTATGACCGTCTCGTGCTCTCGCCGGGGATCGATCTGCGCTTCGACGCCATTCCTGGCTACGACGCGGCGGCGGCCGAGCGCATGCCCCATGCCTGGAAGGCGGGCGAGCAGACGCTGCTCCTCGCCAGGCAACTCGCCGCGATGCCCGAGGGCGGTACCGTGGTGCTGGCGGTGCCGGGCAATCCCTATCGCTGCCCGCCCGGCCCGTACGAGCGGGCGAGCCTGATCGCCCATGTGCTCAAGACCACCAAGCCCCGCGCGAAGCTGATCCTCCTCGACGCCAAGGACACGTTCTCGAAACAGCGCCTGTTCCAGTCGGCCTGGAAGGCACTCTACCCGACGCAACTCGAATACGTCCCTCTGGCAGAGGGCGGACAGGTCAGTGCCGTCGACCCGGGCGCCATGATCGTCCGTACCGACTTCTCGGACTACAAGGCGGACGTGGCGTGCATCATCCCGCCCCAGCGGGCGGGGCGGATCGCCGCCGTCGCTGGCGTCGCCGATCGCAGCGGCTGGTGCCCGATCGATCCCGTGACCTTCGAATCCCGGCTGGTGCCCGGCATCCATGTCATCGGCGACGCGGCCATCGCCGGGGCGATGCCGAAATCCGCGTTCTCGGCCAACGCCCAGGCCAAGGTCTGCGCCGATGCGGTGATCGACCTCCTGGCCGGGCGCGCGCCCGGGACGCCGAAGCTGATCAACACCTGCTACAGCCTGGTGGCGCCCGGCTACGGCATTTCGATCGCGGGCGTCTACCACCCGGCGGGTGGCGTCCTCGCCGACGTGGAGGGCGCCGGCGGCATCAGCCCCGTCGACGCGCCGATGGCCCTGCGCGAGCAGGAAGCCCTCTACGCTGCCGACTGGTACCGCACGATCACCCGGCAGGTCTTCGGGTGAGGCGGGTGCCCGGATGGGTCTGGATCGGCTGCACGATCCTGGCCGCTCGGGCGGAGGCAGGGGCGGGGGCAGAACCGGGTGCGGAGCCCCTGCGGCCCGTCGCCGTCGTCGACCGCGAAATCCCCGCGAGCCTGACCGGAGTGCCCGGCGATCCCGTGCGGGGCCGGGCCCTCGTGGTCGACCGCGCCAAGGGGCTCTGCCTGCTCTGCCACGCAGGTCCATTTCCCGAAGAACGCTTCCCCGGCAATCTCGGTCCCGACCTCGCGGGCGTCGGTGATCGGCTCCCGCCCGGTGCCCTGCGCCTGCGCCTCGTGGACGGTCGGGTCTTGAACCCGGACACCATCATGCCTTCCTATTACAGCCTTGCAGGCACCAGGCGGGTCGGCGCGGCCTGGCGCGACCGGCCGGTGCTGGCGCCTCAAGAGATCGAGGACGTCGTCGCCTTCCTGGCGACGCTACGCGAAACCCCTTCGGAGAGGCCGGCGCCGTGAGCCCGCAGACCCCCCACCGCCCGAGCCGACGCGGCCTCCTCGCCCTCGGGCCCGGCCTCGCCGCGAGCGTGGCCCTGCGCCCGGTGGCGGCCGGGGCCGCGATCCGCACCGAGAGCACGGCCGAGGCCATCCGGCGCTTCGCGGGCGAGGCCGAGATCCACCCGGGGCGCGTCCGCCTCGACCTGCCGCCGCTGGTCGAGAACGGCAATGCGGTGACGATCACGGTGACGGTGGACAGCCCGATGACGCCGGAGGATCACGTCCGCCGCATCGCGGTGTTCAACGACAAGAATCCGCAGCCGAACGTCATCACCGTATACCTAGGGTCGTGTCGAGGTCGCGCCACGATCGCGACCCGGATCCGCCTCGCCGACACGCAACGCATCACCGCCATCGCGGAGACCAGCGACGGCCGCTACTGGTCGACCACGGCCGACGCCATCGTCACCCTCGCCGCCTGCCTGGAGGGCTGAGCCGCCATGGCCCGCACCCTGATCAACGTGCCCAAGGCCGCCCAGGCCGGCGAGGTCGTCACGATCAAGACCCTGATCTCGCACCCGATGGAGACCGGCTTCCGGCCGGGGGCCGACGGGCGCATCCGCCCCCGGGACATCATCACGGAGTTCACCTGCCTGTACGACGGCGAGACGGTGTTCCGGGCCGAGCTGTTTCCGGCGACGGCCGCCAACCCCTACCTGACCTTCACCCTGCGGGCGACGCAGACGGGCACGCTCACCTTCACCTGGCGCGGCGACAACGGTTTTTCGCAGACCGAGACCGCGACCCTGACGGTGACGTGAGGCGGCTCGCGCTCCTGATGCTCGCAGCCCTGGCGGCGGGGCCGGTGCGGGCGGAGGGGATCCCCGCGGCCGAGCGGCGCTCGGGCTTCGACACCATGAGCCCCGACATCCAGGCGATGCAGCGCGACGGGATGGCCAACCCGGCCCTGCTCTGGCTCGCGGACGGCGCCGAGCTCTGGGGCCGGGCGCCGGCTCCGGGCCGACCCGCCTGCGCCGGCTGCCACGGCGAGGCCGAGACCACGATGCGGGGCGTCGCCGCCCGCTATCCGGCCTGGGATGCCGAGACCGCGGCCCCCATCGATCTCGCGGGCCGGATCCAGGCCTGCCGGCGCCGCCACCAGGGCGCGGAGCCCTATGCCGACGAGAGCCGCGAGCTCCTCGGCCTCGCCACCTACGTCGCCGCCCAGTCCGCGGGCTTGCCGATCACGGTCCCGGACGATCCCCGCCTCGGCCCTGCCCGGGCGGCCGGCAAGGCGCTGTTCACGCAGCGCATGGGCCAGCTCGGCCTGTCCTGCGCCGCCTGCCACGACGACAACCACGGGCGCCGCCTCGGCGCGGCCCTGATCCCGCAGGGCCACCCCACCGGCTATCCGCTCTACCGCCTCGAATGGCAGGGGGTCGGCTCGGTGCAGCGGCGCCTGCGCAACTGCATGACGGGGATGCGGGCCGAGCCCTTCGCCTACGGCGCACCGGAGTTCGTTGCCCTGGAGCGCTACCTCATGGACCGGGCCGCGCCCCTGCCGGTGGAGACCCCGGCGGTACGCCCGTGAAGGTCAGCGGAGCTGGGCCAGCACGAGCCCGCCGGCCGCGGTGAGGAGGACGACGATCCAGGGGGGCGCCCGCCCCGCGGTGAGCAGCACGAAGGCCAGGACTGCGAGGGCGAAGTCGCGGGCATCGCCCACCGCGCTGACCCAGACGGGATCGTAGAGGGCGGCTCCCAGGATGCCGACCACGGCGGCGTTGGTGCCGCGCATCGCCGCCTGGGCGCGGGGGCGGGCGCGCAGGCCGTCCCAGTAGGGCAGGGCGCCGTAGACCAGGAGCAGGCCTGGCAGGAAGATCGCCACCAGGGCGATGGCCGCCCCGGGCAGGCCGTTCGGCAGCGGGCCGACCGCCGCGCCGAGATAGGCGGCCACGGTGAAGAGCGGCCCCGGCACGGCCTGGGCGGCGCCGTAGCCGGCGAGGAACCGGGCCGGATCGATCCAGCCGGGGCCGACCACCTCCGCCTGCAGCAGCGGCAGCACCACGTGGCCGCCGCCGAACACCAGGGCACCCGCGCGGTAGAAGGCATCGAACAGGGCGAGCCCCTGGCCCGCCGGACCCGCGCCGCCGCTCGGTGCGGGCAGGGCCGGTGCCAGGAAGGTCGGCCCCACGAGCAGCCCCGCGAACAGGATCAGCGCCACCGCGCCGGCCCGGCGCGAGACCGGCACCGCGAGGCGGCCGCCGGTGGCGGCGGGCGCATCCCGGCACAGGAGCAGCCCGGCCGCGGCCCCGAAGGCGATCGCCAGCACCTGTCCGACGGCGCCGGGCAGGAAGACGACCCCCATCAGCGCCGCGACGGCGATCCCGGCGCGGGGCCGGTCGGGGGTGAGCGCGCGGGCCATGCCCCAGACGGCCTGGGCCACCACCGCCACGGCCACGAGCTTGAGGCCGTGCAGCACGGCCTCCGCCCAGGGGCCCGTCAGGGCGCCGGCCCCGAGGGCGAAGGCGAGGAGGACCAGCGCGGAGGGCAGCGTGAAGGCCGTCCAGGCGGCGAGCCCGCCGAGGAGTCCGCCGGCGCGCAGCAGCCCGAGGGAGAAGCCGACCTGGCTGGAAGCCGGTCCCGGCAGGAACTGGCACAGGGCGACGAGGTCGGCGTAGCCCGCCTCGTCGATCCAGCGCCGGCGATGCACCAGCTCGTCCCGGAAGTAGCCGAGATGCGCGATCGGACCGCCGAAGGAGGTCAGGCCGAGCTTGAGGAACACCCCGAACACCTCGGCGGTCCGGCCGGCGGTCGGGCCGGGCCGGATGGCCGATGTCGGGGACTGAGCCTGTGGATTCACCCGTCGCTCCTGGTTGGCGGTCCGTCGAGCGGACGCCGTGCTGCGAGCCCTACATGCACCGGATCGGAGGCCGGAGGCCATCGCGGACACGGCTTGCGTGCCGCGGGTCGGCGAGGGCTTGGGCGCAGCGTCTCGGCCGGGATGCGCCGCCGGTGCGCCGATGCGGGCCCGACGTCCCCGGCGGAGGGTCGGAACGCCGGAGCGGAGCCGCGGTTGACGCGGCGCGGGACGTCGCGGGCGCGCCAGCGAAACCGGCGCGCCCCGGTCGGACACCCCACCCGGTGTGTGATGAAGACGGATCGAGGCCGAGCCCGTTCCCGGCAGAACGAAGAAGGGCCTCGGATGACAGCGCCAGGACAGAACTGGATCGAGACGCTCCGGGCGTTCGACGCCCGCATTCTCGCCGCGGAGGCGGCGGTCAGGGAGCAGGCCACGCGCGTCATGGAGGCCCTCGAAGAGCGCCACGACATCGCGGCGGCGAAGGCGCGCTTCACGGTTCTCCGGGAGGCCCTCAGCCAGCTCCGGCGGGAGCGGGATGCCTGGCGCGACGCGCTGGCGCCCCAGGACTGAGCGGCGCTTCGCTCTCGAGACCCGCGCGATTCCAAGACCTGCGCGCTTTCAAGACCTGCGCGCTTTCAAGACCTGCGCGATGCCATGGGGCCCTCGATGCCATGGCCCGCCTCGCTCCGGACGCCCGGGACGCGGCGTGCGGCGCAGTCTCAGGACGATCGTGGACGGATCGGCCGCCGGCGGGCCGGTGCTCCCTTCGGATGAGAGCGAAGACGCACGAAAGCAGAATTTCGAAAAACGGATTCATACATTGTGAATTGCTGGCCCGTATGCCGGTAGCGCGTAAGCTTTCAAAAGCGGACCGTATGCAAAGCCTAGGCTATAGAGTTCGTATCACAGAAAATTGTCCCGATGCGGTTCGATCAGAAAATCTCTCAAAAGATGGTTTTGAATCGTACAGGGCAAGTCCACCAGCCTGAGACGACAAGGAAAGCCCTCGGCCTTCGGACCTCCCGTCCCTTCAGGCTGGTCGATCGATTCCGCTCGGACAGTCGCGGCGCGACGGCGGTCGAATTCGGGCTGGTCGCAATGCCGTTTTTCACGATGCTTGCGGCGATCATACAGATATCGTTCCAGGTCTGGGCAGCGCAGAACCTCGACTATGCCGTTCAGAAGGCAAGCCGATCCATTCTGACCGGATCGTTTCAGGTGGCCAATAGCGGGCAGCGGGACCCGGCCATTCTCCTGGGACGTCTGCGGGACAATCTCTGCAACTCCGGCGCGCTGATGCCGGCCTTCGACTGCCAGTCGATCAAGCTCGACGTCACGCTCAGCGCCTCCTACGGCAACGGCAGCGTCCCGAGCCCGTTCGACTCGAGCGCGGGCGGCTGGTCCCGCACGGCCGGGACGCAGTTCAACTGTCCGCAGCCGGGCTCCATCGTCATCGTTTCCGCGGCGGCCAAGTTTCCGGTGTTCTTCTCCTTCCTGAAGCTGAGCGCGAATACCTTCGCCGATGGATCCCAGCTGATGCAGTCGACGGCCGTGTTCCGGACGGAGCCCTACCAGACGACGTCAACCACCGGCTGCAACACCTGAGATGGGTTCGCCAGGCTCCTTCGCGTCACCCGCCCGGGTCGTCCAAGCCATCCGGATCCGTGTCCGTTCGTTCGGGCGCGCGACCGGCGGCGTCTCGGCGGTGGAGTTCGCGCTGATCTTCCCGATCATGCTCCTGCTGCTGGTCGGCATCATCGAATTGTCGAATGGGGTCGACAACTGGCGCAAGGTGACCCTCCTGTCGCGCGCCGTCGCGGATCTCACGTCGCAGGGTGACAAGCAGAACCCGATGACGGATGCGGCGATGGCCGACATCCTGAGGTCGGCGAAGCTCATTCTCCGCCCCTTCGACACCACGAACGTCAAGATCGTGGTGAGCGCGCTGGGGGTCGACCTGAAGGGCTTCTCCCTGAGGCCCGTCGTCTGTTCGAGCGCCGCCACGGACAACGCCCAGGCGCGCGCCACCGGGCCCGCCTCCGACCTGAGCGTTCCGCAGGGATTCCAGGTCACCGGCACCCGCTACATCCTCGCGGAGGTGACGATGCCCTACGCGCCGATGCTGGGCAGCGCCCTGGTGAACCAGCTCGGCGGGACCAACGGTCGGATCACCCTGACCGTCAACACGCCCTGGCCGACCCGCGGCGGCCAGCCCTACGGGGCGAACCCCTACAGCGAGGTGCTCCTGCCCAAGGGAGCGCCATGCCCCGCCCCGGTGACCTGAATGCGACGGGCTGAGGAGATGATCGTGCGTCGTCCTGGATGGATCCAACGCTTCCTCGTCGATCGTCGCGGGAACGTCGCGGTGATCTTCGCGCTCGCGAGCCTGCCCCTGCTCGCCTTCGCGGGGGCCGCCCTCGATTACGGGACCGCCACGCGGATGCAGGCCAAGCTCCAGGCGGCCACCGATGCGACGGCCCTGAGCCTGTGCCAGACCCCGAGCACGACGACCACGGCGCAGATGCAGACCCAGGCGCAGGTCATGATGGCCGGCTACATGGGAGCCGCCGGCTTGACGGTCGACCCCATCAGCGTGACGACGAACCCGCGCAAGATCGTCCTGGCGACCCATATGAGCTCGCCGGCCCTGTTCGGCCAGCTCACCAAGACGCTGGACCTGAACCCCATCGCCTCCGCGCAATGCGCGACGCCGCTTCCGAAGACGTTCGAGATCGCCCTCGTGCTGGACACCACCGGCTCGATGAGTTCGAGCGGCGGCAGCATGACGAAGATGCAGGCCGCCCAGCAGGCGGCGAACAACTTCATCGACTACGTCCACAACAACCCCGCCTTCACGTCGGATACGCGGATCTCGATCGTTCCCTTCGCGGCGTCCGTCGCGGTCAACCCGGTCACGTACCGGAATGCGACCTGGATCGATAAGCTCGGCAAATCCTCCTACCACTGGACCAACGTGAGCGGCGCCACGGCGGCCGGGTTCACCAGTCGGTTCGGGATCTTCGATTCCCTCAAGACCGTCTCGTCCAGCTGGGGCTGGGGCGGCTGCCTGGAAACCCTGCCCTACCCGCTGAACGTCCAGGACGGGCAACCGGGGGCGAGCGCCGATTCCCTCTACGTCCCGATGTTCGCCCCCGATGAGCCGGGCCAGGGGACGACGTCCTACACGACGTATGCGGGGAACTACACGTTCAACAGCTACCTGAACGACGCGACGGGATCGAATTCCTGCAAAGCGGACAGCAGCCTGAGCTTCGCCGCGACCGAGTCGCGGGCGTGCAAGTACGTCAATCCCCAGGGGGCGGCGCCCACCGACAGCTCCTACCTCGCGTTGCCGAACGGCCCCAATTTCGGCTGCACCAGTCAGCCCCTGCAGCGGCTGACCAACGATGTCACGATCCTCAAGTCCCTGGTCTCGAGCCTGAAGCCGCAGGGCGCGACCAACATCCTCGAAGGCCTGATGTGGGGATGGCGCACGGTGTCGCCCAACAGCGTCTTCGGCGATGGCGGCTCCTACGCCTCGGCGAGCGTCAACAAGATCATCATCCTGATGACGGACGGGGCGAACAGCTGGAGCGACAACCCGTACGCGAACTACAACCAGACGTTCTTCTTCTCGATGGGGTATTTCAAGAACGCGGACGGCTCGACGCCGAACGGGCGCCTGCCGCCCAGCTATCAGAATCTCACGAGCACGACCCAGGCGCGCAACGCCCTGGACGCCCTGACCCAGACGGCCTGCACCAATGCCAAGACGGCCGGCATCCAGCTCTACACGATCGGCTTCAGCACCTCGGGGGATCCGATCGACAGCCAGGGCCTGAGCCTGCTGAACGGCTGCGCGAGTTCGCAGAGCCAGGCCTTCATCGCCAACACCTCGGACGCCCTGATCGCGGCCTTCGACCAGATCGGGAAGAGCATCGGAACGCTGCGCCTGACCCAGTGAGGGCAGGCCGCCCGGGCCTCACGGACGGGGAGCCTTCGTCCCAGCTCTGTACTCTCACAGGCCCGCGCCGTTCGTGCCCCGGCGGCTCAGCAGGTCCTTGCGGAACTTGGCGTCGAGGCGCTGCATGAAGTGCTCGGCGCAGCACATGTGGTCGTGCATCTCGCGCCGGACGGCCTCGGCATCCTCGGCGCGGTAGGCGGCCACGAGGGCGCGGTGGCTGGCGAGGTTGTGGGCGCCGAAGGCCTCGTGCTCGGTGAGGCTGTCGCTGCGGAACTCCACGAGGTCGCGCAGCAGGCTGTTGAGGAACCGGCACATGAAGGCGAGGAGCGGGTTGTCGCTGGCGTCGCACAGGATGTCGTGGAAATCGACCTCGACCACCCGGCCGACCCCGCGCTGGTCGCCGGCATTGGCGGCCTCGCAGGCGGCCATGTTCTCCTCCAGGCGGCGGAACTCCGCCGCGCCGAGGCGGCCGACCACGCTGACGCCGAGCGTCACCTCCAGGCTGCGGCGCAGGGCGTAGACCTGGGCGAAATCGAGCTCCTGGAAGTGCAGGAAGCGGCGCAGCTGCTGGGCGGCGGCGTCCACCGAGATGGGCCGGATCTCGGGGCCGCCGTTGGGGCCGGACTGCATCGTCACCAGACCCTGGACCTCCAGGGCCTTCAGGGCCTCGCGGATCGTGCCCTTGGCGCAGCCGTAATGCTGCATCAGGGCGCGCTCGTTCGGCAGGCGGTCGCCGGGGGCCAGGCGTTCGCGGGCGATCCGGTTGCAGAGATCCTCCGCGATCTGGTCCGACAGCTTGATCCGCCGCAGGGGCGCGGGCGGGCCGTCCGCCTCGGGCGTGGTCATCGCGGGATCCGGCTCATCGCGGGACCCGGCTCATCGGGGCGGCCAGGCCGCGTCGGCGTCGAGGGGGAAGATCGGACGGGCGAGCTTGGCGAACGGGAACAGCCCGTAATCGGAGCTGGTGACGCCCCGGCTCGCGCATTCCACCACCGCCCGGGCGATGGGCTCGAAGACCGGCCGGCAATACATCCGCGACTTCAGGATCAGCACCCGGGCCGCGGCCGGGTCGAGGCCCGAGCCCGTGAACACGCCGAGGTCCCAGGGCTCGTGCGGCTCCTCCGTGACGAGGATGCGGGCCGCACCCGTGTCGAGCACGGCCGCCCGGCCCATGTGGCAGCTCTGGCCCGTATAGGTCGGTCCGGTGATGACGTATTGCCCGTCGCCCAGGGCCGCCACCGTCCCGCTGAGGGGGAGGGGGGCCTGGCGCGGGAAGCCCGGCAGGGGCACGCGGTTGCCGAGGCCGCATGCCACCGGTGCGCCGACGCCCGCGGCGTGCAGGGCCGCCACGGCCTCCGGATCGCAGATCGGGCCGGCGAGGATGCCGTCCATCCCGGCCGCCAGGGCGGCGGCGAGGACGTCCATCACGTCGCAGGTGCCGCCCGACATGCAGTTGTCGCCGTGGTCGAGGAGGAGCACCGGGCCCTCCCCGGGGCCGGCCAGCGCCGCCTGCGCCGCCGCGATGGAGTCCGCCAGCGGCGCCTCCGCGTAGACGAAGTCCTCCCGGGCGTTCCAGAGCCCGGCCGCGAGGTCGCGGGCCGCCGCGTCGGCGGCACCTTGCGTTTCCGCCGTGACCGTGACGGAGACGCCGGCCTCGGACAGGTCGGCCAGGGAGAAGCCGCCGAAGATCGTGGCGGCGAGGACGCCGGGACGGGCCTCCGCCGCCCGGGCGGCGGCGACGGCCGCCTGCATCGGGCCGGGCACGCGGGTGTCCATGCGCAGGGTGTGGGCGAGCATCGGCGGATGCACCCAGGCCCGGCACGGGGCCAGGCCCCCGTCGAGCATCCGCCCGACGATGTCGGCGACGCGGGCGCCCGTCTCGGCCATGTCCACGTGCGGATAGGTCTTGAAGCCGGCGATCGCGTCGCAGTTGTCCACCATGCGGCCGGTGATGTTGCCGTGGAGGTCGAGGGCGACGCCGAGCGGCACGCCGGGCGCCAGGGCGCGGATCCGGGCCAGGAGCTCGCCCTCGCCGTCGTCGTGGCTCTCCGTCACCATCGCCCCGTGCAGGTCGAGCAGGATGGCGTCGCAGCCGGGGCGGACCGCGTCGAGGATCGCCGCGGCGAGCGCCGCGAAGGCCGCGTCCGCCACCGGCCCGCTCGGGTTGGCATGGGCCGAGACCGGCACCACGACGGTGGCGCCCCGCGCCTCCCCGAAGCGGATGAAGGCGCCCAGCGCCGTGGTGCTGTCGCGCCCCGCCGCCAGGGCGGCGTCGCCCCAGAGCGGGTTGAACGCCGCCAGCGGCGTCGCCAGCGGCGAGAAGGTGTTGGTCTCGTGGTTCACCCGGGCGGTGACGATACGCATCAGGGTCGCGCCTTGCTGGACATCGGGAATCAGGCCACGGGGGCGTGACGGGCGTCGTAGTCGAGCACCGCGTCGAGCAGGATCTGCGCGCCGGCGGCACACTCGGACGGAGCGGTGGATTCGGCCGGGTTGTGGCTGAGGCCGCCGGCGCTCGGCACGAACACCATGGTGGTGGGCACCAGCCCGGCGACGTGAGCGGCGTCGTGGCCGGCGCCCGAGACCATGTCGCGGGTGGCGTGGCCGCCCTTCTCCGCCGCGCGCCGGACGCAGGCGATGCAGTCGGGGTCGAAGGCGACGGGGGCCGTCCGGGCGATGACCTGCAGGCGGGTCTCGAGGCCGACCGCGTCGGCGATGCGGGCCACGGCCGCCTCCAGGGCCGCCTCCATGGCGTCGAGCACCGCGTCCTGCGGGTGGCGCAGGTCCACGGTGAGGAAGACGTGGCCCGGAATGACGTTGTTGGAGTTCGGCGTCACCGTGAGGTGGCCGACGGTGCCCACCGCGTCGGGGGCGTGCGCCTGGGCGACGGCGTCCACCGCCTCCACCAGACGGGCGGCGCCCAGGAGGGCGTTGCGCCGCATCGGCATCGGGGTCGAGCCCGTATGGGCGGACCGGCCCTCCAGGGTGACCTCGTACCAGCGCATGCCCTGCACGCCCTGCACCACGCCGATGGTGGCCCCCTGCGCCTCCAGGATCGGGCCCTGCTCGATGTGCAGCTCGAACATCGCGCCGAACGGCACGGAGCCCGCGGGCGCGGCGCCACGGTAGCCGATGGCATCGAGGGCCGCGCCGAAGCGGGTGCCGGCGCTGTCCTGGCGGGCCTCGGCCCAGTCGCCGGCATAGATGCCCGCATAGACGCCGGAGCCCAGCATGGCGGGGGCGAAGCGCGCGCCCTCCTCGTTGGTCCAGTTCACCAGCAGCAGCGGCGCCTCGGTGACGTAGCCGGCCCCGTCCAGGGTGCGCAGCACCTCGAGCCCGGCCAGCACGCCCAGCACCCCGTCGAACTTGCCGCCGGTGGGCTGGGTGTCGAGGTGGCTGCCCAGGGCGATGGGCTTCAGGTCGGGGTTCCGGCCGGGGCGCAGGGCGAACATGTTGCCCACCGCGTCCACCGTCAGGGTGCAGCCCAGGGCCTCGACCTGGGTCCGCAGCCAGTCGCGCACCCGGCGGTCCTCGTCGCTCAGGGTCAGGCGGGCGATGCCGCCGTCGGGGGTGGCGCCGATGGCGGCGGTCTCCGTCAGGGTGTCCCAGAGACGCTCGGCGTTGATGGTGAGGTTCGACATGGGTGTCCCGGAGTCCCTTCTGCTCACGCCGCCTTCACGCCGAGGAAGCGGTCGCGCGCCGCCTCGTCGGCCACGAAGTCGGCATTGCCGGCCGCGTAGGCGACGCGGCCGAGTTCGAGGATGTAGTGGCGGTCGGCCAGGCTCGTGCAGACCGCCAGGTTCTGCTCCACCAGCAGGATCGGGACCCCGGCGTCGCGGATGGCCCGGATCTGGGCGACGATCTCCTCGACGATGACGGGGGCGAGGCCCTCCACCGGCTCGTCGAGCATGAGGAGCTTCGGCCCGGAGAGGAGGGCGCGGGCGATCGAGAGCATCTGCTGCTCGCCGCCCGAGAGCTGCGCGCCCCCGTTGCGGCGGCGCTCCTCCAGGCGCGGGAACATCGCGTAGATGTCCCGCAGGCCCCAGGGCGAACCCTTGCGCACGGCGATGGCCAGGTTCTCCGCGACGCTGAGCAGGCTGAAGATGCCCCGGTCCTCCGGCACGAGGGTGAGGCCGGCCCGGGCGATGCGGTGGGCGGGCCAGCCCGCCACGTCGGTGCCGTGGAAGTGCACCCGGCCGCCGCGGGGGGGCAGGAGGCCGCTGATCGCCTTGAGCGTCGAGGTCTTGCCGGCGCCGTTGCGCCCGAGGAGGCAGACGATCTCGCCGTCGCGCACCTCCAGGCTGACGCCCTGGAGGATGTGGCTCTTGCCGTAGAAGCCCTGGACCCCGTCCAGGCTGAGGGCGACGGGGCCGCTCACGAGACGTGCGCCCGGGCCGGCGTGAGGTCGCCCGTGATCATGTTGCCGAGATAGGCCCGCCGCACCTCCGGGTCGTCGCGGACCCGGGCCGGCGGACCCTCCACCAGCACGCGGCCGGCGCGCATCACCGTCACGGTGTCGGAGATGTTCATGACGATGCCCATGTTGTGCTCGATGAACAGGACGGTGTGGTCGCGGCCGAGATCGCGGATCAGCGCCGTCATGGCGGCGATGTCGTCGATGCCCATGCCGGAGGTCGGCTCGTCGAGGAGGATGACCTTCGGCGCCGCCGCCATCGCCATCCCGACCTCCAGGCGCCGCTGCTGGCCGTGCGAGAGCGCGCCGGCGGCGCGCAGGGCCACCCGGGTGAGGTCGAGGCGCTCCAGCATCGTCTCGGCCATGGCCAGCGCCGGCCGGTTGGCCTCGGCCCGGCGCCAGGGGGCGAGGGCCTGCCAGGGCGTCTTGCCCTGCGCGGCCAGCCGCAGGTTTTCGCGGACGCTGAGCGTCGGGAAGAGGCTGGTGACCTGAAACGAGCGGGCGAGGCCGAGGCGCACGCGCTCGTGGTCGGCCGTGCGGGTGATGTCCCGGCCCGCCAGGGCGATGCGCCCGGCCGAGGGCGCGATCCGGCCGGTCAGCGCGTGGAACAGGGTCGTCTTGCCGGCGCCGTTCGGGCCGATGATCGAGTGGACGCTGTTCTCGGCGATGCGCAGGGTCACGTCCTGGAGGGCGACGAAGCTGCCGTAGCGGACGCCCAGGGCGTCGGTGGCGAGGATCGGCGCGCTCATCGGGCGACCTCCGGTGCCCGGCCGGCGTCGGACGCGGGGAGAGCCTCCGCCACGGGAGCGACCGCGGGATCGGTCACCACGGGCCGGTCCGGCGCCGGGTCGTCGGGGGGCGGCGCCCGCGTCAAGAGGGCGACGGCGTGCTCGATCAGGCCCCAGAGGCCGCGCTGCAGGAACAGCGTGATGACGATGAGGAGGAGCCCCAGGAGAAGGAGCCAGCGCGGCCAGATCGCCGAGAGGGCATCGGCGGCGAGCAGGTAGGCGCCGGCCCCGAGGAGCGAGGCGAACAGGTTCGCGCTGCCGCCGACGATCGTCATGATCAGCAGGGTCTCGCTGGTGTGGTAGTCGATGTTCGAGAGGGGCGCGACGCCGATCAGCATGGCGTGGAGCGCGCCCGCGAAGGCCGTCACCGCCCCGGAAATCGCGAAGGCCGCGACCTTGAAGGCCCGAACCGGATAGCCGATCGCCCCGGCCCGGCCCTCGTTGTCGCGGATGGCGAGCAGGGTGCGCCCGAAGGTCGAGAGCGCGACCCGCTGCAGGGCGGCGAAGAGCCCGAGGAAGAGCACGGCCACGAAGGCGTAGTAGGTCCAGGGATCGGACAGGACCGTGCCGGCGAGGCGCGGGCGCGGGATGTCGAGCAGGCCGTTGTCGCCGCCCGTGAGGCCGCTGAAGGTGTAGGCCAGGAAGTAGAACATCTGCGAGAAGGCCAGGGTCAGCATCACGAAGTAGACGCCCTGGCGCCGGATCGAGACCCAGCCCACGGCGGCCGCCACCAGCGCCCCCAGGGCCAGCGACAGCAGCAGCATGACGGGGGCGGGCAGGCCGGCCCGGACGAGGCCGAGCCCGGCGACGTAGCTGCCGAGGCCGAAGAAGATGCCCTGGCCGAAGGAGAGCAGGCCGGTATAGCCCAGCAGCAGATTGCAGGCGGCGACCGCCAGCCCGTAGATCAGGATCTCGCTGGCCAGCGTGCCGGAGCGCATCACCAGGGGCAGGATCAGCACGGCGGCCAGCGCGAGGCCGAACTGCACCAGGGGCCTGTCGAGCAGGGGAATCATCGCGAGCGCCTCCTCAGGCCCGGCCGAACAGGCCGCGCGGCATCGCCATGATGATGCCGGCCATGCCGAGATAGATGACGAGGCGCGCCCCCTCGGGCCACAGGGTGGCCATCAGGCTCTGGGCGATGCCGACGAGGATGCCGGCGGCGAGCGCCCCGGCGTAGCTGCCCATTCCGCCGATCACCACCACCACGAAGGCGATGCCCAGGGCCTCGACGCCCATGAAGGGCTCGACGCCGCGGATGGGGGCGGCCAGCGCCCCGGCCAGGCCCGCCAGCCCGGCGCCGAGGGCGAAGACGGCGGTGTTGATGCGCAGGGTATCGTAGCCGAGGAGCGCCATGTTGGCGGGCGATTCCGACCCGGCCCGCACGATGGCGCCGAGCCGCGTCCGGTCGAGGAGCCACCACAGGCCGGCCGCCAGGATCGCCGTGAAGCCGATCACGAAGAGCCGGTACTCCGGGTAGACGAAATCCCCGAGGATCATCACGCCGCTCAGCGCCTCCGGCGGAGCGACATTCCCGCCGATGGGCCCCCAGATGATGATGACGAGCTCCTGCACCACCAGGGCGAGGCCGACGGTGACGAGGATGTGGAAGGTGTGGGGCAGCTTGTAGACCCGGCGCAGGAGCAGCCGCTCGGTCAGGGCGGCCAGCCCCGCGACGACGAGGGCGGCCAGCGGCATCGCCACCCAGAAGCTCAGGCCCCGCTCGACGCCCTCGTAGGCGAGGTAGGCCCCCAGCAGGTAGAACGCCCCGTGGGCGAAGTTCACGAACTGCAGCAGCCCGAAGATGATGCTCAGGCCCACCGCCAGCAGGAAGTAGAGCATCCCGAGTCCGAGGCCGTTCAGGATCTGGAACAGGTAGGTCACGGGGTCTCCAGGATCAGGTCAAACCTCGGATCACGTCAAACCTTGGATCACGTGAAACCTTGGCTGGCGGGCCATGCCGATCCGAGCGCGACCCGTGATTCCGGGGCCGCGACGCGGAACCCGGACTCCGGAAAGACAGGGGGCGCCTTGCTCGGCTCTGGATCCCGGGCTCGCCCGCGGCGCCCCAAAACGACGCAGCGCTCGAGCGACGACCGATCCCGCGTGGAACCTCGGCGCCGCTTCGCCCTCACGCCAACCTTCGTCACGCCATCTTCGTCACGTCATCTTGCAGCCGGCGGCCTCGGGCGAGAGGAACGACTTGCCGGACTGGATCACCTCGGCGAAATCGTCCTTGTCCTTCATGGCGGACTTCGCCTTGCCCTTGAGCAGGTAGTAATCCTTGATGACCTGGTGGTCGGCGGCGCGGATCTCCTCCTCGCCGGTCAGGCCGGAATAGCGCATCCCTTCGAGCGCCTTGATCACGGCGGGGCCGTCCGTACTGCCGGCCTTGGCGGCGGCGTCGAGGAGCAGCTTGGTAATCTGGTACGAGCCGGCGAAGGAGTAGTTCGGCGTCATCTTGGCGGTCTCGCGGACCTTGGTCACCAGCGCCTTGTTCAGGGGCGAGTCGATGCCGTGCCAGTACTGCGCGCCGAAGTAGACGCCCTCGCAGAGGTCGGCGCCCAGGGCCTCGAACTGCTCCAGGCCCGAGGCCCAGGCGAGCACGATGGTCATGCGCTTCTTGAGGCCGAAGCTCACCGCCTGGCGCAGCGCATCCGAGGATTGCGAGCCGAAGTTGAGGAGCAGCAGCACGTCGGGCTTGGCCGCGATCGCGTTGGTCAGGTAGCCGCTGAACTCCTTCTCGGCCAGCGAGTGGTAGCTGTTGCCGACATGCTCGACGCCCTTCTCCTGGAAGACCGCCTTGGCGGCACTGAGGAGGCCCTCGCCGAACACGTATTGCGGGGTGATCGTGTACCAGCGCTTGGCGTTGGGCATCTGCGCGATGAGGGGACGGACCGTCTGCGCGATGGCGCCGAAGGTCGGCACCGTCCAGCGGAAGGTGCCGCGGTTGCAGTCCGAGCCGGTGATCTCGTCCGCCCCCGCCGTGGTGATGAAGACGCCGTCGGATTTCGCCGCTTCCTTGCCCATCACCAGGGCCTCGGAGGAGAGGATGCCGCCGGCGAAGAGCCGCGTGCCCTGCGCCATCGCCTCCTGCACCTTGCGGGCGGCCGGTGCCGGCTTGCCCTCGGTGTCGATGTCCGCGACCGTGACGGTGCGGCCGAGGATCTTGCCGGCCTCCTGCGCCGCGAAGGCGGCGCCGAGCGACGCATACTTGCCGTTGGCCGCGAAGGCGCCGGAGATCGGCAGCGGGGCGCCGATGACGAGGGGCCCGTCCGCCGCACGGGCACCGCGCAGGATGCCGGACAGCGGGAGACCGGAGGCCCCCAGGGCGGCCGCCGTCAGCGAGGTCTTCAGAAATGCACGACGATCACGCATGGCACCGCTCCTCGCGCTCGCACCGGGCGAACTATCCAAACTATACGCATAGAATATGCGCGTGTTCGTTCCGTCAAGCGCTCGTCGATGTTGCACTGCACTTGCGCAATTGCCGGCCGTAAGCCGCGAATTCAGGCAGCCGATGCCCGTTATCGCTGCAGGATCGGCAGGGCATTGGCGCGCTTCACTTGGCCGAGGGCGAAGCTCGATTCGATCGAGGCGACGCCGTCGAGGCGGGTGAGCTTGTCCTTGAGGAAGCGCTCGTAGGCTTCGAGGTCCTCGACCACGATCCGGAGCAGGTAGTCCCGCTGCCCCGTCATCAGGTAGCAGTCGACCACCTCGGGCCAGCGGGTGACGGCCACGGCGAAGCGGTCGAGTTCCTCCTCCCGCTGGCGCTCGAGCTTCACCGAGGCGAAGACGCTGACCGGCAGGCCGACCGCGACCTGGTCGACGACGGCGACGTAGCCCTTGATCACCCCCGCCGCCTCCAGCAGGCGCACCCGCCGGGCGCAGGGCGAAGCGGAGAGGCCGACCCGGTCGCCGATCTGCTGCACCGTCAGGCGGGCATCCTCCTGCAGCGCGGCGAGGATCCGGCGATCGATGACGTCGAGAACAGGTTTTGGCACGAAATGATCTCGCGAGGCATCCGACAGCGCATCTGAGCCAAGGACTTGCCGCACCACAAGGTCGTTTGGCCAGTTTTGCTGGTCCGGCGCGGCTAGGATCATGTCATGAGCGATCCGCGACTGCCCTACCTCGCCGCCCTGGCCCGGAAGAGCCTCTGGCTCTCGACCTGGACCATCCACAACGCCAACCACCTGCGCCCGTCGGCCGACGGGCTGAAGGTGGGCGGGCACCAGGCCTCGTCGGCCTCCCTCTGCGCGATCATGACGGCGCTCTACGGCGCGGTGCTGCGCCCCGAGGACCGGGTCGCGGTGAAGCCCCATGCGAGCCCGATCTTCCACGCGCTGCAATACCTGTTCGGTCACCAGACCCGCGAGAAGCTGGCGGCCTTCCGCGCCTTCGGCGGCGCCCAGTCCTATCCCTCGCGGACCAAGGACACCGACGACGTCGATTTCTCCACGGGCTCGGTCGGGCTCGGCGTGGCGCAGACGCTGTTCGCGTCGCTGACCCAGGACTACGTGCGGGCGAAGGGCTGGGGCGGCGACCGGCCCGAGGGCAAGATGGTGGCGCTCATCGGCGACGCCGAGATGGACGAGGGCAACATCTTCGAGGCCCTGCTGGAGGGCTGGAAGCACGGCCTGCGCAACACCTGGTGGATCGTCGACTACAACCGCCAGAGCCTCGACGCGGTGGTGCGCGAGGGGCTGTGGGCGAAGTTCGAGGCGATGTTCCGCAACTTCGGCTGGGACGTGGTCGTGCTGCGGCACGGCACGCTCCAGCGCGCCGCCTTCGCGGAACCGGGCGGGGCGCGCCTCAAGGCCTGGATCGAGGCCTGCCCGAACCAGACCTACTCGGCGCTGGCCTTCCAGGGCGGCGCGGCCTGGCGCCGGCGCCTGACGGAGGAACTCGGCGACCAGGGCGACGTCTCCGCCCTGATCGACCGGCGCTCCGATGCGGAGCTCGCCGCCCTGATGGGCAATCTCGGCGGCCACGACCTGCCGATGCTGCTGGAGGCCTTCGAGGCGGCCCGCGCCCACGACCGCCCGGTCTGCTTCATCGCCTACACGATCAAGGGCCACGGCCTGCCGCTCGCCGGCCACAAGGACAACCATGCGGGCCTGCTGACGCCGACCCAGGTCGAGGCCTTCCGGGCCGAGATGGCGATCCGGCCGGGTCACGAGTGGGAGCCCTTCGAGGGGCTCGAGGTCGCCCCCGACGCGATGCGCCGCTTCCTCGCCGCAGTGCCCTTCGTGCAGCGCGGGCGCCGCCGCTACACGGCGCCGGCGATCCCGGTCCCCGAGCGCTTCACGGCCCCGACCCAGGCCACGCTCTCGACGCAGGCCGGGTTCGGGCTGCTGATGCACGAGATCGCCAAGTCCGATTCGGCCTTCGCCGATCGCATCGTCACCACCTCGCCCGACGTCACCGTCTCCACCAACCTCGGCGCCTGGGTGAACCGGCGCGGCCTCTTCGCCAAGGAGGCGATGGCCGACGTCTTCCGCAAGGAGCGGATTCCCTCGACCTTCAACTGGACCTTCGCGCCCTCCGGCCAGCACCTCGAGCTCGGCATCGCCGAGTCGAACCTCTTCACCGCGCTCGCGGCCCTCGGCCTGTCGCATGCGATCTTCGGCGAGCGCCTGCTGCCGGTGGGCACGCTCTACGATCCCTTCATCGAGCGCGGCCTCGATGCCCTGAACTACGCCTGCTACCAGGATGCGCGCTTCCTCCTGGTGGCGACGCCGGCGGGCGTCACCCTGGCGCCGGAGGGCGGGGCGCACCAGTCGATCAAGACGCCGCTGATCGGCCTGGGCCAGGACGGGCTCGCCGCCTTCGAGCCGGCCTTCGTCGACGAGCTCGCGGTGCTGCTGCGCTTCGCCTTCGCGCACCTGCAGGGCAGCGGCCCGTCCGAACCGGACCCGGTGACCTGCCTGGCCGATGCGGCGGGCGGCTCGGCCTATTTCCGGCTCTCGACCCGCAGCCTGGAGCAGCCGGTGCGGGCGATCGGCCCGGCGCTGGCCGCCGACATGGTCGCGGGCGCCTACTGGCTGCGCCGGCCCGGTCCGAACGCCGAGGTGGTGGTCGCCTACCAGGGGGCCGTCGCCCCCGAGGCGATCGCCGCCATCGGGCTGATGGCCGAGGACCGGCGCGACGTCGGCCTCCTCGCGGTCACCTCGGCGGATCGGCTGCAGGCCGGCTGGACCGCGGCGCAGGGCCTGCGCGAGCAGGGCCGTCCGGAGGCGTCGAGCCATGTCGAGCGCCTGCTCGCCGACGTGCCCGCCCAGTGCGGCCTCGTCACCGTCCTCGACGGCCATCCGGCCACCCTCGGCTGGCTCGGATCGGTGCACGGGCATCGCACCCGCGCGCTGGGTGTCGCGCAGTTCGGTCAGACCGGCACGATCGCCGACCTCTACCGTCACTTCGGCATCGACGCGCGCGGCATCGCCACGGCGGCCCAGGCGATCGCCCCCGGCCGGGGGATCCGCCACCTGCGCCTTGCCTGACTCAGCGCGGCCGCGAGACCGATCCGCGGGACCGCGTCCCGGGATGTGTCGCCCACGGAGCCCGGATCGCCGATCCGACCCGCAGGGGAGGCCGGATCAGACCCGCAGGGGAGGCCGGATCAGACCCCGATCGCGCCGTTGTGCAGGGCGCGCAGCTCGACGTAGCTCATGGTCTCGCTGCTCCAGCTCGGCCCGTCGCAATCGTGCAGCCGCTTGGGGAGCGGCTTGTGCTTGTCGCCCTGGTAGAACCCCATCACGACGGTCTGGCCGTCGGTATCGTCGCGCTCGATCCGGTAGGCCGGCTGAACGCCCGATCCGAGACGGCTGATCCGAACCCGCAGGCTCGGATTGCGGGCCTGGTCGGGGACCATGTTGCGGTAGACGCCCCTCAGGTATTCGAGGCGGTCGGCGTTCCGGCCCGCGAGATCCGCGATGGAGACGTTCTCGGCGAGCATGGCGGTGGAAGTCATAGGAGTCGGCTTTCGGTTGGAGGCAGGGGCGCTTGGCAGCGCCGGTCAGGCGACGGCCGGGGCTTCCTCGGTCGTCACCACGAATCGGGTCAGGGTGTTGGGCCCGAAAGTCAGCGTGAGCGGCACGTCGGCCGCATCCCGGCCGTAGGCGATCAGGATGCGGCCGATCCGCGACGCGTTGTTGCGCGGATCGAAGGTGTGCCAGCGGCCATCGAGGAAAACCTCCATCCAGGCCGCGAAGTCGCCCGGCGCGTGCGGGAGCGGCAGGCCGATGTCGCTGACGTAGCCGTTGCAGTAGCGCGTCGGAATGTTGAGGCAGCGGCAGAAGGCGATGGCGAGGTGCGCGTAGTCGCGACAGACGCCGCGCTGCTCCTCGAACACCTCGAAGGCGGTCCGGGTGGCGCGGGCATGCTCGTAGCCGAAGGTGATCCGGTCGTGGACGTAGTCGCAGATCGCCTGGACGCGGCTCCAGCCGGGCGGCAGGTGGCCGAACAGGTCCCAGGCGATCTGCGAGAGGCGGTCGGTCTCGCAGTAGCGGCTGCCCAGGAGGAACAGGAGGCTGTCGGTCGGGAGCGTTGCGATGGGCGTCTCCGCCGCCGTCGGGTGCGGATGGTCCCCGCGGCCCGCGTCGCGCACGATCGTCTCGGTCTTCAGCGTGAACGTGCCGGCCGGGGCCGTCATCCGCTGGCACCAGTTGCCGAAGCTGTCGCGATAGCCCTCCAGCGGCACCGCGGGGTGCGTGACGAGGTGGTCCGGGCGCTCCAGGTCCGAGACCCGCGAGGCATGGACGTTGAGGGTCGCGATGACCGGGGTGGGCTGGGGGAAGGTGTAGGTCATCTCGCAGCCGACGAGGATGCGCATGGGGCTCTCCGGAATTGTCGTCGCGCGCGGGATGGGGCCGCCGGGCCGAGAGGGGATGTTTTCGAGGGCCGGGGGCGGGGGCCGCCTCAGTGCAGGGTCGGCGGCGGCTCCAGGAACGCGCGCATGCCGCCGCCCGCCTCGACGGCCTCCGTGAACGCGTCGAGGGCGTCCTCGTCGCAGGCGAAGGTGGTGTCCCAGAGGGTCGACCATCCCGCCGGATCGATGACCTCCAGGATCCAGGGATCCTGGGAGCCGGCGAATCGGTAGACGTTCACCGTGACCGTGATGCCGTCCTGGGTCGCCTGTCCGGTCAGGTCCGAGAATTCCATCATCGGTTTCTCGTAGGGCATGCGGTGTCTTTCTCGATGGACGAAGTCACCGCAGGAACCCGGACGGGTCCCCATCACATGAGCCGAATGACAGGTCTTAGCAGAGTTCGGGCCGTCGCGGTTCGAAAATCGCGATCCACCGCAACGACGTGTCGTCCCTCCGATCTTGCGCGCTTGGATTCTGTACTTGTCGAGGCGGGACGGAGCGACCCTTTCGATCCCCGGAAAGTCTGATCCGCCCGCAGGGCTGCATCGGGAAACCGATGCGTCTCCGAGCGCGGGGCGGCGTGGTCCGGGTCTCGGGTTCCCGGCCCGCAAGGCAAGGTTCCGAGGCGCCGACCCGAGACACGGGGCCCGCCCCGGTCCGGGCCGAAAGCGATCCGGGTTTGGCCAAGCCTTCTCCGGTCTCGGCCAGCGATTAGCCGGTCTTGGCCAGCAGAAAGAGTGCGGTGCCGATGGCCAGCAGGGTGCGGGAGACCCAGGAGAAGGCGAGGGCGCCCACGCCGTCCTCCAGGGATCGCAGATGGGCGACCTGGGCGAACAGCGCGGCCCAATAGGCGGCCCAGAGACCCAGGACGGCGATCACCCGGAGCGGCCCGGTGGGCTAGATGTCCACCCGGCGCTCGTGCCGCCACAGCGCGATGGCGTGCCGGCGCGCCTCGTAGGCCCGCCGCATGGGTGTGTCGGCGGCACCTTGCGCCTCGGGGCGGTAGCCGAAGCGGAGAACGCCGTCCGAGCCGTAGAGACGCGTCATCTCGGAGCGCCACACCTGATCCGTGCGGGTGAGAACCGCCTCGGTCTCGGCCAATCGGTTCATGGGCATCGGAGCTCGCTGATGTGACGGGATCTTCACCATAACGCGCGCCGACGCCAGAGGCTCCGGAACGCGTTCGGGGCTTTCGCGCGCCATCCCGCTCCCTGGCTGGCCGTCGAACGCCCCGCCGGCCGCCTGGCGCCGTGCTCCGGGACCCGGTGTCAGGATTCGCCTTCGGAAAGGGGGCGCGCGCCGTGGATGAAGGCCCTGCCACGGACCATGTCGGCCCCGTGCCGACGACGGCCGGGACCTCTCCGGACCCTTCCGCCCGGAGCGGCACCGGCGCGGCCCGAGACCACCCGGAACCGAGCCGGGCGTAGCCATTGTCAGGTATCCGACCTGGCCCCTGGAGGTAATCCCCTTGGCGGAATTACTTTATCCGATCCACAGAGTATGGTTCGTGACATCAGGGTTTCGTTAACAGTCTGACAGTTGTCGCCGTCGTCACGATTGCTGCGGGATGACGTCATCAAATCCTTGAGCCGCTCTGTCCGGAGCGTAAAAGCCTGAGGGATTTACCCTCTCGGCGCCAGACCGACCTTCTACTCTTGCGAGGGGACTCTTTGTCATGCCTACGGTTGATGGCAACCTGAACGATTGGACATCGTCGGCTCGGCTTAATCCCGCAGGCACGACAACGGCCGGATACGGTTTGTATGGCGACCTGTCGGGCGGTGTCCTGACCTTCGCCCTCCAGGCGCCGACGGGGACGTCGATCGGGACGTACACGACGCTCTGGCTGAACACGGACAAGAACGCCACCACCGGCTACAGCATCTGGGGCCTTTACGGCGGCTACGACTACAACATCAATATCGCCGCCGACGGCAAGCCGTACCTCTATCGCGGGGGCGACGGGCAGACGCTCGTCTCGGCGACGCCGCTGACCTTCGCCTACAATGCCGATCACACGGTCCTGGAGGTCAGCGTCTCGGCGGCGCAGATCGGAACCCCGAAGAGCCTCAACGTCCTGGCCGACGTCAACAACAGCGTCTTCCTGCCGGGCGATTACGGGGCCGGCCCCTACACGGTCTCGGATGCGAGCACGCTGCCGGCCCGGACCTATACGGGGCACAAGGTCGGCATCGTCTACTCGGAATCGACGGCGGCGAACTACTTCAGCCCGATGGCGTATTCGCAGCTCTACATGGCGGCGCAGAACCAAGCCGCCGCCGCGGGCGTGCCCTACGACCTCCTGTCGGAATCGGATCTCACCGATCTGGCGAAGCTGTCGAACTACGACACGCTGATCTTTCCCTCGTTCCGCAACGTCGCCGCCGCGAAGGCCGCCGCGATCACCGACACCCTGACGAGCCTCGAGAAGAACTACCACGTCGGCATCATCACCGCCGGCGACTTCATGACGAACGACGAGAAGAACGCTCCGCTCCCCGGCGATTCCTACGCGCGCATGAAGGCGCTCCTGGATGTCAGCCGCGTCGACGGGGTCAACGGCGCGAATGTCGAGGTCAAGGCGGCGGCCACGACCAATCCGGTCATGGCGGGGTACGCGGCCGGCGAGTCGATCCACCAGTACACGAACATCAGCACCTCGTACTTCACCAGTACGGACGGGCTCGGAACGACGCTCGCCAATCAGATCGTCAACGGGCAGTCCAACATCGCCGTGATGGCGACGCAGACCGGGGGCAAGAACGTCCACTTCGCCACGGACGGCATGCTGGCCGACAACAACATGCTGGGCCACGCCCTGGATTGGACCATGGCGCCGGCGACGGGGCCGGATGTCAGCCTCCACATGAGCCGGAACAAGGCGATCGTGGCCGCCCGCGTGGACATGGATCAGGCCATGTACACCGACGACGTCCGACCGGCCTCCGGAGCGGGCATCTACGACAAGCTCCTGCCGATCCTGACGCAGTGGAAGCAGGCCTACAACTTCGTCGGTTCCTACTACATCGACGTCGGCAACAATCCGGCCGCGGGCGAGACTACGGACTGGACCTACTCGAAGACGTATTACAACCCGATGCTGGCGATGGGGAACGAGATCGGCTCGCATTCCCTCACCCATCCCGAGGATACCAACGTCCTCACCGCGGCCCAATTCCAGACCGAGTTCCAGCAATCCCGCGCGATCATCGAGCAGCAGCTCGGACTGACCAATATCGGCGCCGCCGTTCCCGGGGCGGGAGAAAATCTCGCGACCGCGCGGCAGATCGCGCAGTACTATCCCTACATCTCCGGCGGCGCCTCCCTGATCGGGGCCGGGTATCCCGGGGCGATCGGCTATCTCAGCCCGACGGCCACCGATCTGAAATCGGTCTACATCGCGCCCAATACCTCCTTCGACTTCACCCTCGTGGGCTATCAGCACCTCACCGCCGCGCAGGCCTCCGCGGCATGGGCCAAGGAGTGGGCGACGCTGACGGCGCATTCCGACCTGCCGGTCGTGGTCTGGCCCTGGCACGATTACGGTCCGACGGATTGGCTGACCGATACGACGGATGCCGGCTACACCCAGCAGATGTTCACGGACTTCATCGCACGGGCTGCGCAGGCGGGCTCGGAGTTCGTGACCCTGAACGATCTGGCGCAGCGCACCGCGACCCTGGAGAAGTCCGACGTCAGCTACAGCTTCGATGCGGCGTCGAACGTCCTCACCGCGTCGGCGACCACCGCGGCCGGCGATCTCGGCAAGTTCGCCCTCGACGTCGGCGCCGGCCACACGATCAAGAACGTCGCCGGCTGGTACGCCTACGACAGCAACAGCGTCTTCGTGCCGAAGGCCGGCGGGACCTTCAAGATCGCCCTCGACGGGACCCCGGACGACGTCACCCACCTGACCGCCCTCGCGGACCGGTCCGACCTCCTCAGCGTGACCGGCGACGGCAGCAACCTCAGCTACGCGGTCGTCGGTGAGGGCCACGACCTCATCCAGCTGAAATCCCATGCCGGGCAGATGGTGCAGGTCACCGGGGCGGATGGCGCGAGCCTCTCCGGCAACAGCCTGGACCTGACCCTGAACGGGTTGGGCCAGCACACCGTCTCCGTCGTCCTGGCGTCGGCGCCGGTCGGAACGACGGTGAGCGACTGGATCTTCGGAACGGACGGCGCGGATACGATCAATGGCGGGGGCGGAGCGGACACGCTGCAGGGCCTCAGCGGCAACGACACCTACATCGTCGACAACACCGGCGACAGGATCTTCGAGGCCGTGAATGCCGGGATCGACACCGTTCAAAGCGCGGTGACCTACACGCTGGCGGCCAATCTCGAGAAACTCGTCCTGACGGGGACGAATGCCGTCAACGGAACGGGCAATGCCCTGGCGAACGTCCTCACCGGCAACGGCGCGGCGAACACGCTCGCCGGCGGCGACGGCGCCGATCTCCTGGAGGGCAAGGCCGGCAACGATATCCTGACGGGCGGGCTCGGCGCCGACGCCTTCCTCTTCAACAAGGCCGGGCAGGGCATCGACCTCGTGCGCGACTTCTCGCGGGCGCAGGGCGACAAGCTCCAGGTGCACGCCTCCGACTACGGCCTCGCGGTCGGCACGCTCGCGAGCGACTGGTTCGAGACGAGCGCCAGCGGTCTCGCCACCAAGGCGCACGCGGAGTTTGTCTTCAACTCGGGGTCGCACACGCTGAGCTGGGACGCGGACGGCATCGGCAGTGCCGCCGCCATCCAGGTCGCCACCTTCTCCAACAACCCGCTGCTCCAGTACCAGGATTTCGCGATCGTGGTTTGATCGGGCGCGGCCGCCCCGGAGGCTTCGCGAACGGGCTTCGCTCGGCACCGCGGGCGATGCCGCGCGCGGGGGGCGCCGCCGCCGGAGAGCCGCCGCGCCGTTCAACGACCGAAACGGCCGGCCCCGCTCGACACGGTCAGGCCAGGAAGAGCTCGGTCCGGTCGGAGGGGATCGCGCGCCCCGAAGCACCGGGCGGCCCGTCGATCGATGCGCCGGCGCCCGAGGCCCGGTGTTCGATGACCTCACCCGATCGCCACGTGATCGCGTTCCGTCGTTCGATCAAGCCCAGCAGGGCGGCGGCGGTCTGCCGAACGCGAACCTGAGTCTGCGTGATCTCGTTGTCGAGCGTGGCATTCAGCGCCTCGAAGACCAGCTCTTCCTTGAAGGCGTATTCTTCGAGGATCTCCTCGATCTCCTGCCGGACGGGATCCAGAAACTCGACACCGAACCCATCGGCCTCCTGCCGGGCGATCCTGCAGGCGCGCGGCAGATTGCTCCCGCCGATCGTCAGATCGAAATGCGCCGGGACAGCCCGGCCCGTGTTGGGCTTCAGGAAAGCACCGAGCGATGAGATGTCCGTGATGGCGCAACCGATCGCGCTGCTGACTTTTGGAACGAAGATCCGTCCGTCGAGCGAGCAGGACTGCCGATAAACTCTTCGTCTGTCTAGCATCATACAAACCCACTGCCGAATTCGTTGGCACTCTCTCGATTTAAATTCGATAGGTTTCCAAAATTCTAACCGAAAAATATTTCGCTTCCTGTTATCGCCGCGCTAAATCTAACAATCCGTATCAATGTAAATCCAATTGTTGCGCATAGATTGCAGTTCTGGATCCGAATAATTCAGCAATCAGGCGTGATACTGTGGGTTCGGATGATCTTGATAGGGGAGGTGAGCGCCTTCGGCTCGGTCGCATCAATCTCCGCATCATCCAAACCTGCCACATGCGTCGCGAACTCGGATCATTCGGCTGGACAGGTACGAACCGGAGACCGCGTTACGCAGTCACGACGGGTATCGACGACCCACGGAGAAGCCGCGATCGGCCAGACGGATTGCGGCGGCGAAATCCGGCCGCCGGCCAATCGCGGCTCTCCCGGTGTTGCGCTTTTGTTCTAGGCCGCGACGAGCCGGGCGGCCATACTCCGCCCATGTCGATGACCCTGCGCTCCGCCCTCCTGCTGATCAGCCTCGTGCCGCAGGCGGCGACGGCGCAGGTGACGGGCCGGCCCGAGGACGGGCTCGCCGCCCTCGAGCAGGCCTGGCACGCCTGCGTGCGGGATGCGTTCGCCCAGCAGCCGCGGATGCAGAGCCGCGCCGCTTCCCAGCGCAACGCCCTCGATACCTGCCAGGCCCAGGAGGATGCCTTCGTGGCCGCGACGATGACGGCGGTGGAGGCCCGGTCGCGCGAGGCGCGCGCGGGCGAGCCGGCCCGGCGGCCCGCGCTGACCGAGCGGGCGCGCGCCTGGGCCGCCTCCATCGCCAGCGACGTCCTCGATCCGGTCTCGTCCTGGTTCAGCGCCCTGCGCCGGTGAGCGGACGGCCCATCCGGGCCGCCCGAAAGGCCAGGAGAATCCCGGGCACGCCCACGAGGCCGTACAGCACCATCAGGGCCCGGCCGAGATGCTCGGCGCCGAAGACGGTGTCGGCCAGGAGCCCCAGGAGGGGCGGCCCGGTGCCCGAGGCCGTCAGGGTCACGGCGGCGACGAAGAGGGCGCTGACCCGCCCGCGCAGGCTGACCGGCGTCAGGAACTGCACCCCCGCCACCGCGGGCGGCGCGGTGAATCCGATCACGGCCGTGAGGAGGGTGAAGGCGGCGAGCGAGAGGGTCCGGTCGGAGGCCACCGCCATCACGATCGCGGGCGGCAGGGCCGCCATCAGGCCGAAGCCGAGCAGGCGCGAGGCGGCGGCGCGCCGGCGCGCCCGCGCCACGCGGTCCAGCAACAGGCCCGCGGACAGATGGCCGAGCGGACCGCCGATCAGCAGCAGCCCGCCCAGAACCATGCCGCTCTCCGCGGGGCTCATGCCGTGGTTTCGCACGTAGAGGGTCGGCCCCCAGGCGGCCAGGGTCCGACCCATCAGGACGGCGCAGGCCGCGGCCGCGAAATGGGGCAGGTAGATCCGCCGCCGGCGCAGGATCCACGTCCAGGCGGGCTTCAGCCCCGCCCGGGCGGCGGGCGGGGCCCGTGGCAGCCGGACCGCGACCGCGCCGAGGATCAGCGCGAGGTTGGGCAGGCAGGCGAGGAGGAACAGGGCACGCCAGGGCGGCAGCGGGCCGAGGCCGGGACACGCCAGGCCGCCCCGCAGGACGAGCCAGGCCAGGATCGTGCCGCCGGCGAGCAGGGCGAAGCTCTGTCCGAGGCTGCCGCCCGCCGTGAACAGCGACACGTTCCGGGCCATGCGGCCCTGCACGGAGCCGTGGGCGATGAGCGAGAGCGAGGCCGGCACGAGTCCGGCCTGCCCCAGTCCGAGGGCGAGCCGGCTGAGGAACAGCACCGTGAAGGAGCCGGCCAGACCGAACCCGAGGGTCGCCAGGGTCCAGAGGCCGATGCTGGCCAGCAGGATCTGCCGGTGATGCCCCCGATCCGCGAGGCTGCCGAAGAGCGGCATGGTCAGCGCGTACAGGATGACGAAGGCCGAGCCGTGGAGCAGGCCGAGCTGGGCGTCGCTGAGGCCGAGCGCCTGCTTGACCGGAGTCGTCACGAGGGTGATCAGGAAGCGGTCGCTGGCCGCCGAGAGCTGCGCGAGGATGAGCAGGGCCAGGGGGCCGAACCCCAGGACCGTGCGGGCCGGAGCCGTGCGCGGGAGCCTTCCGGAGGTCTCGCTCATACGGTCCGCGACGCGCGAGGGGGCCGCCGCACGCCGGACGCGCGGGGCATCAGTAGAGTTCGCTGTGCCAGGCCGCCAGGGGCCAGGACCGATCGCCCCGGGCATGCACGTCGCTGCGCAGCTGCTGGATGGAGGTCCGGAACTGCCCGGGCGGGCGGCCGAAAGCCGTGCGGAAGGCCCGGTTGAAATGCTGCTCGCTGGCAAAGCCGTAGGCGTAGGCGAGGGTGGCGATCGAGCGCGTTTCGCCCTGGCGCCGGAGGGCGTCGCGCGCCCGTTCCAGGCGGCGCTGCTGCACGAAGCGGGCGACCCCGCCGTCCCGCAGGAAGGCCCGGTAGAGGAGGCTCCGCGAAATCCCGAGTTCCGCCGCGATGGTCTCGGCGCTGAGGGCGCGGTTCGCGAGGTGCCGCTCCACGTGGGCCTCGGCCTCGCGGCGGCGGCGGCCGGTGTCGTCGGGCCCATCGTGGACCGCGGCCCAGACGATGGCTTCGGTGGGGGCGGCATGGCCGCGAAGCGCGGCGGCCAGGACATGCCGAGCACGGCGCTCGACCGCGAGACCACCGCGCTGTCGAGGGTCTCCGAGCGACGGGTCAGGGACACGATGAAATCGGCCACGAGGCCGCCCACGCACTCCGGAAGGATCGCGCCGTGGAATGTGCGCAGGTCGGGGACCAGGGGCTCGATCAGCTCGCGCGCCACCGGCGTCGAGATCTGCCGCACGCGGTGCGCCCGGCTCAGGTGCGGCAGGGTGTTGTCGCAGACCAGGATCTCCCCCGGTCGGACGCGGCGCTCGTGCCCGGGCGGGCCGGCCAGCAGCTCGCCCTCGAGGAGCAGGTGAAGCGTGATATGGTCGAACCCGTCCTGTCGCACCCGCTGCGGGGATCGGCTGTGCTGAAGCCCGTTCAGACGGCGTTTGAACAGGATCATCCGATCCAGCCGGTAGGCCTGCACCTGGGCGTAGAAGTCCGGTCCGATCCGTGCGACATCGGCGCCGCCGGCATAGAGGTCACGATACGCCTCGAACGCGAACTCCGGGCCGACCTCCTGGGTGGAAAAGGCGAACGACGGAAGCGACACGTCTGGCTGAACCCACCCGATCGATCAGAGGGCCCATCGGACAAATCCCAATCGACCAGTTCCAACACCCCGGGATAGGGTGTTCCGAACGCGTGAGACAACTCACGGTTTCGTGACCGACGCAAGCGGTAAGTATGAGGCCGCGACATCCGAATTCAGCGCGGTGCCGACCCGGCACCAGAGGCGTGTTGGCTTTGGCGCCTCAGACCCCTCGACAATAAAGCGTTCCGACTCTGTTTTGATGCGGGCGGATCAAGACAGGCCGTCGTCGATGGCCGTGGACGCAGCCCCGGCGCACAACACACACGCCATCGGACGCGCCTGGATCGGCGACCGGGCCTATACCTTCCCCGGGGCGGTCGCCCGCGCACGGCAACGCCTCGGTAACCGTTACGCCCTAAATCTCACGCACCCCGCCGCTCACCAAACTCCGCGATCCGCACGATGACCAGAGACCAGCTTGCCGCCGAGTTGCTTCGTATTTCCAAGCTGCAACTCAGCGATATTACCCGTGCCGTCAAGAATGGAGAGAAATCGATTGCCTTGAACGAGGTCATTGATCTTGGCCGACGCCTGAACCGCCTCGCGGATGCGGTCGCGGGACGTCCGGCCCCGGTCGCCACGCCCGCGGCCACCGACGACAGCCTCGTCCAGGCGTGAGCGCCGCTTCTGAGTGGCGGACCGAGCGGAACGTCGCCGCCCGCGCGCGCCTCGACCGTGCCCTGCCCGGCATCTTCCCGGCCCCCGTCCTGCGGCACGCCCTGTCGCGCCCGCTGATTCCGCCGACGCCGCGCCTCGCGGTGGAGAGCTACTGGCGCGCCCATCTCCTGCGTGCCGACCGGCTGGCGCGGGCCCTCGCGACGCGCTCGGGCCATCCCGAGGGCTGGACCTGGCGTCTCGGCACCGAGAAGGGATCCGGCCTCGCCGCCAGCTTCCGGATGCCGCCCTCGCCCTTCCGGGAGCCGGCCCATGCGCGCGGCAAGGGCCATTGCTGCATCTGCGGGCAGCCGGTCTACCGCTTCGGCTGGCATCGGGATCTCTGGGGTGCGGGCGTCCCGAACAAGAACGCGCGCTGGCACGCGGCCTGTGTCGCCGCCTGGAAGCTCTGGGTGGCGCCCAGCGACCAGGTGAAGGTTCTGAAAGCGCATCAGCGCCACCGCTGTGCGGCCTCGGGCAAGCGGTTGTTCAAGACCGCCGAGGTCGACCATCGCGTGCCCCTCTACCGCGTCTGGCGGGAACATCGGGACGATCCCTGGCCGACGCTGCTGGGCTTCTGGGGCTCTCCGAACCTCCAGGTCGTCAACCGCGTGGTCCACGTGGAGAAATGTGGCCGCGAGGCCGGCGAGCGGGCGCTGAGCCGGCAGGTCGCGCTCCTGCGCACCGCTTTCCCGGAGGATCGCGCGGAGGAGGCCGCCTGGGAGCCCCTGCCGGTCGACGGGACGGGCTGACGGGCCGGGCGGCCCGCGCGCTCAGAGGATTCCCTCGATCAGGCCGAGTTCCTGCGCCTCGCCCGCCTCGATGTACCAGTTCTCGGGCGCCCGCTGCAGCACCGTGTCCAGGGTCACCTGCGAGCCCCGGATGAGGTTCGCGAAGCCTTCGTTCTGGATCTCGATCGAGCACTCGATCTCGTGCAGCGCCGCCTTCACGCTGGCGATGCAGGTCGTGAGCGGTCCGTTCAGCACCACGTGCTTGTCGAGCTTGCGCTCGTGGATCATCAGCCGCGTGCCCCGGGTGAGATAACGGTTCGACCGGGCGAAGAAGCTCATGAAGGTGGTCCCGGCCGAGTAGATCGCGGCCTTGCCGAGGAAGACGAACCGGCGATCCGTCTGGAGGCCGGTCTTGAAGCGGATGTCCTCGCCCATCATCCGGGCGACCTCGGGATCGCCGCCGAGCGTCGTCAGCTCGACCACCACGAGGTTCCGGTCGCCGACCGCGTCGAGCTGGCGGCGAAAATCCCGATACATGTCCTGGTCGACCGTCCCCGACAGGAGGATGGCGGGGGCGTCGAAGGCAGCGGGGGACAAGGGGCTGGTATCCATGGGGGTCCTCCTGTGGCCGGGACTCGGCCGTCGCAGCGAGAACGCAAGTTCCCGGCCCGGGATCGGTTGCGCCTGCCGTGGACTGAATGGGGGGCGCCTGCGCGGCGCGTGCGGGCGGGGCTCCGGCGCTTCGATCCCCGCCGGGGCATGCCGTGCCGCCCAAGCGGAACCGTCCGATGAGGCTCGCGGATGTGGCGTCGGACTGTGACTGTCGCCCGCCCGGGGAGGCGAGGGCGGGCGCGAGCGATCAGAGCCTCGCAGTCAAAGCGGACGAGTGCCTGCCGACGCGTCTCCGGTTCGGTCGAACCGGGGACGGAGCGGGAGAATCCGGGGACTGCCGCGCCTCATCTGGTCGAAGCGTCCGGACGAGGTTCCTCGGATCCGGGTTGCCCGGAACGAACTTCGTCGGGCGCCCCCCAGGACCGCTGCCTCGGCACCGGTCGACCGGACGTGCGGTCTCAGTACGGAGTGCCGTAATAGGGCTGCCGGCTCGGGCGGTAGCGCTCGCGCACCGCCCGATCGTAGCGGCCCTCGTAGGCGCCCAGATACGGATCGAGGGCGGGATCGCGGTAGTTGCCGTTGTTCACGCCGGCCGAGCGGTCGTTGCCGCTCAGGGCGGCGTAGGGCGACAGGCCATCGCCGCCGCCGCCGCTGCCGCCCCGTGCCAGCGCATGGCCGCCGAGACCCAGGACGAGGGTGCCCGAGACGAGGGCGCCCAGAACGAGGGTGGCGGAGAGCGCGGTGCGTCGGATGGATGTCGATGTCATCGGAGCATTCGCCATGGAGACCTCCTGTCTCGAGGAGAACGGACGCGCGGCACGGAAGTTCGGGATGGGGCCGCCCGTCCGGAGGATCAGCGCTCGGCCCTCAGGCCTTTGAGGAAGCGGCGTGCGACCTCGCGCACGGCTTCGTCGTCCCGGGTGTCGTCGTCGGCCTTGTCCCAGAGGTGGTCGACGCTGGCCTCCAGGCTCTTGAGCAGGCCCGGGTGCTCCTGGGCCAGGAACCGGATCGTTCCGAACAGGAGATGCTCGGTCGCGAGTTCGCGGTGGCGCGCGTCCGCGATCTGGGACTCGGCGGTGGAGGGGTCGGTTGCGTCATGGGTCATGCCGACACAACGAACGGCCCCGCCGACGGTTCAGGCGCTCGGACGGTGTTCGCAAGGTTTCTCGTCGACGTGGCAGGTTCTTTTTCGACTTGGCAGGTTTCTTGTCGACTTGGAACACGCGCGTCCGGTTCAGGGATGATCCCGGGTCGAAGATCTCGGCTTCAGGGTCTCGGACCAAAGATTGCGCACGCCGGATCACGGCCCGGTCATGCACGCCGATGCTTCCGTTTCGCCGCGGGTTCGGCGAGAACCGGGCGGCGCATGGGGGATCGGCCGATTCGACATCCCTCGACCCTGGATCCTCAGCAGACGCACCGGATGGCACCGATCTCTTCTTCCCGCGCGCACGGGTCAGGCCGCCGCCGCATCGACACGGACCTCGCCGCCGGAACCGGTCTCGCGTTCGTGGCCGGCTTCGTCGACGCGGCCGCCTTCATCGCCCTGACCGGCCTGTTCACCGCCCACGTCACCGGCAACTTCGTGCTGCTGGGAGCCGAACTCGTCTCGACCTCGACCGGCGTCGTGGCCAAGCTCCTGGCCCTGCCGGCCTTCGTGGGAGCGGTCGCGGCCACCCGGCTGCTCGCCCTGGCCCTGGAGCGCCGCGGGCTGGCACCCCTGCGCTGGCTGCTGGCCCTCGAGATCGCCCTGCTGGCCACCTTCTGCGTCGCCGGCCTCGCCCTGTCCCCCCTCGGCTCTCCCGACGGCGTCGCGGCGGTGACGGTCGGGATGCTGGGCGTCGCGGCGATGGGGGTCCAGAACGCCATCGGGCGCCTCGGCCTCGCGCATCTCGCCGCCACGACGGTGATGACGGTCAACGTCACCCAGGCGGTGATCGATCTCGTCGACTGGGCGCGGGGCGCGGTGCCGCCGGACGGGGCGGCGCGGGACCGGATGCGCCGGATGCTGCCCGCGGTGCTGGCCTTCGCCGTCGGTGCCCTCGCGGGGGCCTTCGGCATCGCCGCACTCTCGTTCGGATGCCTCGTCATCCCGATCGCGGTGCTCACGGTGCTCGCGTTCCTCCGCGGGGATTGAGGCGCGTCGCGGAACCGGCCCTCAGGGGCCGCAGGTGAGCAGCCCGTAGGCGGTCAGGCGCTGCCAGGTCATGCCCTCGACCGTCGCCATCGGTCTCACGTAGGGGTCTGCGAGCGGAAAGACGCGCGCCCCGTCCGGTGGCGCCTGGCCCTCCCGCAGGGGCACCACGATCCAGGCGGGCCCGTCCGGAGCCGCGCAGAGCGTCGCGACCGCACCGGCGGGCAGGTCGTCGGCCCGCGGGGGGACCGGGGGGGCAAACGGCCTGCGCTGGGCCTCGGTGGCGAGGCCGAGGGCGATCAGCCGGTCGATCCGCTCGGACCACAGCATCGCCAGGGGGCGCGAGAAGACGATGCTGGCCCCCTGCAGGTTGGTGATCCAGCTCGGCCGACCCAGCGCCAGCCAGGTCTCGGCCCGCCCGTCCAGCCAGAGCACCGCGCCCGGACGGCGTGCGATGGCCTCGACGAGGCCGGGCAGCAGGGTGCGGTCCTCGATCCGCCGGAACGCGCGCGAGCGCTCGTCCCACAGACCCAGGAGCGCGAGGATCAGCGCCACGGCCAGGACCGGCCTGGCGATCCGGGACCGCTCGGCGGCGAGCCACGCGAGGCCGGCCCCGAAGGCGAGCGACGGCACGATCGGGAAGCTGCGGATCAGGCTGAGGCCCAGATGGGCGCCCTCGGGCCGGTTCGCGGCGAGCCAGCCGAGGGCGAGCGCCTCGAGGACGAGGCGGCCGGCGACGAGGAGGCCGACCAGGCCCAGCGTCGCGCGCATCAGGCCGCGCGACGGCGCCAGCCGATCCCGGCGGAGCGCCGCGTGGACGCCGACGGCGAGGAGGCCGGCGGCCGCCGCGATGCGGAGGTCCGTGGCGAACACCCAGGCGAGCCCCAGGAGGGCGAGGGTGATCCGGTCGCCCGGCGTCCCGCGCGGGAGGAGGGTGGCGCACAGGCCCAGGGCGGCGGCCCCGAGGACGGAGGTCACCCAGAGGAAGCGCCAGGGCTGGACCTGGATCACCAGGAGCGACGACCATTGCTCCTCGAACACCGCGGTGGCCGCCACCCCGCCGACGCCCGCCAGGAGCCCGGCCAGGAGGAGCCTGCGCGCCGGGATCGGAACGCGGGTCGCGGCGACGAGGATCGTGGCGGCCTGGACGAGGGGCGGGCCCCAGGCCTGGCTCGGCCAGAGCGTGGGGAAGAGGTCGGCGCAGCGCTGGCGCAGGATCTCGAGGAAGGCGGGATCGACGGGCTGCAGCAGGCGCGCGAACAGCGGCACGCCGAGGTGGGCGGCCCCCAGGATCGCGAGGAGGCCGGGAAGCAGGACCAGCAGCCAGCGCCGGTTCTCCGCCACCAGGGCGAGGACGAGCACCGCCAGGCCGGCCAGGCCCATGATCGGGTGGACGAGGCTTCCCACGACCATGAAGGCCAGGGCCCATGCGCGGCGGCCGGACAGGCTCGCCGCGAGGCCGGCGAGGACCGCCGCCTCCGCGAGGGTCCGGGGCGTCGCCAGCGCCTCGCCGATGCGGAAGATGCCCGGATAACCGTAAGAGGCGGGCAGGACCGCCATCGCCGCGAGGACGACCCAGCGCCGCCGGCCGGCGCCCAGGGCCGCCGCGAGGGCCGCCGCGGCGCAGAACCAGGCGATCAGCCCGACGAGGCTGACGGCCAGGGCGGCCGGTCCGGGGCCGAGCGTCCCCACCAGCGCCCGCAGAACGACGGGGAACAGGCTGAAGCGCGACTGCCCGTCATGGGTGAACATGAGGTCGCGTCCGACCCCGTCCGGATCGAGGTCCGCCAGGGCCCGCCCCACGTAGATGCGGGCATCGCCGTCGATCCCCTCGTAGGGATGCAGCAGGAGGGTGAGACCCGCCATCCCGAGCACCGGCCAGGCCGCGCGGCGCAGGACCGACGCCCAGCGCGGAACCGCGCCGGTCACGGCGACGGATTCCGGGACGGCCACCGGGCCGTCGGAGGTCCCGGCCGTCGCGCGCATCGTCAGGCCGCCCGGCGCGGCACCATGCGCTCGCTCGTCAGGGCGTCCTGTGCGCCCGAGACGCCCGCCTCGGTGTATTCCGCATCCTCGTTCACGCACCACGGATCGTAGCGGCGCTCTCCGGCGAGGATGTTCTCCACCGTGAGCATCGCGGTCATCATCGCGTGGTCCTGGTTGTTGTACTTGTGCATGCCGTTGCGCCCGACGAGGTGCAGGCTCGGATAGGCGTGTTCGAGGTCCCGCCGGATGGTGGCGACGTGTGCCTTGTAGTCCTCGTCGTAGACCGGATAGGCCTTGGGCTGGCGCACGACGCAGGCGTCGACCACGTCCTCGGAGCGGATCAGCCCGATCTGTCCGATCTCGCGCTTGGCGAGGGCGATCAGGTCGGCATCGGACTGCGCCCAGAGTCCGTCGCCCTCGAAGCAGAAATACTCCAGGCCGAGGCAGGTATGCGCCGCGTCGGGCACCATCTCGGGCGACCACGAGCGGAAGTTCTGCACGCGCCCGACCTGCACGGAGGGATCGTGGATGTAGATCCAGTTGTCGGGGAAATTCCGGTCCGAGCGCGCGATCAGCGCCACGGTGAGGAAGTCGCGGTACTGCAGGGCGCGGGCCTGGAAGGTGCTGATCGGCGCCGGCGACAGCGATCCGACGAGCTCGCGCAGCGGCGCGGAGGAGATGACGTTGCGCGCCGTGAAGGTCTCGCGCGTGCCGTCGGCGGCCTTGGCCGTCACGGTCCAGAGGCCGGTCCGGGCCTCGTAATGCAGGCCGTCCACGCCCCGGTCGAGGCGCAGCGTTCCGCCCTGGGCCACCACCTTCGCGGCGGCCGCCTCCCACATCATGCCCGGCCCCTTGCGGGGATAGCGGAAGGACTCGATCAGCGTCTTGATCACGGGCTCGCCGGCGCGCGGCGCCTTGCGCAGGCCGAGGGAGCGAACCAGCGCGTCGCGGATCGCGGCCCCGAGATCGAGCCCGTTGATGCGCTGGGCCGCCCAGTCCGCCGAGATGGCGTCGCAGGACATGCCCCAGACCTTCTCCGTGTAGGTCTTGAAGAAGATCGAGAACAGGCGCTCGCCGAAGCGGTTGCGGACCCAGTCGTGGAAGCTCTTGGGCTCCGCGATGGGACGGGCGCGCGCGTAGAGGTAGGAGGCGACGCAGGCCGTACTCTCGAGGATGCCGAGGTTGCGCAGGGCCTCGAAGGCCTTGAGCGGATAGGCGTAGTACTTGCCCTTGTAGAAGATCCGCGACAGGCGCGGCCGCTCGATGAAATCGTCCGGCAGGAGCTCGTCCCAGAGCTCGACCACGGCCTTCGACTTCGAGAAGAAGCGGTGGCCGCCGATGTCGAACAGGTAGCCGTTATGCGCGACCGTGCGGCTGATGCCGCCGACCTGGGCCGGATCCTTCTCCAGGACCGTCACCGAGCGCCCGGCCTTCGACAGCAGATACGCGGCGGTCAGGCCGGCGGGTCCCGCCCCGATCACGAGCGTTTCCGAGTGGTGGCTCATCGGGCAGGACCGTCAAGTTAACCGAAGGACGAAACACCCCCGAGGTAGCGCGGGAGTGGTTAAGGAAGCCCTGTCCGCGCCGGTGGCCGAGGCGTCCCGCCCGCCGGCCCAGGGCCCTCGGGATCCGACGCGCCGTCGCCGTCCCGCAGCGTGCGGCGGCCCTCCCGCCCGTCGACCCGGCGCCCCATATGCGGTGGGTCCTCCCGCCGCTCGGAACCGCCTTGCTCAAGATCGCCGCCCTCGCCTTCGTCCTCCTCTACCTCGCGCCCATCGCGATCTCCGCCGCCCTCTACGCCAGCCAGACCCGCGGGGACTGGCGCTCCGCCGACCGGTCCAGCACCGGCCTCCTGCCGCCGGCCGCGACCCACCCGGGGGCGATCGTCCGGATCTTCTCGGCCCGGACGGTGAGCTGGCGCGGCATCATCGCCACCCATAGCTGGATCGTGGTCAAGGATGCGGGGGCGTCCGCCTACCAGCGCTTCGACTACACGGCCTGGGGCCAGCCCATCTGGATCGACCGCTTCGTGCCCGACGGGCGCTGGTTCGGGAGCGTGCCCGACACCATCGTGGCGGCCGACGGTGCGGCCGCGGAAGCCATGATCCCGCGTATCCGGGAGACGATCCGAACCTACCGCTACGCGCAGCCAGGGGATTACACGGTGTGGCCGGGCCCGAACTCGAACACCTTCGTGGCCGCCGTGATGAGCGCGGTGCCGGAGATGGCGGCGAGCCTGCCGGCCACCGCGATCGGCAAGGACTTTCCCTACGATGGCCGCTGGATCGGCCTGACCCCATCGCGAACCGGCCTGCGGCTTAACCTCGGCGGCTATGTCGGGTTGACGGTGGGTTGGGTCGAAGGCCTCGAGGTGAACCTGCTCGGTGCCGTGGCGGGCCTCGATCTGCGGCGTCCGGCTCTCAAGCTCCCCGCCCTCGGGCGCGTGGGGTGGTGACGGGCTCGGCCCCCACCGTCCTGCATCGAACCATCCGCCCGATCGACCGTTTCCTGGCAGCAGGAGGTGCGCTCATGACCGTCGTGGCTTCGAACAAGATCTGGCTGGAGGGCAGTACCGCGCGGACCGATGGGCTACCGGTCTCCGCCAATCCCTATCCGGCCGGATCGCAGGAGAGCGCAGACTGGCTGGAGGGCTACACCACCGTCGAGGCCGAGCAACTCGTCGCCAGTCCGGATGCCGGGGAGAACCTGTAGGCCGGGCTGGGACGGGTGATCCGCGCTAGTGCATGCGGCTCGCCTTGACCGTTCCGGTCGTCACCGGCTCCGCCAGGGCGGCGGCGAAGGGGTTCAGCCCCCGCTGGTCGACCACGCTGGCCGAGTACAACGATAGCGCCGCCAACAAACCAATCCCCAGCGTGGCCTTCAGAACCGTCCAGAGGCGGCCGGTAGCGGAGTGCATGGTTTCATCCCTGACGTGGCGTTCAGGCTGCTTCGGCCGGGTTCGTGGCACCATGATGGCCGTCTACGGGAAAGCGCCGTCCCTAGGGGGAGATGATGGCCGAGGGCGCGGTCGGTTTCGGGTGTCGCGGATGGCCGTGGTGGCCATGGGACACCGTCCCGATCAGTCCCAGTACGGCGACGGCGGCGAGGATGCGAGGCATCCCGATCAACGTGCGTCGCCGGAACCGGATCCATGGCGGCGCCGCTGGTCGCTCCGGGCTCGGTCGCTCTCGCGAACGACGTTCGCGCCTGGGCAGGCGTGCACCGACGGCGATCCGGTCCCGTCCCTGCGCCATGCGGCCGGTTCGAGCCATACGGGGCAAGGACGGGCCGAGTTCAAGACCCGGGAACGGGCCGAACCCTGCGACTCCTTGCTTGGCATCGGCAAGGAACGCCCGTGGCTGCGAGGCATTCTCTGCTCACATCCAGACAGCCGTGGCATACCAACGGGTTCCCCGAATGCGCAACCATATCACGCCGGACCATTGTGCCCTGCCGGGGCCGTCGATCGAGGCGGGTCCGGGCTCCAGTGCCGCCCTCGGCACCCAGCGGCTCGAGCGACTTCACGACGAGCGGGGCGGGGATGTGACCGGCCCACCGCCCAGGCCGCCCGGTGCCGGCGTTTCGCCGACCTCGGACTTCGAAGGCTTCGGCTCGTTCTCCTGAGCCACCCCACCCCAGACCGCGTTCCCGACGTGATCGCTCTCCCCTGACAGGATTTTTACGATGACCACCCTGACCCATCTCGATGCCACCCCGCTGCAGACCACGAACGATGTCCGCAAGGCCGACGCCAATCGGACCGGGCTGGACAGCACGTCGATGAACCGCGAACACCGTGTCGGAAACACCGTCGACCAGGTGGATCAGGTCAGCAGCGTGACCCTGCTCGGCTTTGCGGTGGCCGGTTCGATCGTGATGCTCGCCGCCCATTGGCTGGTGGGCTGAACCTCCGGGGCGACCGGAGGTCGCCGATCGCTTGTAGCCCCATGGTGAGTACCGATGACATGGACGGACCGATGACCCGCACCTTTCTCACCCGCGCCGCCCTGGCGCTCGCCCTGTCGGCCTCGCCCCTGGCGGGCGCCGCCCGAGCGGAGTCGCTCGCACCCACCGGTGGCGCGGGAAACACCGGGGTGACCACCCCGTCCATGGCGCCGGGCGCCGCGCCGCGGGCCAGCGACGCCGGGGGGCGCCCCGCGCCGAACGTCGTGGGCAATCCGAGCCCGAATTCTATTCCCGGAAGCAGCCCGGGCCTGAACATCGGCGGCACGCCGACCAGCGGACCGCCCGGGACCGGTGGCGCAGCGGGCGGTCCGTCGATCGGCAATCAGTAGCGGGGCAAGCCGCCGGTCCGGGGGCGATGCCCCTGACGCCAACCCCCGGCTGCCGGCGATCGGAGAGGTCGTGAGGAAGGCACCGGGGCAGCCGGTCTACTGGGAGAGCCACCATCCGGCCTGCGGCGTTCGCACAACCGCCGGATGAATCCGGCTCCGCCGTTCGTCTACCTCAGGCCTCCCGAGATCCGGGGGCCGCAGCCTTGACACCCGCGCGGTTCACGCCGTGGCGGGTGTTTTTTGCGACACCGCCACGAATCGTCCCGTGCAACGGGTTTTGGCCGGATCGACCGACCGGACAGGGCGTCCGCGCGGCGCAGGAGTGGCGGGCTGTGCTTCGACAAACGCGACAACGCCGATCGCGATCCAGCGACCGGTCTTATCGGCAGGATTTGCGATGCCCAGCACAGGGCTGTCTTCCGACGGCTCTTCGGGTCTCGTCTCGAAGGGCCGATGTAAACGTGAGAAGATCTTCATGGGCGACCGCGAAGGTCTTTTCTGCGGAGGCCGATCCGAACGGCCAGTCGCCCGAAGGCGCGTCCGCACTGGTCATGCCGCCGGCGCGATGCACGTCCTCTCCTGTGCCGACAGCCGCTGACGCGAGGCGTCGAAGGCCTTCCGCGGCCTTGCGAAAACTCCGAGGCGTTTTTCGCGCTCTGTTGCCGGATTGTTGCTGCGAATCGCCTGCTCTTCGTGTCGTGTTCCTGCGTTGAGGTCGACGCCCGATCAACCGTTGGGCCTCATCGCGCCCGCCCGGCTCCGGCCGCGGCGGGTTTTCCTTTGCGGGTTTTCCTCGCCAGGTTTTCCTGGGCGGGTCTCGATGGGAACGACGGAGCGGGCGGACTGTTGCCCTGGTGACCTCGCAACCAGGACCTCCCATGATCAGAACTGCCGCCCTCGCTCTCGGCGCCTCCCTCTTCAGCTTGTCCGCCCTGGCCCAGCCCGCCACGGCCCCCGGGGCCGCCCCCGGTCAACCGCGCGGCGCCGTGGTTCAGGGCCAGCCGAACACCACCGGCAACGACTCCAGCGTGTCCGTCTCACGGGGTGCGACCGGGGCCGAGACGGCGACCACGGACTCGGCCGCGGGCGGAAATGCCGGCAAGCCCGAGCAGGCCGTTCCCAACAGCAGTGCCGGTGGCCGCTGACACCGGACGGTCTTCAGCGGGAGCCGTCTTCCGCAAGACATGATCTTGGCAAGATCTGCTCTTGGCAGATCTGCTCTTGACAGGTCTGCTCCTGGCAAGACTAGAACGAGCGACCCGCTCGGCTCACGCCGCGGCGGGTTCTTCTTGTCCGCGGGCAAGGCTTTGACGCCAAGCTCCCCCATCGTCGTTGGCCAAGCTCACCCATCGTCGATGGCGATGTCGAACGCCATGCCGCGACTGGGACCCTGGTCGGCGTAGTCGACGAGGACGTAGCCGCGCTCGCGCAGGGCGGCGTCGAGAGCGTCCCGGTGCTTTCGGAACGTCTGACCGATCGCCAGCGGCGTCAGGCGCGGATTGCCCTGACGAAGCTGGTCGACGCCGATGCTCAAGGGCGCGCCCTCGCGATCGGCGATGCGGATGAGGGCGGATGCCAGATCCGCGGCCTTGGTCTCGGCTGCCGATTTCGCCTTGAATGCCATGATGGGATCCTCGTCTCGTCTCGTCCGCGATGGGGCTGGCCCGAGCGGGTCCCGCCGCGTCCCAGCCTCTCCATCACCCGAGTCATCGATCGGGGGCCTGCGCCCTTCGGACCCTCTGGCATGGGAGGCGGTCCACGCCGAGCACCCGTATCGGCACCGGGCCGCATCCCGGCTCAGATCGTGTTCCGCATTCGTTCTAGCAGATGCGCGGTCGGGATGCACGGGCGAACCGGTCTTCCTGGCAGGTTCGGCGCACCGGACAGAGCCGCCTCCGCGGCGGCGGCAGAGCCGAACGAGGATCAGGGAGCGCGAAGATCCTCGGCCCCCTACAACCAGGCTATAGTATCCGGATCACAAGGACGTGTTTCGCGCCAACGAACTTAACGCATGATAAGATCTGGCTCCGATCAGGGTCACGTCAAGCAGAGGTAACGCGGCGTTCACTGAAGCTCTTGACGAAGACCTAAGGCCTTCTGGGCTTAATGCGATGCATGATGCTTACCCTCGTCGCGCTTCTGGAAAGCCAGGCTATCCTCTCCGTCCTGGCCGCAGCGACGATCTGCACCCTGAGCGCTTGGCTGACGCTTCACCTGCTCCGGAACGCCGAAGCCGCGCCGGCGATCCGGCGCGGGCGATGGCTGGCGGGCACGGCCCTCGCGGCCGGTCTCGGAGTCTGGACCACGCATTTCCTCGGCATGCTCGGATACCGGACCGACGTCATCCTGGGTTTCCACTCCGGTACCACCATCGCGTCCGCCCTGATCGCGGTGGCGGCGGTGGGCGTGCCCTTCGCGCTCTCGGCCCTGCCGAAGGGCCGTCTGGCCCGGGGCCTCCTGGGTGCGGTGGCGGGGCTGGGCATCGGCGCGATGCACATCACCGGTATGTCCGCCCTCGAAGGCTGCACACAGAGCCAGTCGGGCACGGCCAACGCCTTGGCGTACCTGCTGGGGGCGGTGGTGATGGCGGGGGTTCGCCTCCTGCCGGGGCGACGGCCCTTCGCTGCGATCGCCTGCGCGCTCATCGTCCTGGCGGTGTGCGGAACACACTTCACCTCCCTGGCCGGGACGGTGCTGGAGGGGCAGTCCACCGCGGCGCTCGGCCCGAACATCCAGGTCGCGCTGAGCATCCTGACCGCTGCCGGCGCGGCGATCCTGATCACCGGTGCCTTCATCGCCCTGGCGGCGACCCGCCGCTTCGAGGCCCAGGAACAGGCCCACCTGAACGTCCTGGCGACGGCGCTCCAGAACATGTCCAACGGCCTCCTGAAGATCTCGTCCGCGGGAACCATCGAGCTCTACAACCAGCGCCTTCTCGCCATGCTCGGCCTCGCTCCGGACGCCGTCCGGGTCGGGATGCCTCTCGCGGACTTTCTCCAGGCCACGGGGAATGCCAACGGATGGGATGCCGAGCGCATCGCCCGTGTGGTGGGCAACCACTGGCTCTGGATGGGCAGCGACGGGGAGACCCGGGTCGAGCACCTCTTCGACGACGGCCGGATCCTGTCGATCGCCTGCCAGCCCGTCGCCGACGGGGCCGTCCTGACCTACGACGACGTGACCCGGGACCGGCGCGCCCAGGCGGAGATCTCGCAACTGGCCTATCACGACCCCCTCACGGGTCTGTGCAACCGGCGCGCGCTCAACGAACGGATGCGCGCCGCGTATCAGGCCGAGGCCCGATCCACCCTGCTCCTGCTCGATCTCGACCGGTTCAAATTCGTCAACGACACCTTCGGCCACGCGATCGGGGACCAGTTGCTCGTCGCGGTGGCGGGCCGGCTGCGCGCGCTGATCGGCGAGGCGGACTTCATCGCCCGGCACGGCGGCGACGAGCTCGCGATCCTCACGCCAGGCGATGCGACCACGGCCAAGGCCCTGGCGGACCGGATCGTGGCGGAGATCGAGAGGCCCTACACCCTCGCGAGCATGACCGTGGTCGTCGGCTGCAGCATCGGCGTGTGCAGCGTCGACGACAGCACCAGCCCCAGCGACCTGATGCAGCGGGCCGACATCGCCCTGTACGAAGCCAAGCGCCGGGGCCGCGGGCTGGCGGTCGGCTACCAGCCCGGGATGATCGAGGCGATCGCCGCCCGCGGGCATCTCGAGAACGACCTGCGCGGCGCGCTCGCCCTGCGGCAGTTCTACCTCGTCTATCAGCCGATCCTGTCGCTCATGAGCGACCGGATCGTCTCCTGCGAAGCCTTGATCCGCTGGAACCATCCGCACCGCGGACTGGTCTCGCCGGATGAGTTCATCCCCCTCGCGGAGGAGAACGGGCTGATCGTCTCGATCGGGCAATGGGTGCTGGACCAGGCCTGCCGGGAGGCCGCGACCTGGCCGGACGAGCGGCATCTGGCCGTCAACGTGTCCGCGGTCCAGCTCCGTTCGCCCCTCCTGCTGGCGCACGTCTCCGAGGCCCTGGCCCGGAGCGGCCTGCCCGCGAGCCGGCTCGAGCTCGAACTGACGGAAACGGCGCTCGTCGAGGACGGGCCGCAGATCGCCCATACCCTGGGCGCCCTGCGCCGGCTCGGCATCAAGATCGCGATGGACGATTTCGGGACGGGCTACTCCTCCCTCGCCCACCTGCGCGACCTTCCCCTCGACCGGATCAAGATCGATCGCAGCTTCGTCGCCGCGGCCCTGAACGACCGCCAATCCCTGGCGGTGATCAAGGCGGTGACGCAGATGGGCCGGGACATGAACATCCCGACCCTGGCGGAGGGCGTGGAGAGCCGCGAGCAACTCGATCTCCTCCGGGCGATCGGCTGCGACGCGGTCCAGGGCTACCTGATCGGCCGGCCCGCCCATCCCCAGGCGCTCGCCTACCCGGAGAGCGGCATCCGGGCGGCGTAGGCGCCGGACCGCCCGGCAGCCCGCCTCGGCCGGCCGCCGGTGAAGGCGGTGCAACCGCCCGGGGGCTGAACCTCCGGGCGTCCGGTGGTGTGAATGTTAACCCAATCTGGGTGATCGATCGGGTGGCGGCGCGCGGTCGGGACCTGTCCGGATCATCACGCGTTCGGGGGCGTCTTCCGCCCGTTCAGGTAGAGCGATGCAGAACGATTCACGGCTGTTCAGCCTGCCCCGCTGGCGCGTGACACGGTGGCTGACCGATGCGGGCCACGACGTCCCCGACGAGATCCGCAAGGCCCTCGTGGCGAGCCTGTTCGGGACGCTGCCGATCTTCGCCGGGGGTGTCCTGAACACCCTCGCGGTCTCGGCGCTCGTGGCGTGGCGGATGCCGCAGAAGCCGTTCCTGCTCTGGTGTGTGCTGGAGTGCGGCATCTGCCTCACCCGCCTCCTGGTGCTCGTCATCGCGCAGCGGGCCGCCGCCGCGCGCCGCAGGACCCCGACCGACCTCTACATCCTGCTCGGCCTCGCCTGGGCCGCGAGCGTCGGCTACGGCACCTTCATCAGCCTGACCAGCGGCGACTGGGTCGTGGCGACTCTGGCCTGCCTCTCCGCGGCGGCCATGGTCGGGGGCATCTCGTTCCGCAACTTCGGTGCGCCGCGGCTGGCGGGGGCGATGATCGTCCTGACGCTCGGCTCCTGCTGCCTCGCCGCGCCCTTCACCGGGGAGCCGCTCCTCCTCATCACATTCCTGCAGATCCCGTTCTACCTCGCCAGCATGAGCGCGGCCGGGTTTCGCCTGAACCGGATGCTGGTGGCCACCATGCAGGCCGAGCGCGACCATGCGTTCCGGGCCCGGCACGACAGCCTGACCGGCCTTCTGAACCGCGCCGGACTGGCGGACGCGATCGCGGCGCGGCGCGATGATCTCGCAGCCCTGCTGTATCTCGACCTCGATGGCTTCAAGGCCATCAACGACACGCATGGCCACGCCGCGGGGGATCAGCTGCTCCAGGCCGTCGCGGAGCGCCTGCGGACCAGCGCGCGGCCGCAGGATGTGGTCGCGCGCATCGGCGGCGACGAGTTCGTCGTCCTCACCGATGTCCTGGCGCCCGCGGCGCTGATCGCGTTCAGCGACCGGATCGTGGCGCAGATCTCCGTTCCCTTCGCCCTGGATCCCGCCCGGACGGTGCAGGTCGGGGTCAGTATCGGGATCGCGCTGGCGCCCGAGCATGGCACCGACCTGGCGGGCCTGCTCTCCGCAGCCGACGCGGCGCTCTATGCCGCCAAGGCCCTGGGCAAGAGCCGCAGCGCCCTCGCACCCCTGCGCGCGGCGGCCTGACCCGACGTCCAAGCAAGCGGTCGGGTCGATCCGACTGCAGGGCCGGGCGACAATCCCTCAGGGCCGCGTGGCAAAGACCCAGTGACAAGCACCGGGTGAGCCCGGCGCCGGAGCGGGCGGGGCGCATCCGTGTCGGTGACCGCGCCCGGCGCGGCGTCGCTGGGCCGGCCGCGGATCGGTTTCCGCCGAGCTTGCGTTACCGTCCATCGCGACGGACCGGGCGGCACTGGCCTGGTTCCCCGATGGCGGCACCTGGGAAAGAGAACGAACCATGGGAACGATCGCGGCAACGCTGGCGACCATCGCGGCGTCCACCTATTCCGACACCCTCGCCGGACTTCCCGCGGGCTTCTCGCCCCTCACGGCCCCAGGGCTCACGAACGGCGCTTACGCCAACCAGAACGCGTACGGGGCGGCGGTGACTGGCACGTTCGGCAATCAAGCCGTCGTCGTCCTGAGCTTCCGGGGGAGCGACGACCGGCAGGATTGGATCAACAACCTGCGCGATATCAACGCCGACTATACCAAGTTCTCCCCGCTGATATCCGCCGTCGACAGCTATGCGTCGCAGCACGACGCCACGGTGATGGTCACGGGACACAGTCTCGGCGGCGCCTTGACCCAGGTCTTCATGGCCAATCATCCGGACACCGGAGACGTGGTCTATCAGGCCGCGACCTTCGGCTCTCCCGGCGCCCTGATCGCATCCGCCGCGGATGACCGCATCGTGAACTACGAGATCGCCGACGACCCGGTGCCTTATCTGGGGATGTACCGGGCCGAGATCGGGCAGACGGCCAGCGCCGACCCGATCTATGCCGGCACCGTGTCCGTGGGACTGTCCACCGCGATCGGGGACGGGGTCACGCCCCAGGACGTGGCGGCCTCCATCCCGAGCCTGACCGCCGACTACGTCAATCGCGGCACCACGGACTACCTCCCGGGGATCAACGGGACCCAGACCACCCTGACATCGTCGCAGTTCCTCGATGCGGGCAAATTCCTGAACACCTTCGTGACCTACGGCGCCGAGCACGACGTCTCCGTGTATGTCGCCCGCAGCGGCACCGCATCCGTGCCGGATCCGGTGATCCGGAGCGCCGCGGCCACGACCGACCAGCCCGATCCGGTGTATCGCTTCTACGACACCAAGACCGGCGATCATTTCTACACCACCAGCGCGGCGGAGAAGGCACAGATCCAGGCCACGCTCCCGGGCTTCACCTTCGAGGGTACGCCGTGGTCCGTCCCGGACGAGAGCGCCGCCACCCACGACGTCTTCCGCTTCTACGATACGAAGACGGGGACCCACTTCTTCACCGACAGCGTGAACGAGCGCGACACCATCCGGGCGAGTCTCCCGAACTACACCTACGAGGGCGTCGCGTTCGAGGCCTACAACGATGCGAACGGCGCGGGGCACATCACCCTGGAGCGCTTCTACAACACGCAGACCGGCCTGCATCACTTTGCGGGCAATGCCGAGGAAGCCGCCGGCATCGTTCAGGGGGCTGCGGGCCCGGGCTGGGTCGACGAGGGCAAGGCTTTCACCGTGCACGTCCCGACGGACGGCCTGCTGCACGCCTGAGCCATCGTCCGTTCCGGCATCCTCGGTCCCGACCGACGCGATGCCGGCGCTCTGGCAGGCCGCAGGGGCGGCGTGACGGTCATCGGGAAGCCCCGGCCTACCTTCATCCGGCGGCTCACGTACGAAGGCCGTGGATCTCGATCGCCTGACGATCGCGGGGCGAGCGGGTGGCTTTGCGCCGCTCGGCTCTGCTGATCTGATGACGACCGCTGGCGCAAGCGCTTGGCGGCCCGATGACGGGGGCGGCCGGAGGCCGTCGGCGTATGTCTGCCCGTGTTCGATCACGACAGGGGCGTGCGCGAGTGTGGAGAATACCACGCCGTTGCGAAACGCGTTTCGCCGCGTCCCGTCGCGGCACCCGCAGGCGCCTTTTGCCGAGGACGACCCGGCGCGGTGGAGCGGGTCTCCGAGCCGACCGCCGCGATCGCGGCGCCGACGGATCCGGTGATCGACGCGGGCCGACAGCCTGTCCGGGACAGGGCTCGACGGGTCCGGGGCGGGGCACGACGCCACGCCGAGCCTAGCCCGGATGGGCGAGCGCAAGAGGATCAGCCCGCCGCCGAATCGGAACGCCGCGGCGGTCGGGTCGGCCATGAGCGTGTCGATCACGCCGACCCTGTCCGCCTCGAGGATGGCGTCCCGACTTCGACGTTCGCCGGTCGTTCGGGTCTCATCCGGAACACTTGCGCGCCGCCGATCGAAGAAGCCCGGGACATTCTCGGGCTCCGGCTGCGCCATCATCCGCTCGACTCACTTGCGTAATCGGACCGCTCGCATGCGGTGTGGGCGCGTGTTGCAATATCCAGTAAGGATAATTCATGTTCCGCGCGGAAGGGGATTGATAATTCTACTGCCTTCGGTAGCTTCGATTTGATCAGAGACTCAAATTCAATCGGCGCCGGCCGGCGAACCATCCCATCCGAGCTTCAGAACATGAACGAGAACGTCAGCGGTCCCAACAGTCCGGCCGTAACTTCCCCCGCGATCGAAGATCTATTTGTCGCAAAAATTATCGTCTGCTTCGAGTCCTTGGCGGGCTTTTTTGCTCTGATGACGTCTTCAGGCGAGTGGAAGGACGTGACGTCTTATTCCCCGAAGCTGTTGATCGACGGCACGACATCTGATGCGGGTGAAGCGCTGATGCGCCGTCGGGATGGGGCGGCTTGGCAGTACAGGCGCCAAACCGAGGACGAGGCTCTGGAGATCATGAGCCGCGATGCTTGGTAGCGGATCGCTCTCAGCTCACGTCAGCGCCCGCATCTGCACTTCCAAGACCGGCGCCATGGCCGTTCTCCGATGATCGCCTTTGGCCATCTGCCTGATGCGTCGCGGACGGAGTCCAGGCTCTCGCTCGCGGATCCGATCGCGGACGCGCGCGCTTCGGGGAGGCTGGCCCGGGCGCCGGCAATCGTTGCGGGCCGGCAATCGATGCGGGCCAGGCGTGGCAGGCAAGCGAGGGGGAGGGCGGCGATGGCTCGAACGGCACTTCTCAGCGCGCCCGTGGACACCTTCGCACGGCGCTTTCGTAAGCCGAGTTGAAACGGGACTTGAGCGTTTCAACCCGGCTCAGAAAAAGTGGTGCCGGTTGCGGGACTTGAACTCGCGACCTACCGCTTACAAGGCGGTTGCTCTACCAGCTGAGCTAAACCGGCGTGCCGTCTTGCGCTACCAGTGCCGTTGGCCCCGCGCAAGCCCGCGTGGCGTTCCGGTGCCGGATCGTCGGGCGTCAGGCGGCGCGATCGTCGAGGCGGCGGGTATCGGCGAAGATGCGGCCGTCCGGGAAGCGGTAGCGGATGGTCTCCGTGAGGCGTCCCTGAGCGCGGACATCGATGGCGGCCGGGCAGGTGAGCTGGTCCTGCACCGCCATGGCTTCGACCGCCGTCATCGGGACGTCGCGATCCCCGCCGAGCTGGCGCCACCACTGGACCGCCTTCTCGCGCGGGTAACCGACCTGCCCGAGGCCGACCACGATCCGGTGCTGCCGGCCGTCGCGGAGATGGAACGTGACCGCGAGGTCTTCCGCGGAACCGGAGCCGGCGCGGCTGGCGAAGGTCCAGCCGGCGACGGCCTGCCAGGCCGATTCGGCGCGGACGGGCATCGGCCGGGAAAGGATCGGATGGGCGTCGTCGGCGGAGGCCTCGTGGCTCGGGTCGCCCATGTCCGCCTCGGGCTCGACCCAGCAGGCCTCGCAGGTGCTGGCATTGAGGGCAATCAGCGCGCCGCAGCCCGGGCAGGGCTTCGCCCGGATCTCGCCCTCGCGGCCACGAATCGCGGCGGCGCTGCGCGCGGTGACGATGTCGACCGGGCCGTGCATGCGGACGAGGCCGGCATAGTCGAGGATCAGGGCATCCGCCTTGTCCGGGGCCCGGCGCAGGGCGCGACCGACCTGCTGCACGTAGAGCCCGGTGCTCTGGGTCGGCCGCAGCAGGGCGACGAGGTCGACCTCCGGCACGTTGAAGCCGGTGGCGAGGACGCCGACGGAGGTCAGGCAGCGGATCCGGCCCTCGCGGAACGCCCGGACGATGCGGTCCCGTGCCCGCTTGGGCGTCTCGCCCGAGAGGGTCTCGCAGGTGTGGCCCTCGGCCCGGATCGCGTCGCGCACCGCCGTGGCGTGGGCGACGCCGGCGCAGAAGACGAGCCAGGCCCGGCGGTCCTGCCCGTAGCCGACCATCTCCTCCACCGCCGCGCGGGTGATCCAGTCCTGGTTGACGGCCGCCTCCAGGGCGCTCGGGATGTAGTCGCCCCCGCGCCGCGGCACGCCCGTGACGTCGAGGGTCGTGGCGGTGGCCTTGGAGATGAGCGGCGCGAGGTAGCCCTGATGGATCAGGTCGCCGACATTGGCCTCGTAGACGATGGCTTCGAAGAGCCGGCCCGGGCCCTCGTCCAGGCGTCCGCTGTCGAGGCGGTAGGGCGTGGCGGTCAGGCCGACCACGCGCAGGTCCGGACGCTCGGCGCGCAGGGCGGCCAGGAAGCGGCCGTAGCGGGTCTCGGCCTCGCGGGGGATGAGATGGGCTTCGTCCACGACCACGAGGTCGAAGGCGTCGAGGTCGCGGGTCCGGTTCCAGATCGACTGGATCCCGCAGAACAGCACCTGCGCGCCGGCATCGCGTCGGCCGAGGCCGGCGGAGTAGATGCCCGCCGGTGCCGCCGGCCAGAGCGCCAGGAGTTCGCGGTGGTTCTGCGCGATGAGTTCGCGGCTGTGGGTGACGACGACGATGCGATGGCGGGGCGCGCGATCGAGGATCTCCCGCACCAGGGCGGCGATCACCAGCGACTTGCCGGCACCGGTGGGCAGAACGATGAGGCCGGGGCCTTCCTGCCGAGCCCAGGACGCGTAGAGGGCGTCGAGGCTGGCGCGCTGATAGGGGCGAAGATCCATCGGCGGCGCTTCTAGCGCCTGTCGCCTCCGGCGTCCGTGGCCAATCTGCCGCGCGCCCGGGCCGTCGCGGCTCCGAGGCCCCCATGGCGCGCCCGGGCCACCATGGTCCCCCACGGCCACGCCCGCCGAGGGGTGTCGTTCGGGTGGGGGGACCGTCCGGGTCCGGACCGGGGACGATTCGACGGTCGGATCGAACCGTGTCGGCGCCGTCGCCCGTCACGCGGGGCAAGTCCGGCGAAGAGGCTCCGCCGGACTCGCCCCTGGGATCGCAGGCCGGACTCAGGCGGCCGCGAGGGCCGCCGCCATCTTCTGCGCGAAGGCGACGGGATCCCGCGGCGTGTCGCCGTCCTGGACCCGGGCGAGATCGAGGAGCGTCCCGGCCGCCTCGGCGATCGCTTCCTGCGCCTCGACCTTGGCGCTGAGCGCGCGGATCAGGGGATGGCGCGGATTGATCTCCAGGACCGGCATGCCGCCACCGCCCCGGCCAGCCCGGCGCAGGAGCCGCTGCATCTGCAGGTCCGGGCCGTGGCCCGAGGCGGAGAGCACCACGGCGCTCTCGACCAGGCGGTCGGTGGCACGCACGTCGGAGACGTCGGGGCCGAGGGCCTCCTTGAGGGCCGCGACCAGGGCCTCGACGGGGGCCGGGGCCTCTTCGCCCTCGGGCGTTTCGCCCACGAACTTCGAGAGGTCGACGGCGCCCTGGGTGACCGAGCGCAGGGGCTTGTCGTCGAAGCGGGCCATGGCCTCGGGCCAGAAGGCGTCGACGTGGTCGGAGAGCAGCAGCACCTCGATGCCGCGGGCGCGGAAGCCCTCGAGCTGGGGCGAGCGCTTCAGGGCGTCGGCATCGTCGGCGACGAGGTAGTAGATCGCCTCCTGCCCGTCCTTCATCCGCGAGACGTACTCGGGCAGGGAGGTCCAGCCCTCGACGGCGGAGGAGTGGAAGCGCAGGAGCGGCGCGATCTCGGCGCGGCGCTCGTGATCCTCGTAGATGCCTTCCTTGAGGACGGGGCCGAAATTCTCCCAGAACGGGCGGTAGCCCTCGGCGTCCTTGGCCCGGGTGGTGAGCTCGGAGAGCACGCGGCCGGTGACGGCGCGGCGGATCTTGGTGAGCACCGGCGTCGCCTGCAGCATCTCGCGGGAGACGTTGAGGGGCAGGTCCTCGGTGTCGACCACGCCCTGGACGAAGCGCAGCCAGGAGGGGAGGAGCTCCGCCTCGTCGGTGATGAACATGCGCCGGACGTGCAGGCGCACCTTGCTGGCGCGCTCGCCCTCCACCGCCTGGAACGGCTTCATGCCGGGCACGAACAGCAGGGCGGAGAATTCCAGCGCGCCTTCCGCGCGCCAGTGCAGCGTCGCCCAGGGCTCGTCGAAGTTCATGCCGACGTGGCGGTAGAACGCGGTGTACTGCTCCGGCGTGACCTCGGATTTGGCCTTGCGCCACAGGGCCGTGCCCTGGTTGGCGTTCTCCTCCTGGCCGTCCTCGCCGCGGATCGCGATCGGCACGGTGATGTGGTCGGCCCATTTGCGCACGACGTGGTCGAGCCGGTAGCTCTCCAGGTACTCGTCGGCATCCGCCTTGAGGTGCAGGACGATGTCGGTGCCGGGCTCCGCACGGGTGGCGGGCTCGAGGGTGTAGCTGCCCTGACCCTCGGAGGCCCAGGTCCAGGCCTCCTCGGAGCCGGCCCGGCGCGAGGTCACGGTGACCCGGTCGGCGACCATGAAGGCGGAGTAGAAGCCGACGCCGAACTGGCCGATCAGGCTCGGCTTGTCCTCGGGCTTGATGTCGGCGGCATTCTTGGCGTCGCCGAGGGCCTGGCTGAAGGCGCGGGTGCCCGAGCGGGCGATGGTGCCGAGGTTCTGGGCCAGCTCCGACTTCGTCATGCCGAGGCCGGCATCGCTGATGGTCAGGGTGCGGGCCGCCTTGTCCGGGACGAGGCGGACCTTGGCATCGGCGGGCAGCGCGGAGGCCTGATCGGTCAGCGCCTCGAAGCGGCGCCGGTCCATGGCGTCGGCGGCGTTGGCCACCAGCTCGCGCAGGAAGATCTCGCGGTCGGAATAGAGGGCATGGACCACGAGGTCCAACAGACGCCCGACCTCGGCACCGAATTCGTGCCGTTCCACGGTGTCGCTCAAGGGAACGCCTCCTGATGTCGAAGAAAGAATGAAGCGTGGGCGATATGCCGTCGCGTTCCGGCGAATTCAATGGCGGCCAAGGTTCGGAAGCGACGGGGCGGGCCGGGCATTCGGGGCGGAGGGGAAGAGGCATGCGCGGCGCGCAAGCCCGATTTCCCGCTGCCGGCGCGCAACCTTCGCGGGTCTCGGGCGTAGCCGTGCCTTCACGACACGAGACGTCCACCCCCAACGATCGCCGGGAGGCCCGAGATGGAACCGATGAAGCCCATGGAACCCATGAAGCCCATGGAGCCGATGAAGGGATCCGATCCCTGGTGGCCACAGGAGCTGGGGCAGCCGTCCACCAGCGGCGGCCAGAACGACATGCGCTACGCGTTCTTCCCCGACAAGCACCGCCTGCTGATCGAGCGGGACGGCAAGCGGACGACCTATGACAGCGGCGATCACCGGATCAGCGGCGTCTCGCAGTCGAACGGACGCGCGCCGACCTTCTCGAGTCAGAACGGCGACGTCGCCGTGGACGACCTCAAGGTCGTCGACTGATCCGGGCTCGCCGCCGGGGCGCGGCCGACGGGCGCGGGACCCGGCGGCCGCGCCGCGCGGGACGCCGGCTTCAGGCCACCGCCCGGGCGGTCTCGCTGTTCCCGCGCGACCAGCGCTCGATCGCCCTGGGGACTTCGGAGGCCGGGCTCGGCTTGGCGAAGAAGTAGCCCTGGCCCTCGTCGCAGCCCTCGCTGCGCAGGCGATCGAACTGCGCCTCCGTCTCGATTCCCTCGGCGGTGGTGCGCATGCCGAGGCTGAGGCCGAGGCCGATCACGGCCCGGACGATGAGCCCGGAATCCGTCTTGTTGGTGATGTCGCGGACGAAGGACTGGTCGATCTTGATCTTGTCGAAGGGGAAGCTGCGCAGGTAGCTCAGGGACGAGTAGCCGGTGCCGAAATCGTCCATGGCGATCCGCACGCCCAGGCGGCGCAGGGCATAGAGCGTCGCCAGGGTCGCGAGGTTGTCCTTGAGGAGCACCGATTCGGTGATCTCGAGTTCGAGCCGTCCCGGCGGCAGGCGGCTCTGCGTCAGGGCTTGGCGGACGGCCTCGACGATGACTTCGTCGCGGAACTGCACCGCCGAGACGTTCACCGCGACCTTCAGGCCGTCGGGCCAGCGCATCGCCTCGGTGCAGGCGGTGGTGAGGCACCAGGCGCCGAGCGGCACGATGAGACCGATCTCCTCGGCGACCGCGATGAATTCGCCCGGCGGAACGAGGCCGCGCACGGGGTGGCGCCAGCGTACCAGGGCCTCGAAGCCGCCGATGCGCCGGGCGCGGAAGTCGTAGATCGGCTGGTAGTGCAGCTCGAATTCCTGGCGCGCCAGGGCTTCGCGCAGGTCGAGTTCGAGGGCGCGACGGGCCTGGAGGCTGACATCCATCTCCGCCTCGAAGAAGCGCCAGGTTCCGCGCCCGTCCGCCTTGGCGCGGTAGAGCGCGACGTCGGCATTCTTGAGGAGCTTGTCGCAGGTGGTGCCGTCGCCGGGCGCGAAGCAGATGCCGATGCTGACGCCGACGCTCGCGCGGTGGCCGTCGAGGTCGTAGGGCGCGCTGACCACCTCGACGATCCGCCGGGCCAGCACGGCGGCTTCCTGGGGCTGCTCGGCCTGTGACAGGATGATCGCGAACTCGTCGCCGCCGAGGCGGGCGACGGTGTCGACCTCGCGGACGCAGGCACGCAGGCGGTCCGCGACCGCGCGCAGCAAGGCGTCGCCGACGGGGTGGCCGAGGGTGTCGTTGACTTCCTTGAAGCGGTCGAGGTCGAGGCAGAGCACCGCGAACGGGCTGCCGCGTCCGAGATGGGCGACCGCTTCCTCGATCCGCTCGCCGAACATCGCCCGGTTCGGCAGGCCCGTGAGCACGTCGTGCCGGGCCATGAAGGCGATGCGGGCATCCGCTTCGCGGCGCTCGGTGACGTCCTCGTAGGTCGCCACGAGGCCGCCGCCCCGCACCGCCTTGTGCGAGACCGCGACCACGCGCCCGTCGCCGAGGTGGAGGAAGTCGGAATCGACCGCGCCGCCGCTGGCGGTCTCGGCCTGGGCCAGCGCGAAGGCATCGGGCTCGGGCTGCGGGTAGTCGCCGCGCGCGGCGCTGAGCCCCGCGACGTCGCGATAGGACAGGCCGAGGGGAAGCTGCCCGGGCGCGAGGCCGAAGATCTCGCAGTAGCGCCGGTTCACGACGGTGAGGCAGCCGTCGGCGTCGAAGAGGCAGAGGCCCTGGGACATGTTGTCGAGGGCGGTGTCGAGGCGCAGGTTGGTGGCCTGCAGGATGGATTCCTGCTCCTTCAGCAGCGTGATGTCGCTGCAGACCGCGATGAAGCCGCCCGTGCGCGTGGCGCTCCGGCTGACCCGAAGCCAGCGGCCGTCGCCGAGGCGCAGCTCGCTGCGCTCGTCGGTCGTGGCGAGGAGCGCCTGGGCCAGGCTGCCCGGACCGGTCTCGCCCGCCGCGAGGGCGGCGATCGTGGCGCCCGCGGGCCGGGCGCCGGCGGCGAATCCGAGGTAGTCTTCGGCCTGGCTGTTGGTGAGGCTGATCCGCCCGGCCTCGTCCACGACCACGATTCCCTCCCGGGAGGTCTCCAGGGCATCGGCGAGGCGGTCCTCGGCGGAGATCCGCTGCGCGACCTCCTTCTCCATCGCGTGGCGGATGTTGTCGCGCATGGTGCCCATGGCCGACAGAAGCGTGCCGACCTCATCGGCCCCGCCGGCCGGCATCGTGCCGCTGAGGTCGCCGCCCGCGATGCGGGTGGCGGCCTGCGAGGCATCGGCGAGCGGCCCCATGATGCGGCGGGCCAGGCAGAAGGCGACGGTGCCGGAGAGCAGCACGGCGATCAGGGTGCCGAGGAGGTTGAGCCGGGTCTCGCGGGCCACGATGGCGCGGGCCTGCTGGCGATAGATGAAGCCGTCGCCGGCCGTATAGTTGATGAACAGATCGAAGTTTTCCTCCGCCACCGCCGCGTGCCGGTCGAGCTCCGCATAGGCGGCCTCGCTCCGGCCGAAATCGGTGATCCTGGCACGGGCCTCCGTCCACGCGGAGACCGCGCGCTCGGCCGCCTGCGCCGCGCGGGTCGCCCGCTCCGACTGGGCGCGCTCCACGGCGATCTCGAGATCCTCGGCGAGGAGGCGCTGCAGGCTGGCGAGGCGCTCGTCGAGGCTGGTGCGGGCCGACGGATCGGTGACCATCCAGCGCCGCGCCTCGGCCGTGCGCATGCCGGCGAAGTCGGTGGCGGCGGCCCGGGCATAATTGATGGACATCAGCGACCGGTCGAAGGTCTGGCTGACGAGTTCGTCGGCGCGGCGGATGCTCGACGCCGCGGAAAGCCCGAGCGCCCCCGTGATGGCGCTCATCACGAGGAACGCGATCACGATCCGCCCCCGGATCGTGCCGAGCATCGCGGCGACGGCGTCCATCAGGCGCCGGCCGGGACGCGCCCGCGATGTCATCGGGTCTTCGGGCGATGTCATTCAGCCTTGTCCCGTCCCACCACCGCAGCAGGATGGCCGAAAGACGTTAAGGCTATCTTGAGATCGGGCCGGCAGGTTATCCGCTTAACCGGACTTTCACCGAGGCATGTTATGGTTGCGCAGGTTGAGAGTCTCCTAAGCATCGAGACTGTTCGTCGTGATTCGGCAGCAGCTCGTTTCGATCCTGATCGTCGTTGGACACACGGAATACGGATGCGGCCCTCGACAATTGCTTGCGTGGCCTTCGGGCTCGTCGGTGCCGTGAGCGGTGGGCTCGCCTGGGCCACCGGCGGGGCGCCCAGCCTGCACGTGTCCCAGAAGGGGCGCGCCTTTCAGCCCAACGCCCTCACGGTTCCGCGCGGCGCCAGCGTGGAGATCGTCAACGACGATGGCGATCTGCTTCACCACGTCTACATCGACGCGCCGAACTTCACCTTCGATTCCGGAGACCTGAAGCCCGGAAGCCGGACCCAGGTCGTCTTCGACGTGCCCGGGACCTACGCCGTCCTGTGCGGAATCCATCCGAAGATGAAGCTCACCGTCCGGGTCGACGGCCGCTGACATCCGGCGTGATCGACCGTCTTCCGATTCGTGGGCCGCACGGGCTCGCGTCGGGGCCGCCTGCTGCGCGTCCCGTCGTCCCCGCGCGGCGCGCCGGCGACCCTCAGAGCAGGGTCGACCCCTGCAGCACGGCGTGGGCGCCGTAGTAGAGGCCGATGAAGGCCGCCAGGGCCGCCCCGTAGCCCACGGGCGTGAGGGCGAGGTTGCGGAGGCGATAGGGCGATGCGGCGTTGTCGGCCGCGAGGGCCACCATCGCGACGATGATCGGCGCGTGGCCGATGGCGTCGACCTTGCCGAACTCGAAGACCGCCGAGATGAAGGTGGCGGCCAGCAGGATCGCGGCGACCCGGCGGACCAGCGGCGTGCAGACCAGTGCGAACGCCAGGGCGAATTCCACCGCGCCGGCCGCCTTCATGAAGTACTCGCCCGTGAAGCCGAGCGTCATCGCCGGATGCTCGATGAAGAGCGGGAACGACCATTGCGGATAGGCCCATTTCTCGACGGAGGCCCACATCAGCGTGATGGCGGCGGTATAGCGCACGATGTCGAGGGGGCGGAGGCCGCCGGGCAGGGAGCGGCCGAGGCCGGTCAGCGCGCAATAGGCCGCGACCCCGAGGAAGACCGGGTAATCCGCGAGGTGGAAGGCGCCGTACTGGACCAGGGCGGTCGTGAACAGGACGACGATGCCGAGGGCCGAGAGCGGCATGGTTCGCCGCCACAGGAAGCCGGCCGCGATGGCGAGCTGGAACCACGGGAGCGCGGTGCTGGTCGTCTTCAGCTCGGGCGTCAGGATGATGCCGCCGAGCGTCCAGAGCGCGACGAAGAATCCGCCCAGAACCGCACGGAACAGGAGTTCGGTGTTCTCGCGTGCCCAGGCCGTGGTCCGGTCGAGGGATCGGATGAGTGCTGCCCCCAGCACCGTTCCCTCGAGAAGACCACCCACCATCAGGGCCAACACGGAGAGGCCGACCAGCTTCTCGAAATCCGAGCACAGGACCTCGCCGAGGTCGCGGGGCGCGCCGACGAGGTCGTAGGCGCAGAACCATTTCACATGCGCCAGCGCGGAACTGGAGCCCGCGACCGTGAGGACAGCCGTCATCACCATGACTGCGGCGCGGGGCAGCCAACGTCTTCCGGGGAGCATGGAGGGAAGCCCTGTTCACGACACCGGCGCGGGGGCTTGCCGGCGCGATGAAAACTACGCGCCTTCGCTGGTTTGCGGAAGGAACTTGTTAACAGTCCTTTCCAAATGGTTAACCTGTTGCTTGCGGGCATCGGCCGTGATCCCGATCTGACCGGTCGAATGCACGACGGCCGTGTAACCGTTCGGTAACGATGCCGTCGGAAAGCCTGCGCACGGACATGGTCCGCTCATCCGCTCGGGGCTAAGCCGGGGAACGCCCCGCTTCGACCCGAAGAGCCCGATGATCGCGACCCTGAGCCTGTCGAGCCTGATGGTGGGGACCGGTCTGTCCTACGCGGCGACGCGCGCGCCGAGCCGGGCGGACGCCCTCGAACGCTGGTCCGGGCGCCTTCTCCTCGGCGGGCTCGGCCTCCTCGGGGCCGGTCTGCCGCTCTTCCGCTGACGCGCGTATCCACCCCGGGAGCGTCCCTGGCGAAGGCCGATCCTTCAGTTGAGACGGGGCGGACCCTTGAGGCTGGCCGTACCGTCGGCGCTCAGGGTCTTCAGGAACGCGATCAGGTCGCGCTTCTCGGCGTCGGTCAGCCCCAGCGGCTTGATCGCGGGCGAGCGGCTCGGCCGGGCGATCCCGCCGCGATCGTAGAGGTCGATCACCTCGCGCAGGGAGGCCAGCGAGCCGTCATGCATGTAGGGTCCGCGCTCCGCGACGTCCCGCAGGGTCGGAGTCTTGAACGCGTAGCGCAGCTGCACCGAATCCGGGAAGAATGCGGCCCGTCCCACATCCGCCCCGGTGCCGACGCCGATGTCGTGGAAGGATCCGTCCGTGAACGTCCAGCCCGAATGGCAGCCGGCGCACTGCGCCTTGCCGTTGAAGAGCGCGAACCCGGCCTTCGCATTCGGGCCGATGGCGCGAGCGTCGCCCGCGACCCAGCGATCGAACGGCGCCTCGCCGGAGACGATGGAGCGCTCGAAGGTCGCCAGCGCCAGCTCGACGGTCCGCCGACTGATCGCCTCCTCCGGGCCGCCCGCCGCGGAGCGTTCGGGGAACGCCGCGACGAAGGCGCGGACGTAGCCGGGATCGGCTCTCAGCCGTGCGAGCAAGGTCGCCTCGGGCAGGTTCATCGCGCTGGCGCTGGTGATCGGCGTGAAGGCGACGTTCTCGAGGTCGTGGAATTTGCCGTCCCAGCCGAGGATCGGGTTCTGGGCCACGTCGAGCAGGGTCGGCGTGCGCACCTTCATCGTCGCGCCGGTCTCGCCGATGCCGCGGGGGCGGCCGTCGCTCCACGACTGGGTCGGAAGGTGGCAGCTGGCGCAGCTCATGGTGCGCTCGCCCGAGAGGAGCGTATCGAAGAACAGGCGCTGGCCGAGGGCGGCCTTGGCCGGGCTGTAGGGATTTTCGGGCGGGTGGACCACCTCGTCGACGCGCCGATAGGCCTCGCGCAGCGCCGACAGCTCGGCCTGCAGCGTGCTGACATCCGCCTGTTCCGGCTCGCCGGCACCCGAGGTGCGTAATCCGAGCCCCGATGCCGCGAGGGCAATCAGGGCAACGCCGGCAAGCGCGGCGCTCACCCGTCTGCGCATCGCGATCTCCTGATCCGCTCAGCGCTAGTGCGGATCCGTTAACGAAGTCTCACGCGAGGCCGCCCCGGCCCATATGCCGCAGGCGCGAACCGGGACTGATTGGCGCGAACGTTGCTTAGGCCGCTCCAGCCAGCAATGGCTGCGAATCCCGTCAGGTGTCCTGGGATGTCGCATCGCTTCAGGACGAGAGGCTCGGAATGACGAAATACAAACTCGAGTATATTTGGCTCGACGGCTACACTCCGGTGCCGAACCTTCGCGGTAAGACCCAGATCAAGGAATTCGAAGCGTTCCCGACCCTTGAGCAGCTTCCGCTTTGGGGCTTCGATGGCAGCTCGACGATGCAGGCCGAAGGCGGCAGCTCCGATTGCATGTTGAAGCCCGTGCGCCACTTCCCCGATTCCACGCGCAAGAACGGCGTGCTGGTGATGTGCGAAGTCATGATGCCGGATGGCGTCACCCCGCACGCCTCCAACAAGCGCGCCACCATCCTGGACGACGATGGCGCCTGGTTCGGCTTCGAGCAGGAGTACTTCTTCTACAAGGACGGCCGTCCCCTCGGCTTCCCCGCCTCCGGCTACCCCGCTCCGCAGGGGCCGTATTACTGCGGTGTCGGCTACAAGGAAGTCGGCAGCATCGCGCGCAAGATCGTCGAGCAGCATCTCGATCTCTGCCTCGATGCCGGCATCAACCACGAGGGCATCAACGCCGAGGTGGCCAAGGGCCAGTGGGAGTTCCAGATCTTCGGCAAGGGCTCCAAGAAGGCCGCCGACGAGATGTGGGTCGCCCGCTACCTGCTGCAGCGCCTGTGCGAGACCTACGAGATCGACGTCGAGTACCATTGCAAGCCGCTCGGCGCGACGGACTGGAACGGCTCGGGCATGCACGCCAACTTCTCGACCGAGCACATGCGCACGGTCGGCGGCAAGGCGTATTTCGAAGCCCTGATGGCGGCCTTCAAGGAGAACCTCGACGACCACATCGCCGTCTACGGCCCCGACAACCACATGCGTCTGACGGGCAAGCACGAGACGGCGGCGATCGACCAGTTCAGCTACGGCGTCGCCGATCGCGGCGCCTCGATCCGCGTGCCGCACAGCTTCGTCAACAATGCGTACAAGGGCTACCTGGAAGATCGCCGTCCCAACAGCCAGGGGGACCCCTACCAGATCGCCTCGCAGATCCTGAAGACCATCTCCTCGGTTCCGACCGAGACCAGCCAGCAGGCGGCCGCCTAAGTTCTAGGCAGTTTTCCGGCTCATTTGCCGAGAGACTAGGCAGGGCCCGCCGCGTTCCGCGCGGCGGGCCCTTCTTTTTGCCTGTTCGGATGGCAGGGCGATCCAGGCCGCGAGGCCCGCGGCCATCAGGCCCCGAAAATCGACCAGCCCAGCCGCTTGGTCAGCATCTCCAGGGCGATCCGTCCGAGATGGGAATTGCCCGAGGCGTCGAGGCCGGGCGACCACACGGCGATCGAGGCCTTGCCCGGCGCGATCGCCAGGATGCCGCCACCGACGCCGCTCTTGCCCGGAAGTCCCACCCGATAGGCGAATTCCCCCGAGCCGTCATAGTGCCCGCAGGTCAGCATCACCGCGTTGATGCGGCGCGCCCGCTCGGGTGACACCACGGACAACCCCGTCAGGGGGTTGCGCCCCGAATGCGCGAGGAAGCGGCCCGCCTGGGCGAGCTGTCGGCAGGACATGCTGATAGCGCAGTGATGGAAGTAGACGCCCAGGGTGAAATCGACCGGATTGTCGAGCACCCCGAAGGATTTCATGTAGTGGGCGAGGGCCATGTTGCGGAAACCCGTCCGCAACTCGGAAGCGGCCACCGCCTCGTCGATGGCGATGCTGGAATCCTGTGCCAGGAACTGCATGAAGCGCAGGATCTCGCCGATGGCCTCACGCGGCTGGTGTCCGGATAGGATCAGGTCCGTGACCGCGATCGCTCCGGCATTGATGAATGGATTGCGCGGGATGCCGCGCTCGCGCTCCAGCTGGACGATGGAGTTGAAGGGGCTGCCCGAGGGTTCGCGCCCGACGCGCCGCCAGAGCCGGTCGCCGGCCATGCCGAGGGCCAGGGTCAGGGTGAAGACCTTGGAGATGCTCTGGATCGAGAAGGGTTCGTCGCTGTCGCCGCCGGCCGCGATCCGCCCCTCGGCATCGATCACCACCAGGCCGAAGGCCCTGGCATCGGCGCCGGCGAGTTCGGGGATGTAGGTCGCCACCTCGCCCCGGTCCGGCCGCGCCCGCATCTCGTCGGCGATCTCGCGAACGACACGGTCGAGATCGGGCACGTCGAGGCTCATGGGCGCTTCCGGCTGGCTGGAACGAGGGTTCGGCGACGCGCGCAAACCCCGGGCCATGCCGGTATCAGGCCTCGGTCGGAAGGGCACGGCGGGGCTGGGTCCCGAGGCTCGACGCTGCCGCTGTATTGTTCAGCTTGGCGACAGGATTGTGCGACTATAGAACCATAACGGCGAAGCTTCGCTGATGTATCGCATTTGTTTCTGACTGTTTCTATTTAATGCTCTTGGTCTTTCGCCTGCATTCGGCAGCTTAAGATCAGATGAATGCTTTTTTCAGAGGTCGTTAAATCGCGCAGCCGTAGCACGGCCGCCGAAATGACGGCGCTCCGGACTCACCGGCCGCGGCCGTCGAGCGATGAGCAGCAATGAGCATTGATTCGAGCGACCCGCATCGCAGCACAGATCCCGGCGATCTCTCCCTCGCCACGCCGTCAGGGGCGTCCCGCGGGGCCGCGGAGACATCGGAAACGATGACGGCTGCGCGCGCCGAGGCAGGCGCATCCGCGGTCGCACGCACGCGCGCTTCGGACGTCGCGCCGGCCCCGTCGTTCCGGGCCCGCGAAAGCGAGGTCCGCATGACGGTGGAGGCCCGCCGGCGCATCGGACGAAACCTGCGCCTCCTCTATGCCGAGGTGCTGGATCAGCCGCTCCCCGACCGCTTCGACGCCCTCCTCGCCGATCTGGCCGCCCGCAGCACCACGCGAGGATCCTCATGACCAACGCGATGTCCCTTCCGGTCGGCACGCCGCAGGGCGCCGATGACGAGATGCGCGAACTCCTGCTCGGTGCGATTCCGGCCCTGCGGGCCTTCGCGTTCTCGCTGACCTACGATCTCGACCGCAGCGACGACCTCGTCCAGGACACCCTGGTGCGGGCCTGGACCAAGGCCGACAGTTTCACCCGGGGCACCAACCTGACGGCCTGGCTGTTCACCATCCTGCGCAACCTGTTCTATTCCGAGCAGCGCAAGCGCAAGCGCGAGGTGGAGGATGCCGACGGGGCGCTGGCCGGGCGCCTGACGAGCCTGCCCGAGCAGGAGATCCGGGTGGAGATGCGCGAGTTCCAGGAGGCCCTGAACGACTTGCCGTTCAGCCAACGCGAGGCCCTGGTGCTCGTGGGGGCGCAGAACTTCACCTACGAGGAGGCGGCGGAGATCTGCGGCGTCGCCGTGGGCACCATGAAGAGCCGTGTCAGCCGCGCACGCGGACGGCTCATCGAGAGCCTCGGGATGAACGGCACCGACGAGATCGGCGCCGATGCGTTCACGCGGGCGGCCCTGGGGCCGCCGCCCGGTTGAGCGGCATCGCCGCTCGGGGGCATCAGCGTGAGCCGGACGCCTCGGGCGCCCGGCTCGGGTTCAAATCAGGGCCGCCCGCACCGCGCGGGCGATCTCGGCGGGCGGGGTATCGTTCCGGTCGCCCAGCAGGCGCCGGCCCGAGGCGATCACCTGCAGGGCTTCGCGGCTGCTGCCGTCGCGCAGGGCCACTGCTTCGAGGTCACGCAGATACTCGATCACGCCCTCTCGGGCCTTGCTGTCGCGGGTCAGCACCGGCTCGACCCGCGACGTGACGTCGTTCGCCACCGAGGCCCAGAATGCGGCCGGTCCGGCGGAATTCTCGTGCATCGTCTCGCTTCCCTGACGTGTGTGGTCGCGCAGGGGTCGACGACCCATCGCCGAGCGGGGCGATCCGCCCCGACACGCACCGGCACCGGTCCGGCCCCGCACTGGGTTAGCAAGAGCGAAGCGGAGCCTTAAATAACGTGGATCAAGACGGCGTCAAAAAGACCATTGGCTGATGATTTTGTAATTTCGAAGTTTTTCACCTGCGATCTATAAGTTGTAATGCAGTCTTCGCCTGATCTCGGTCTCGGGAACACCGGGCGCGGCTGGCGGGTTCTCGGGTCATGCTCGGATGGTCCCGTAGCGGCCGGTGGCGATCGCGAGGTGCACCCCTCGGATCCCGATCGTCCGGCGGAACGCGGCCGGGCTGGGGCCGCCCCCGGAGGCAGACCCCTTCGATTTCGCACGAAACGCCAAGGGAGGCATCCATGGGCCTGTTCACCCGCGATATCAAAACCCTCGACGACCTCTTCGTCCACACGCTCCAGGATATCTATTACGCGGAGAACCAGATCACGAAGGCGCTACCCAAGATGATCGCCAAGGCGACGCATCCGGAACTGAAGCAGGGCTTCGAGACCCACCTGCGTCAGACCGAGAACCAGATCCTGCGCCTGGAGAAGGTTTTCCAGATGCACGGCCACAGCCCCAAGGCGGTGACCTGTCCGGCGATCAACGGCATCATCGAGGAGGCGAACGAGGTGGCCGGCGAGATCGCCGACAAGGATGTGCTGGACGCGGCCCTCGTGGCCTCGGCCCAGGCGGTGGAGCACTACGAGATCACCCGCTACGGCACGCTGATCGCCTGGGCCAAGCGCCTCGGACGGGACGATTGTGCCGGCGTGCTCCAGCAGAACCTCGACGAGGAGAAGGCCACCGACCACCTGCTCACCGCCATGGCGGAGCGTCAGATCAACCAGCGCGCCGCCTGAGTCCGACTGCGCGGCGCACGGAAAGCCTTGCGCTGATCGGAGCCGTTGCTTTTTGGGTCGCGTCCCGCGCACCCTGATGCGGCCCGGTCGTCCGTCCGCGGCGGATCGAGACTCCCCGACGAGAGGCCCATGGCCCGCAAGCGTGCGCGACCGACCAACGAGATTCTGCTGGAGGCGGCGGTCCGCCTCGGCCTGCCGCCCCGGAGCGTCGAGGTGGAGGCCCTGCGCCTTCATCTCGGCCTGCCGGATTACGGCGGTCTCGTCGAGGATTCGGTGGTCGCCAAGGCCCTGCACGAACTGAAGGCGCGGCGCGCCTTCGCGGAGGGCGGAGTCGCGGCTGTCAGGAAGGCGATTCCTAGCCTGCGCGCCGCGGTGATGCGGGACGGCAGCATCGCCTGGACCATCCGGACCGTGATCCCTGTCCTCGATGGCGGGCGCCTCGACCTGCGGATCGACGCGAAGCCCGAGACGGGCGTCGCCGGCATCCTGTCCGGCATGGCCCATCGCAACGATCCGACCTGGCGCCTCGAGGATCTCCGGGCTGCCGTTGCCGAGGCGGGGCTGCAGACGGCCAAGTCCCTGCGGCGCGCCGTGGAGCGCCTGCGTGATCAGGTCGCCGAGGACCTGCGCGCGGTGGGCGCCGATGCCGCCACCTATATCGACCATCTCGACCGTTCGCTGCGCTCGCGCGCCTTCCTCCTCTCGCCCAACCTGAACCAGTCGCTCACCGACACCCTGAAGGGGGTCCGCGCCCGCGCCCGCACCGTGGCGCGGGAGGATTCCCGCCTGCGCCGCCTGCGCGACCAGGTCGGCTTCGGTGCCTACATCGAGAAGTTCACCGCGGCCCGGCGCCTCGGCCGGCGCCTCATCTTCCACATGGGCCCGACCAATTCCGGCAAGACCTACGCGGCCCTGGAGATGCTGCGGGCGGCCGAGACCGGCACCTACCTCGCACCCCTGCGTCTCCTTGCGCTGGAGAACTACGAGGCCCTGGCCGAGCGCGGCCTGCGCGCCGGCATGGTGACGGGCGAGGAGACGCTGGGCGACCTCAACCCGACCCACACCGCCCGCACCATCGAGACCGCCGACCTCACGCGGCCCGTCGACGTCGCGGTGATCGACGAGATCCAGATGATCGCCGATCCCGATCGGGGCTGGGCCTGGACCAACGCCCTGTTCGGCGTCGCCGCCCGCACCGTGGTGGTCTGCGGCTCGGACGATGCGCTGGCCGCGGTGCGCCGCGCCGCGGAGGCGGCCAACGAGTCCCTCGAAGTGATCACCTTCGTGCGCAAGACGCCGCTGGTGCTGCAGGATACGCCCGTTCCCATCGAGAAGGTGATGCCGGGCGATGCGGTGGTGGCCTTCTCGCGCCGGGCCGTCCATGAGAACCGCGAGATCCTGGTGGCGGCCGGTCACCGGGTGGCCACGATCTACGGGGCGCTCTCGCCGGAGGTGCGGCGCGCGGAGGCCGCGCGCTTCCGGGCCGGCGAGGCCGACGTCCTCGTCACCACCGACGCCATCGGCATGGGCCTCAACCTCGGCCCGCTGAAGCGGATCGTCTTCTCGGCGGTGCGCAAGTGGGACGGGGTCGGCGAGCGGGCGCTGACCAATTCGGAGATCCGCCAGATCGCAGGCCGCGCGGGCCGGTTCGGGCACCAGGACGAGGGCTACGTCGCCGCCGTCGACGAGACCGGGTTGGAGCCGATCCGGGCGGCGTTGGCCGGTGCGCCCACGGCGCCGGCCGCCGACACGCGCTTCTACGTGCGCCCCGACCTCATCGCGATCAATTCCGTGGCGGAGGAGATGCGGACCGACAGCCTGCGCGAGGTGCTGGCGCATTTCGCCCGCGCCACCTTCTACGCCGGCTCGCCGTTCCAACCCTCGGCCCTGGAGGAAATCCTGGAGATTGCCCGCGTGGTCGACAAGGCGCGGCTGCCCATCGCCGAGAAGTTCGCGTTCTCGGTCTGCCCGGTGGACCGGCGCGACCCGGTCTCCCTCAGCATGCTGGAGCGCTGGACCCAGGCCCGGGCGGCAGGCACGACGGTTCCGGCCCTGCGGGCGAACCTCGCGGGCGAACTGGATTATCAGGAACGGACGGTGAAGCTCGCCAGCGCCTATCTCTGGCTGTCGCGGCGCTTTCCCGAGACCTTCGACGATGCCGAGGCCATGCGCACGATGCGGGCCCGGGCCAACGGCGAGATCGAGCGTCATCTCCGAGAGACGGCGACCCGCAAGGTCGAGCGCCGGACGCGCCGGGCGGGTGCGCGGGGCTGAGCCCGGTCGCCTTCAGGCGATGAAGGCCGGTCGGCCAGGGGAGGGGACACCCCCTCCCCGACGCCGATCCGGGATGGTGCGTTCAGACCTCTGGGATCAGGCCGACTTGAGGTGCGCGGCCAAGTGCTTGTTCATCTCGAACATGGTGCACTTATCCTTGCCGAAGACCTTCTTCAGCTTGTCGTCGGCCAGGATCTCGCGCTTGTTCTCGGGATTCTGGAGGTTGTGCTTCTTGATGTATTCCCAGACCTTGCTGACCACCTCGCCGCGCGGCAGGGCGGCGTCGCCGACGACGGCGGCGAGCTCGGAGGAGGGCTTCAGCGGCTGCTGCAGGGCGTTCGGCTTGGCGCCATCACCCTTCGGCGCGGCGACCTTCTTGCCCTTGGCGGCAGGCTTCTCGGCGTCCTTTGGGGCAGCCTTGGGGGCGGCCTTCTCGGCGGTCTTGGTGGTGCTCTTTGCCATGGGGTGTTCCTCCGGATGTCGACGGTGAGCGCCGGTACGCCCACGGCCGGTGGCCTCGCAGCGCATAGCTGCAACAACTAAGCGGTGCCGCGAGCGTTCCAAGGGAAAACCGCCCTCGGCGCGCCCGTCATCCACAGGCGCGGCGGCTCAGATCCGGTCGAGGCCGCTCCCTGCCGAGGTGAGATCGCCGCGACTGGGATGAGAACTTCAGCGGCGTCGCCCTGTACTTCGGCCTGAAGTCGAAGCGAGCCCTGGTCACGGCGGTCGGGGGCTATCCGCGGAAAGTCATGGCTCTGCAGTGCTTTAAGGGAATTCCGGCGGCGCCGGGCCGGTGCGCCCTCCGGCACGGACCCCCATCGCGGACACGGCTCGGGCGACGTGCGAGGACGCGATGCCGGCCTGAGCCGGGCCGACTGCCCAGGGGCGCCGGCCCGGGCGCAAGAATTTCCCGCCACGATCAAGAATTTCCCGCCACAATGAAGATTTCACCGGTCGAACGGGAGCGCACGACGGAAACTTCGGTGTCGGGACCCGTTGCGGGGCCACTTCGGCCGATTTCGGGACGGGGCGGCGGCCGGGGGATCACCGAACCTTAAGGGCGATCGACGAAACCGGGAGCATGATCCTCCTGGCCTTCACGCTCTCGCTCGGCGCCGCCGTCGCGCTCATCATCGGCCTCGGCACGCTGGTCTCCATCGAGGCCCAGACGGGTCCCGACGGCCGCGCGGATGCCGGTCTGATCTGACGGACGCCCCCGAACCGCCCGCGTCCTCGAACGTTGCGCCAGGGTTCCGTCCCGGTCGCGATCGCCCCTTCATGTTCGACAGCTCCGTCGCCTCGTCCCTCGACAGCACGGCCCACATCATCCAGATCGCCCTGACGCCCGTCTTCCTGCTGTCGGGCATCGCGACGCTCCTCAACGTCTTCGGCACGCGCCTCGCTCGGGTGGCCGATCAGGCGGAGCGCATCTCGCAAGCGATCGACGGCGCCTCGGGTCTCGAGCAGGTCCGCCTCGCGCGACGCATGAACGCCCTGCGCCGGCGCTCCCTCGCCCTCGATGCCGCCGTGATCCTCGGAGCTCTGGGCGGAGTTGCCACCTGCGGAGCCGTTCTGACGCTGTTCGTCGGAGCCCTCCGGGACGCCACCGTCGCGGACATCCTGTTCGTGCTGTTCGGCCTCGCCATCCTCTGCACCTTGAGCGCCCTGATGGTCTTCGGGTTCGAGATGCTGCTGGCGAGCCGCGGGATGCGCCAGCGGGTGGCCGTGCGCCAGATCGAGGTGGCCGAGGAGACCGGCGTGCCGGTGGACGAGCGGGCCTGAGTCCGGAACCCCCGCGCGGGTGGCGGCTTGTCCGGTCGAGTGCCGCATCCGGCGCCCTCGCCCCGAGACGCCACTCTGCAAGAGGAATGCGCATGCCGACGGACCTCCCGAACGAGCGCAGCATCCGCCCGACCGGCTCGATGGAACTCGATCCCTCGGCCGAGGGTGTCGCGATCGACGAGACCCGGCGCCTGATCGCCTCGAACAAGGTCGAGGGCACCGCCGCCTACAGCCGCGCGGGAGAGCATATCGGGACCGTCTACAACTTCATGGTCGACAAGGTCTCCGGCCAGGTCGCCTACGCCGTCATCTCGTTCGGCGGCTTCCTCGGGCTCGGCGAGAGCTACCATCCCGTGCCCTGGCGGGCGCTGACCTACAGCGTCGATCTCGGCGGCTACATCGTGGACATCGACCAGGACACCCTCGCGGGCGCGCCAAGCCACGGCCCCGGCGAGGATCCCTTCACCGACCCGGCCTTCGGCGAGCGCGTCGATGGTCATTACGGCGGCTCCAAGGTGCCCACGGCCTGAACGGGCCCGCCGCCCGCAGGCTCGCGCCGGACCGGTCAGCCCTCCGGCGACGCCAGGATCCGGTCGAAGTCGAGGAGCGCCGTCTCGATCACGATCTGCGTGCGGCTGATGACGTCGAGCTTGCGCAGGATCTCGGAGACATGCGCCTTCACGGTGGAATCCCCGACCTGGAGTTCGTGCGCGATCTGCTTGTTGAGCTTGCCCTGGCGGATCATCGCCAGCACCCGCACCTGCTGCGGCGTGAGGCTCGCGACCCGCTCGGCGATCGGCGCCTTGCGGGCGGATGACGCGGGCAGCGTCGCGTTCGGCAGATTCGCCGGGACCGAGAGGCCACCGGCCAGGACGTCGGCGATGGCCCGCGTCAGCGTCGCCTTGTCGACCGCCTTGGGCACGAAGCCGGCGGCGCCGTGATCCAGCGCCTCCCGGATGATGCGCGGATCCTCGAGGCCGGAGACGACGAGGATCGGGACCCGCGGCGCCTGCGCCCGGATCGCCAGCAGGCCTTCAAAGCCCGTCACGCCCTGCATCGACAGGTCCAAGAGAATGATTTCGATGGCGGGGTGCGCTGCCAGCACGGCGCAGGCGCTGGCGATGCCGTCGGCCTCGTGCCGCGTCGCATCCGGGTAGGCGAGGCCCACGGCGCTGGCGAGGGCGTCGCGGAAGAGCGGGTGATCGTCGACGATGAGGAGGTGCATGCCCGTTCCACCCGGTGCGTGCGCCCCTGTTCCGGAGCTGTTCGGTGCCGCATTGCGCGGGAACCGGCCGCCCGACATACTCGTGTCACCGCGGAGAACCGGGCGTCAAGTCCGGCACGCGTCGCGCAAGCGGGGGGATGGAACGTGGCAGAGGGGACGCAGGTGCGCACGCATCTGTGCGGCATCACGACGGCGTGGACGGACGCCGCCGCGGCCGACGGGGCCGTCGCCGAGATCGGCGCCGCCATCGGCCCGCATCCCGTCGCCCAGATCGTGGTGTTCTTCTCGGCCGACTACGACGTCGAGACCCTGAATCGCGCGCTCTGCGCGCGCTTTCCGGGGGCGGGCATCGCGGGCTGCACCATGTCGGGCGGCATCTCGCCGGCCGGCGGCCTCGATCGCGGCCTCGTCGCCATCGCCTTCCCGAAGGCGGGCTTTCGCATCGTCTCCACGCTCCTGGACGCCATCGATCACCTCGACGTGGAGCGGACCGCCTCCAGCGTGCGGGCCCTGCGCCGAAGCCTCGACGGCGCCGGCGCGGATCCGGCCTCCGGCGGCTGCTTCGCCCTCTCGCTGATCGACGGGCTCACCAACGCCGAGGAGACTGTGGTCTCGGCCATCGCCTGGGCCCTGGACGGCATCCCCCTCGTGGGTGGCTCGGCGGGCGACGACCTCACCTTCCGCGAGACGGTGCTGCTCCATGACGGCCGCATCCATCGGCGCGCCGCCGTGCTGCTCCTCGTGGAGTCCGATTTCCCGATCCAGATCTTCAAGAGCGACAATTTCGAGCCGACCGGGACCAAGTTCGTGGTCACCGCCTCCGACGACGAGCAGCGTACCGTCCACGAGCTCAATGCCGAGCCGGCGGCGCGCGAATACGCCATGGCGGTGGGGCTCGATCCCGAGCGCTTGTCGCCGATGAGCTTTGCCGCCTATCCGCTCGCCGTGAAGGTCGGGGGCGAGTATTTCTGCCGATCGATCCGGCGCATGAACGCGGACGGCTCGCTCAGCTTCTTCTGCGCCCTCGACGAGGGCGTGGTGCTCACCCTGGCGCGTCCGCGCGACATCGTGGCGGCCACGGCGGCCGAACTCGCCCGCCTCGACGCGGCGCTGGGCGGCATCGATCTCGTCATCGGCTTCGAGTGCGTGCTGCGCCGCCTCGATGCCGAGAGCCGGCAGGTGCGGCACGGTATCGTCGACCTCTACCGGCGCTACGCCATCGTCGGCTTCGACACCTACGGCGAGCAGTACCGGTCGATGCACCTCAACCAGACCTTCACGGGCATCGCCATCGGGCGTGGCGCGCCGGGCGCGGTCGAGCCATGATCCGGCTGCCGCCCGAGACCGCGTGCCCCGCCCCGGGGGAGGACGCGAACCTGCGGCGCATCGCCAAGCTCGAGCGCATCAACGCGGCCCTGATGGCCCATGTCGAGCGCAGCATGGACCAGCAGGGCGGGGCCTACTCCCTGTTCCAGACCGCCACCATGCTGGAGGGGCGCGTCCGCACCCGCACCGAGGAACTGACCGGGCTGATGCACCGCCTGGAGCGCTCCAACGCGGCCCTGGTGGCGGCCAAGGAGGAGGCCGAGAACGCCAACCGCTCGAAGACCCGCTTCCTCGCCGCCGCGAGTCACGACCTGCTGCAGCCGCTGAACGCGGCCCGGCTCTCGGCCTCGGCCCTGGCCGACCTCGGCCTCGGTCCGGAGGCCGCGGCGATCTCGGGGCAGATCGAGCGCGGGCTCCAGATCATCGAGGACCTGATCAAGACCCTCCTCGACATCTCGAAGCTCGATGCCGGCGTGGTGCGCCCGGCGATCAAGCCGGTGGCCCTCGGCGAGCTTCTCGCCGGCATCGCCGCGAGCTTCCGGCCCTTCGCCGAGCGCAAGGGACTGCGCCTCACCGTGCGCGGGCCCCACCTCGCGGTGGCGAGCGATCCGATGCTGCTCCAGCGTATCCTGCAGAATCTCGTCTCGAACGCCATCCGCTACACCCGACGGGGCGGCGTGCTGGTGGCGATCCGCCGCCGCGGGGAGGCCTGCCGCATCGAGGTGCTCGACACCGGCTGCGGCATCGCACCGGCGGAGCAGAGCCTCGTCTTCGAGGAATTCTTCCGGGGCGGCGTCGAGGGGGAGGGGGGCGAGCCGGGCCTCGGCCTCGGCCTCTCGATCGTGCGCCGCATGGCCCAGGCCCTCGATCATCCCCTCGATCTCGCTTCCCGGGTCGGGCACGGCACCCGCATGGCCCTGACCGTCCCCGTGAGCCTGACGCCGCCGGAGCGCGCGGTTCCGGTCAGCCCCGTGACGACCCGGCTCACCGGCGCGCGGGTGCTCGTGGTGGAGAACGATCCGCCCACCGCCGATGCCCTGGAACGCCTCCTGCGCAGCTGGGACGCCGAGGTCCGCGTCCATCGCGACCTGGCCGGGGTGGAGGCGTCGCTGGCGGCGGGGATGCGCCGGCCGGACCTGCTCATCCTCGACTACCATCTCGACAACGGTGCCTGCGGCCTCGACGTGGCGACCCATCTCCAGGCCCGCACCGGATCCCGCTTGCCGGTGATCGTCACCACCGCCAACCACTCCCCCGAGATCGAGGCGCAGGTCGCCGGGCACGGGGCGCAACTCGTGCATAAGCCGGTGCGCCCGGCCGCGTTGCGGGCGCTGCTGACCTACCTGCTGGCGTAAGGGGGCCCACGAAGGAGGCGCACCCCAAGAGTATTTTGAATAATCTTGGCCGTATCGGAGGCATCGTTCCGTCTTGGTGCGGTTGGGCTGCAGGAACGTGAAATCTTTTGCAGCCTCGCTTTCAGTTCAGTTTGATGCTCGATTGAAAAATTTGCATTGCACCAAGATCAAATTGCGCTGCAACGACAGTTGAAGCGCCCTTGCGAAGCTTCCTAGGGATCTTTACGCTCGCGCGCCAGAATAAGACTTCCCCGTGCGCGTCCTGCTGCAGGTCCTGACCTGTCGCCCGTCGCCGGCCTGGGGTGTGGAGGACGGCCCGGTTCATGAAGAAAAACAAGGTCATCACGGCTGGCGAGGCGATCGCGCTGATCCGGCACAACGACGTGGTCACCACGACGGGGTTCGTCCAGAGCTGCATCCCTGAGGCGCTGCATGCCGCCCTGGAGAAGCGCTTCGTCGACACCGGCGCGCCCCGCGACCTCACCCTGATCATGACGGCGGGGGCGGGCGACAGCAAAGGCCTCGGGACCGGGCGCCTGCACCACGAGGGCCTGCTGAAGCGCGTCATCGCCGCCAATTTCGGCCGCATGCCGAAGGTCGCCAAGGCCGCGCAGGCGAACAAGATCCTCGGCTACAACCTGCCCCAGGGCGTAATCTCGCAGCTCTACCGGGCCTGCGCCGCCGGCCAGCCGGGACTGTTCTCCAAGGTGGGCCTGCACACCTACGTCGATCCGCGCCACGGCGGCGCCCGGGTCAACACCGTGACCCAGGACGAGATCGTCAAGCTGGTCGAGGTCGATGGCGAGGAGTGGCTGTTCTACACGGCCACCAAGATCGACGTCGCCTTCATCCGCGGCACCTCGGCCGACCCGTCGGGCAACATCTCCTTCGAGAAGGAGGCGCTGACCCTGGACTGCCTCGCCCAGGCCATGGCCGCGCGCAACAACGGCGGCATCGTCATCGCCCAGGTCGAGCGCATCGTCGATGACGGCTTCCTGCTGCCCAAGGACGTCCGCGTCCCCGGCATCCTGGTGGATTGCGTCGTCCTGGCCGAGCCCGAGATGCACCGCATGAACTACGGCGTGCAGCACGATGCGGCGCTGGCCGGCCAGATCCGCGTGCCCGTGAGCGGCATGAAGAAGATGCCCCTCGACGCCCGCAAGGTCATCGCCCGGCGCGCGGCCTTCGAGCTGCCGCCCAACGGCGTCGTCAATCTCGGCGTCGGCGCCCCCGAGGGCATCTCGGCGGTGGCCAACGAGGAGAAGGTCACCCCCTACATCACCCTGACCACCGAGGCCGGTGCGGTGGGCGGCGTCCTCGCCTCCGGGTCGAGCTTCGGCGCGGCGACGAACGCCGACTGCGTCATCGATCAGAACCAGATGTTCGACTTCTACGATGGCGGCGGCCTCGACATGACCTGCCTCGGCCTCGCCGAGTGCGACCAGCACGGCAACGTCAACACCAGCATGTTCGGTGGCCGCCTCAACGGCTGCGGCGGCTTTATCAACATCAGCCAGAACGCCCGCTCCGTGGTCTTCGCCGGCACCTTCACGGTGGGCGGGCTGGAGACCGTGATCGAGGACGGCAAGCTCCGCATCGTCACGGAAGGCCGCTCGCAGAAATTCCTGCCGCAGGTGGAGCAGATCACCTTCAGCGGGCACTATGCGCAGATGCGTGCCCAGCCGGTGATCTACGTCACCGAGCGTTGCGTCTTCCAGCTCACCGACGAGGGGCTGGAACTCATCGAGGTCGCGCCCGGCATCGAGATCGAGCGGGACATCCTGCCCCATATGGGTTTCCGGCCGATCATCAAGCAGCCGATGCCGATGGATGCCCGCCTGTTCCGCGACGAGCCGATGGAACTGCTGGCCGACCTGCTGAACCTCAACCTCGCCGAGCGGGTGAGCTACGACACCGAGCGCAACATCCTGTTCGTGAACCTGGAGGGCTGGCACGCCCGTGCCAAGAGCGACCTCGATGATCTGCGCATGGTGCTGGTGGGCGCCTGCAAGAAGGCCGGCCAGCGGGTCAACACGGTCGTCAACCATGACGGGTTCCGCATCAACGAGAACCTGTACGACGACTATGCGCACATGATCCAATACCTGCAGGCGAACTACTATCTCACCACCACCCGCTACGCGACCAGCGCCTTCCTGCGCCTCAAGATGGAGGAGGCCCTCAACCGCCGCGGCCTCGCCCCCCACGTCTTCGAGCGCAAGGAGGACGCCCACGCCTTCCTCGAAGGCGCCGGCAAGGTCCGCCGCGCCTCCACGGCGATCGCCTCGGCGGCCTGAGGCCGAGCGCATTGTCGCCCCGGATCCCGGTGCCGCGTGAGAATGAGGCGCGCTCATGGTCCTTGCGTCGGCGTCTGCGCGCCGGCACAACCGTTCCGTGCCGCCCCCTCGTCCCAGTCTGCCGGCCCTCGGGGCCTTCCTGGCGATCGCGAAGCATCGCAGCTTCCGGCGTGCGGGCCTGGAACTCGGCGTCAGCGCCTCGGCCCTGAGCCATGCCCTCAAGGGCCTGGAGACGCAGCTCGGCGTCCGGCTTCTCAACCGGACCAACCGGAGCGTCACCCTCACCGCCGCTGGCGAGGAGTTCTTCGCGTCGCTCGACGGGCCTTTCCTGGCGATCGGGCAGGCCGTCGAGGCGCTGAACCGCCATCGCGGCGCGCCGGCCGGGCATGTGCGCCTCAACGTTCCGGAGCATGCGAGCGAACTCCTTCTCGCACCGGTCCTTCCCGTCTTCCTCGCCCGCTACCCGGACATCGCGATCGATGTGCGCGTGTCGAACAGCCTGCTCGACGTGGTCGACGCGGGCGCCGATGCCGGGATCCGCTACGGCGACACGGTCCCGGAGGACATGGTCGCCCAGCGCCTCTCCGCCGACATCCGCTGGGTCGTGGTGGGCGCGCCCGTTTACCTGGACCGCTTCGGGGTCCCGGCGCATCCCCACGACCTTCTCGCCCATCGCGGCCTGCGCGTCCGGCTCGGCGACGACCGGATCTACCATTGGGAGTTCGAGCGGCAGGGCGAGGCCATCGCCGTCGATGTGCCGGGGGCGCTGACGCTCGACCAGACCGGCCTCGCGGTCGCCCTCGCCCGGGCCGGAGCGGGCCTCGCCTACCTGCCCGAGCCCTGCGTGACGCCGCTGGTCCGGGAGGGCGCGCTCCGGTGTGTCCTCGGCGACTGGTCCCCGGCCGGCGCCGCCTTCCACCTCTATTATCCGGGACGCCGCCAGCTGCCGACCGGCCTGCGCCTGCTCACGGCCCTCATCCGCGAGATGCGCCCCCTCGGCTTCTAGGCCCCGTCGCGTCCGCCCGCCACGATGAGCGGTGTTCATCGCTCTGGTGAGGCGCTGCCGGCTCACGCCTCCGGGTCTCGCCGCCTACATCGAGGCGGACGCTCCGGGTCGCGGGGCCGATGGCGACACCGTCATCGGACCGTCACCCATCCGGGGCGCCGCGCTCTCCGAACTCGCGAGGTCCCGCCATGTCCCGTCCCGATCGATTCACCGGCCGTGTCGCCCTCGTCACCGGAGCCGCCAGCGGCATCGGGCAGGCCACGGCCGTCGCCTTCGCCCGGGAAGGCGCCCGGGTCGCCATCCTCGATCGGGCCGCGGACGCGCTGCAGCCGACCGCGGAGGCGGTTCGGGAGGCCGGCGGCGAGGGACTGGTCCTCGCCTGCGACATCGCGCGGCCCGAGCAGGTGGAGGCGGCGATCGCCGAGACGGTGGCGACCTTCGGCCGGCTCGACATCGCCTTCAACAATGCCGGCGTCGAGAACGTCGCGGCACCGGTGGCGGAGATCGCCCTGGCGGACTGGGACCGCATCCTCGACATCAACCTGCGCGGCACCTTCGTCTGCATGAAGCACGAGATCGCGCAGATGCTGCGCCAGGGCGGTGGCGTGATCGTGAACACCGCGTCGGGTGCCGGCATCCGGGGCGTCGCGGGGGGCGCCAGCTACGCGGCCTCGAAGCACGCTGTCATCGGCCTCACCAAGTCGGCCGCCCTCGACTACGCCAGCGCCAACATCCGGGTGAACGCCGTCCTGCCGGGCAACATCGCGACGCCGATGATGGACCGCTTCACCGGGGGCGACATCCAGAAGGCGATCGACCTGGAGCCGGTCGGCCGCCTGGGCCGGCCCGAGGAGATCGCCGAGGCGGTCCTCTGGATGAGCGCCGACCTCGGCGCCTTCGTCACCGGCGCCGCGGTCTCGGTCGATGGCGGCTGGTCGCTCTGATCCGCCCGTCCGCCACGCGGGCCGTGCCCGGCTGAGATGGCGGCGGTTGCGGGACGCGCCGCGGCCTGAGAAGACGGTGGAATGATCGTCCGTTCGCGCCCGAGCCTCCTCGACATCCTGTTCACCCTGCGCGGCTCGATCCTGCCGCAGGTCGCCCTCAAGGTCGTGGGCATCACCCTCGTGGCGGTGGTCGTGGTGGCGGTGGAGCGGCGCTGGCCCGAGGCGTTCCCGATCACGGCCGGCGTCGGGCCCTTCACCCTGATCGGCATCGCCCTGTCGATCTTCCTGAGCTTCCGCAACAGCGCCTGCTACGACCGCTGGTGGGAAGGCCGCCGCGCCTGGGGCAGCCTCGTGGTCGAGACCCGGGGGGTCGCGCGGCTCGTGACCGCCCTCCTGCCGGGGGAGTCCGTCGAGCCCCTGCGGGCCCGCACCCTGCGACGGCTCTCGGCCTTCGCCCACGCCCTGCATGCGCAGCTTCGCGGCGGCGATCCGCACACGGCGGCCGCGCCCTGGCTTCCGGAGGCGGAGGTCGCGCCGCTGGTCCGGCATCCGACCGCGGCGGATGCGGTGCTGGTCGGGCTCACCGCCGATCTCGCCAACGCCTATCGCCGGGGCGTCCTCACCGACGTGCTGTTGGCCGCCCTGGAGCACAAGATCGCCGCCCTGGCCCAGGTCCAGGTGGTCTGCGAGCGCATCCAGAACACGCCGCTGCCCTTCGCCTACACCCTGCTCCTCTACCGTACCGCATGGATCTACTGCCTCCTGCTGCCCTTCGGCCTCGCGGCCTCCCTCGGCTGGGCGACGCCGGTGGCGACGGCCCTGGTCGCCTACACCTTCTTCGGTCTCGATGCCCTGGGCGACGAGCTCGAGGAGCCCTTCGGTCTCGCGCCGAACGACCTGCCCCTCGACGCGCTGCTGCACACCGTCGACGGCATCGTCCTCGACGCCCTCGGCGAGACCGCGCCGCCGCCCCTGGTGCCGAAGCGCTACCTGCTGACCTGAGGGCGCCGTGCCGTGCGACCGACGGTGCCGGCCCGGTGCCTCGGCCGAGGTCTGGGACGGGTGGATCTCTGCCGGTCGGCGTCGGTGTGTCTCAACCGGTCTCGAAGAAGCGGTTCGACGGGCCCGGGAGGCCGAGACGGGCGCGTCGGGTCGAGCCCGCCGACGCGCGGCGGAACGGGCCCCGCCGCTGAAGCTCCGGCACCGAGGACAACCGTGACACGCGCCCGCAGCGTGGCGGGGTCGACAGCGGACACGTCCCGCAGCGTCCGCCATCGACCCGCGGCGCTCAGTATTCCCAGAAGATCCGCTGCAGCTCCTTGGCGTCCTGCGTCTTCGTCAGGGCGACGGCGGCGAGGATCTTGGCCTTCTGGGGGTTGAGATCGTGGGCGACCACCCAATCGTACTTGTCGTCGGGCTGCTCGGCGTTGCGCAGGACGAAGCCGTCGCCGACGCGGGAGGAGCGGATGATCTGCACGCCCTTGGACCGGATGTCCTTCAGCGTGTCGACGAGGTAGCCCGCCACCGAGCCGTTGCCGGTGCCCGCGTGGATGATCGCCTTGGCGCCGCCCGCCACCGCGCCGGTGTAGGCCTCGGGGTGCATGTTGCCCGAGCCGTACACGATGGCGACCTCGGGCAGGCTGTCGATGCCGTCGATGTTGAACTCGGAGGTGGTGCCGTGACGCTTCACCGGCGCGCGGAACCAGTAGGTCTTGCCCTCCACGACCATGCCGAGCGGTCCCCACTGGCTGAAGAAGGCCGAGGGCTTGATGTTGACCCGTTTGGTGGTGTCGCGCCCGGCCTGAATCTCGTCGTTCATGGTCAGGAGCACGCCCTTCGCACGCGCATCCTTGGCGCCCGCCACGGTGACGGCGTCGAGGAGGTTGAGGGCGCCGTCCGCCGAGATCGCGGTCGAGGGACGCATCGAGGCCACCATCACGATGGGCTTGTCGGTCTTCACCACGAGGTCGAGGAAGAAGGCCGTCTCCTCCACGGTGTCGGTGCCGTGGGTGATGACCACGCCGTCGACGTCGTCGCGCTTGACCAGGGCCGAGACCTTCTTGGCGAGCTCGATGAGCTGGGCGTTGGTGAAGCTCTCCGAGGCGATCTGGAAGGCCTGCTCGCCGCGCACCTCCGCCACCCCGGCGATGGCCGGTACGGCGGCGATGAGCTTGTCCACCGGCACCTTGGCGGCCTGGTAGGTGGCGCTGTTGGCCGCATCTGCGCCGGCTCCCGCGATGGTGCCGCCCGTGGCGACGATGACGACGCGGGGCTTGCCCGAGGCGGCGGGGGCGGGGGCCGTCTCGCCGGGCTTGGCCGGGATCGGCCCCTCCAGCGCGATCGCGGGGAGGGCAGTTCCGACCATCAGGGCCATCAGGGCGATCGGCAGGGTACGGCGCATGGGGATTCTCGGGTCGTTTCGGGAGCGGCATTGTGGCGCCCCGCACGGGCGAGGCCCAGCCGAAAAACGCGCCCGTGACGGATCAATCCCGAGGCATCGGGAAAACTGTCAGGGGGAGGTCGGATCGCGCGCGCCGCCGGGCTGCCTTCGGGGGCATCCCGTCGGGATCAACCCGCGGGGGCCTTGCGCACCCGCCCGTCCAGGGCGAGGAGGCTGAGCGCTGCTGCGGAGATCGAGCGGAACGAACCGATCATGACCATCGATCACATCGATCTGTCCCGGGTCGACCTCAACCTCCTGGTCGCCCTCGACGCGCTCCTGGCCGAGCGCAGCGTCACCCGGGCCGCCGCCCGCATCGGCATCGGCCAGTCGGCGATGAGCAGCAGCCTGGCGCGCCTGCGCACCTTGTTCTCCGACGAGCTCCTGACGCGCGCGCCCGAGGGCATGCGTCCGACGCCCCGCGCCCTGGCGCTGGCCGAGCCGGTGCGGACCCTGCTGCGGCAGGTCCAGGCGCTGGTGCGCCGCGACGCCGAGTTCGATCCGCGTACGGTGACCCGCACCTTCACCATCGGCCTGCCCGACAGCGCGGAGGTGCTGATCGGCCCCCGCCTCCTCGCCCACTTGCGGAGGGAGGCGCCGGGCATCAGCCTGCTGCTGCGCTCCATCGACCGCATCCGCATCCTGCAGGAGCTCGATGCGGACCGGGTCGACCTCGGCATCGGCTTCTTCTCGGAAGGGCAGACCCACCACAAGCAGCGCCTGCTCTACCGCGACAGCTATCTCTGCATGTTCAATGCCGAGCTCGTCGGCCTGGCGCCGCCGATCTCGCTCGACGACTACCTCCGCTTTCCCCACGTGCTCACCAGCCTCAAGGAGACCGCTCACGGGGTGGTCGACGATGCCCTGGCGCGGCTCGGGCGCCGGCGCACGCTCGCGGTGACGACGCCGCGCTTCCTCGCCGTACCCTTCCTGGTGCGCAGTGCACCCGTGCTGACCACGATGCATGCCCGGCTCGCGACCTTCTTCGCGGGTGCGCTGGGCCTCACCGTGAGTCCGGCCCCGGTCGCCCTGGAGGATGTCGCGATCTCGATGCTCTGGCACGCCTCCTACGACGACGATCCCGCCCATCGCTGGCTGCGCCGGACCCTCCTCGCCCTGGTGGACGAGCCCACCGGAACGATCTGACCCTCGGAGGCGGGAGCCAGCCACGGAAGCGGCACAATCCTGCGTAATTTCCGCGGCGCGTGAGGATTCGCACGGATGTGATTCGCTGGGAGGCGGGGTTCGTTACCGTTCATCAACCGTTCGGTGATTCCCTCCCACAGTGACGCTTCTGGATTTGCACAGGCTCTTCGGGATCAAAGGAACGGAGCTATGAAGAACTCGCTGGTCGCGGCCCTCGTGGCCACCACGGTCGCCGTCGCGGCGATCCCGAGCGCCCAGGCGCGCGATGGCATCAGCCCGGGCGGCGCGGCCGCTCTCGGCGTGCTCGGCGGCCTCGCCGTCGGCGGCGCCATCGCCTCGTCGCAGAACGACGGCGGCTACTACCCCGGCCGCCCGGTCTACCGGGCCCCGCGCCCGGTCTACGTCGAGGAAGAGGTCTGCCACATGGAACGCCGCGGCTACGTCGACGCCTACGGCTACGAGCACATCCGCCGCGTCCGCGTCTGCGAATAAGGCAGACCGCGGGGCGGGCGGCCGCCCCGGCGCGGCCCCGCCACGATCCGGTTCGATGACAACCCAGACGGCCCCGCCCCCACGGCGGGGCCGTTCTCGTTCCGGCTGAGCCCTTGGCTGAGCCCTTGGCTGCGCCCCTGCGCCGGAACCGCTCGCCAGCGTTGTCGGCGTCGCCGATCCGTGGGCAGCATCGCGCCAGCGACCCGGCGCCAAGAATGTAATTGTATTAGTTCTAAAATGTTGCCTTGCGATCACGTCGCGTAGTTGATTGGTTTTATCCCCTGACCTGCATGTTGACCGTCTGAAATTTTTGTTTCAATTGGCCACAATACATTTGGTCATAGGTCAAACCGTGCCGCTTTTCTTTGTGATTCCATCAGCACAACCGAAGCGCGTTGGATTCAACTTAAGGATGGCCCTGGCCAGTTCGGCGGCTGCTCTGGTTGCAAGTGCGGTTACTCCGGCGACTGCGCAGCAATCCAGCCCGCCGAGCGCGTCGAGCGTGACCCTCGATACCCTGGAGGTTGTCGGCGACCGTCGCGGGGGGACGGCGATCGCCGCGGCGGAGGATCCGCGCGGACCCGTCGCCGGCTATGTCGCGACCCGTTCCGTCTCCAGCACCAAGACCGACACCGCGATCATCCGGACGCCTCAGGCGATCTCCGTGGTGGGACGTCAGCAGATCGACGACCAGAAGCCGGCCTCGCTCGCCGAGGCGACGCGCTATGCGCCGGGTGTCCGCGGCGAGACCTTCGGCGCCGACCCGCGCAACGACTGGTTCCTGATCCGCGGCTTCACGGCCCAGGAATCCGGCTACTTCCTCGACGGCCTGCAACTGTTCACCTCGGCCTTCGCCACCTGGAAGCTGGAGCCCTTCGGCCTCGAGCGGCTCGAGATCCTGCGCGGGCCGAATTCCGGCCTCTACGGCGGCGCCAGCCCCGGCGGCATCATCAACGCCGTGAGCAAGCGACCCCCGATCGTGCCGATCCGCTACGTGGAGACCGGAGTCGACAATTACGGCAATGCCTATGCGGGCTTCGACATCGGCGGTCCGGTGGACGCGCCGGGCACCGAGGGCAAGCTGTTCTACCGCCTCATCGGCCTCGGCCGGGCCGGCGGCACGCAGGTCGACTACGTCAACAACGACCGGTTCTTCTTCGCGCCCTCGATCACCTGGAAGCCCGACGCCGACACTTCGCTCACCGTCCTCGCCCAGGTGCAGCGCGACCGCGCCGGCACCCAGAACTTCCTGCCCTACGAGGGCACGGTGACGCCGGCGCCCTTCGGCTTCATCAAGACGAGCCGCTTCACCGGCGATCCGGCGACCGACCGACTGACCCGGTCCCAGGACATGATCGGCTACGAGTTCGAGCACCGCTTCGACAACGACATCAAGTTCCGCCAGAACGCGCGCCACGGCACCGTCACCGTCAATCTCTTCAACCGGTACGGCGGCGGCTACGCCACGACGCCGGCGGCGGGCGACCTCAGCCGGTTCGACTTCTTCACCCGCGGCGCCGCGGTGCAGAGCGACATCGACAACCAGCTGGTCATCCCGTTCCGCACGGGAGATTTCGGGCACACGGTGCTCGCCGGCTTCGAGTATCGCCGCTACCAGATCGACGATTACCAATCCTTCGGCTTCGGCCCGTCGCTGAACCTGATTCGGCCGATCTACCCCAACACACCACTCAACCTGGGCGCGCCCTACCAGAACGCACTGATCACCCAGAACCAGTTCGCGGCCTACCTGCAGGACGAGATCACCTTCGGGAACTTCTCCCTGGTGCTCAGCGGCCGGCACGATTGGGTGGCCACCGACAACGACAACCGCATCGGCGCCAGCACCAGCCGCGACACCAGCGCCTTCAGCGGCCGCGTCGCCCTGATCTACAACGACGAATCCGGGCTTGCCCCCTACGTCTCCTATGCGCAGGGCTTCAACCCGACCGTCGGCCTCAACGGCGTGACCGGCCAGCTCCTGCTGCCCGAGCGGAGCGAGCAGACCGAGGTCGGCCTGAAGTACAAGCCCCCGGGCTTCGACGGCTACTTCGCCGCCGCCCTGTTCGACCTGACCCGCTCGAACGTCGTGACCACCAATCCGCTCAACGTCCAGCAGGTGGTGCAGACCGGCGCGGTGAACTCGCGCGGCGCCGAGATCGAGATGGTGGCCAATCTCGCCCCCGGCCTGCGGGCCATCGCTTCCTACACGGCCTACGACCTCTCGGTGACCCGCGACCTCAACAGCGCGCTCCTGGGCCGGACGCCGACCAACACCCCCGAGCAGTACGGCTCGCTGTTCATGGACTACACCTTCCAGAGCGGCGTCCTGCGCGGCTTCGGTTTCGGCGGTGGCGTACGCGGCGTCGGACGCTCCTTCGCGGACCAAGCCAACGAATTCCGCGTGCCGGGCTACGTCGTCGGCGACCTCGTCGCCCACTACGATTGGGAAGGCTGGCGCTTCGCCCTCAACGTCTCGAACGTCTCGGACGAGCGGATCGTCAACAGCTGCAGCACCGTCACGGCCTGCTACTACGGCGAGCGCCGCCGGGTGCTCGGCAGCATCGGCTACCGCTGGTAGCCGGGAGGGCCGGTCCCCGCGGGATCAACCCGCGGCGACCGGCTCACAGCGGCTGATACGTGTGCTCCTCGGCCGGGAAGGTGCCGGAGCGGACCTCGTCCGCGTAGTCCTTGACGGCGGCCTCGATCTGGCCCCGCAGGGTGCCGAAGCGCTTCACGAATTTCGGTACGCGGTCGCTGAGGCCCAGCATGTCCTCGAGAACGAGGATCTGCCCGTCGCAGGCCATGGTGGCGCCGATGCCGATCGTGGGCGTGGTGATGTCGGGGGAGGTGGCGATGGCCCGGGCCACCGGCTCGACGATGCCTTCCATCACGATGGCGAAGGCGCCCGCGTCGTTGATGGCGCGGGCATCGGCCATCAGGCGGCGCTCGCCGTCGGCCTCGCGACCCTGCACCTTGAAGCCCCCCATGGTGTTCACCGACTGGGGGGTCAGGCCGATATGGCCCATCACCGGGACCCCGCGCTCCACCAGGAAGGCCACGGTCTCGGCGAAGCGTGCCCCGCCCTCCATCTTGATCGCCCCTGCGCCCGTCTCCTTGAGCACGCGGGCGGCGTTGAGAAAGGCCTGCTGCGGACTCGCCTCGTAGGAGCCGAACGGCATGTCCACGACCACGAGGGCCCGCGAAGTCCCGCGGATCACCGCCTGCGCCTGGACGATCATCATCTCCAGGGTGACGGGCAGGGTCGATTCCATGCCGTGCATCAGCATGCCGAGGGAATCGCCCACGAGGATGAAGTCGCAGTACGGGTCGAGGATGCCGGCGGTGTGGGCATGGTAGGCGGTCAGCGCGATGATCTTGCGCCCCTCGGCCTTGCGCTTGGCCAGGTCGATCGCGCGGATGCGGCGGGACTGAACGGCTTGCGACATGGGACTCCACCCGGCTGGTGCGGATCGCCGGAACGCGGCGGACCGTCTGCTGGTGGGGTCTCTATACACGGCCTCGCCCGCGCGCGCGCGGGCCGAAGTAACGGTCTCCCGGCATTGTCGCCGGGCATCCGATACGCTTCTTCTGTAAGTGGTATACCAGATATCACGTCGCCGGACACAGGTCATTCCGGCGAAGGTCCGTGCGTCCCAAGTCTTGCCCGGGGGCGTCGATAGCAGCGATGGCGTCGCTGCTCCGTGCTCTCTCCGGGCGTTTCCTCCCTAGACTTGCGGGCGCCTGTGGGTGCCTTTATTCCGCCACAACGGAACCGCTGTCAACTGCGCAGGCGCTGGTATGTCGGCGGAGGCGTGCAGATAATTTAAGCGTTGCCGGAGAACTCGAAAACATCGTGCCCGATCAAGGGGTTCGTTTTGCGCTGCCACCATCCGGCAGATCTTCCGCGCGACAGGCTTTCAGCCGTGGCCGGCCCGTCTGGCCCGGAGGCTCGCGCCCGGGTCCTTGATCTAGCGCTGGGCCTCACCCCCGGCCGGGGCATTCCAGGCGGCATCCTGTGGGACGACCGTGGTCGGATGGCGCTCCTGCCACCCCTCGATGCCCTCGGGGAACCAGTGCACGCGGGTATAGCCCTGGAGCACCAGCCGCTTGGCCGCATTCCAGCTGCCCCAGCACTCCGGATGGCAGAAGGCGACGATGGCCCGGCCCTTGTCGCCGTCGGTCAGCGCCGCGACGCGCCGCAGGAACAGGGCTTCGCGCGCCGGATCGAGGGGCGCGGCGCCGGCACTGGCCATCCAGACCGCACCGGGAATCGAGCGATGGGCGGGCAGCCAGGGCCGGTCGTCCGGGAAACCCGCCGGGCGCCGGTCGGCCAGGGACACGTCGAGCAGGACCGGCTTGTCGCGGGCGATCAGGGCATCGAGGGCGTCGATGTCGATGACCGTGGCGCCCGACAAGGTGGCGGGGGTGTAGCCCCGTTGCGGCCCGGTCCAGATCCCGTCCGGCTCCGGCACGTTCAAAGGAGAATCCGCCGGGCTGGCTGCCGCCAGGACGAGCATGGCGGTTCCCGCGACCGCGAGCCGGACGAGCCGCTGCATCATGGCGGACCCGCTCAGTTCGTGGCGCTCGGCGCCGCGAAGCTGTGCTCCCAGCGGCCGTTCTGATTGTCCGTGGCCACGACCTTGATCGGCCCCCGGCCCTCCGGCTGCAGGCCGAAATTGATCACCGGGTTCGAGGCGATGGAGATGTCGCCGTCGAGGGTCAGGATGGTCTGGTCGCCGCGGGTGATCGCGACTTTGTTGATGTAGCGAGCCGGCGTGTAGTCGCGGGTGATCTGGTTCATCTGCAGGCCGCTGAAGTTCGGGTGACGGATCATCAGCGTCGCCTCCACGGGGCGCCCGGGCTGGGCCTCCGCGAATTTCAGCTTCATGTCGCCCATCCCCTTCATCGCCTCCTCGTCGCTCATCCCCATGGGCGCCGAGCATCCGCCGGAGGCCTTCACGAACTTCGTCGTCTCGAAGAGCTGTCCGTCCTTGGTCTCCACCACCGCGTGGATGTTGGTGTAGTTGTTCACCCGCACCCGGAGCTTGATCTCGCCGGCATCCGCTCCCGGGCCGAAGGCGATGTGGGCGGCGTAGGGCGAGGGGTTGTCGTCGATGACGAGGTGGACCCCGGCGATCCGGTCCTTCTCAGGCATCGTCAGGGTGATGGGCACCAGGGCGGCGTCCATCGCCCGCACCGGGGCGTCGACCTTCACGAGGCTGTCGGTGGCTGCGATCTGACGATCCCCGAAGATCGACTTCTGGATCTCCTTCCAGCGCGCGAGGCGCTCGGCCTCGTCGTCGCTCGCGCCGGCGGCGTGAGCCATGATCGGGCGCAGCACCGAGCCGGCGGTGGCCAGGGGCAGGGCGAGGGTCAGTGCCGCGAGGACGGAGCGGACGAGGACGGGTTTGGCTGAGCGCGTCACGGCGTTTCTCCTGGTCAACGATCGATGTCGGATCTGTGCAGCATCATGTGGCGTGGGCGATGCTCGGCTCAAGTTGCCGGCTCACTCCCACTCCAGTTCCTTGAAGGCCTGGGTGACGTTGCGGCCGTTATAGGTGTCGAACAGGACCCACCGGTCGCGCTCGGACTGACCGACCGTCTGCACCGCCTTCTCGATCGGCACATCCGCCGCGATGGCCTTCCGGGTCTCGTCCCGGAGGGTCGTGAGGTAGCGGGTGAGGTCGTCGAGGGCAGGCGCGAGATCGACCAGTCTCGGGCCGTGCCCCGGAACGGCCTGGGTCGCGCCCATCGCGCGCAGGCGGTCCGCCTCCTTGAGCCAGCCCACGAGGCTGCCGTCGAGGGAGGGGATGCGGGTCACGAACAGGAGGTCTGCGGGAAACAGGACGCCGCTCGCCGAATCGCGCATGGAGAGGTCGCAGGTCGTATGCGCGGCGCCGTGGGCGGTGAAGCGCAGGATGCGCCCGCCGAGATCCACCTCGGCACCGTCCGCCACCTCCAGGGTGGGATAGACCACGCTGCCGGCCCGGTCGGCACCCAGGATCTCCGCGAGGCGCCCGCGATAATAGTCGCCCCGGGCATCCAGGGCGGCGCGCAGGGCATGGTGCCCCACATAGACCGGCTTGTCCTCGGCGAAGGCCGCCGCCCCGAAGCAATGGTCGGGGTGGACGTGGGTCAGCACCACGTGGCTGATCGGCTTGTCCGTACGCTTGCGGATCTCCGCGCGCAGCCAGGCTCCGTCGGCGAGGCTGCCACCGGATTCGGTGACGAGCACGGACCGGTCGCCGACGATGAAGCCGATATTGGCGATGGCATCGTGGTTCTCGGGAGTCGCCTCCGCGTCTGGACCGCGCCGGATGAAGATGCCGGGACTGACTTCCTGCAGGTCGAAGCCCTCGGCCGACCGTCCGAGGGTCGGCAGGCAGCACAGGCACAGGCCGCCGAACAGGGCGCCGCGCCGCGTGGTGCTCCAGCGTGAGCGGCCGGCATTGGCCCGCATGATCGTCCTCCGTTTTGTTGTTCTACCAATTAGTCGGTAGATTTCCCCCGACGTCAACGGCATAACGCGGAAGGCCGGGTGCCAGGCGATCACGGACCCGCGTGCGGGCACCGACGGATGCGGGCGGCCGCCCAGAAGGAGACCATGGGACGATGAGGGATACCCGCGCCGCGCTGTTGCTGCAGGCCGAGACCCTGGTGCGACGCCGGGGCTATGCCGGCTTCAGCTATGCCGACCTGGCCGAGACGGTCGGGATCCGGAAGGCGAGCATCCATCACCACTTCGCCACCAAGTCCGATCTCGCCCATGCCCTGGTGGCCGCCTACGACGCCCGCTACGACGCCGCCCTGGCCGGGATTCGCGCCGACGAGCCGGACGCGATCGGTCGAATCGCCGCCTACGGCGCGCTCTACCTCGGCGGCGTCGAGGCGGGCCTCGGCTGTCTCTGCGCCGTCCTGGCCATCGAGGGGGAGGCCCTGCCGGCCTCCCTGCGCGCCGACATCGTCGGCTTCTTCGAGAAACACATCGCCTGGCTCGAGGGCGTGCTCGCCGAGGGGATCGCAGCCGGCTGTGTCCGCGCGTCCGCCGAGCCTGGACCCACGGCCCGCATGGTGATCGCCGCCCTCGAAGGGGCGCTGCTCATGGAGCGCCTGCTGGCAGGGCCGGCGGGCTTTCGCGGCACGCTCACGGCGCTCTGCGATGGGCTGCGGGCCGCGGGGTCCGTTCCGACCGGGGTTTCATCCCACCGAATTGATACAATATAACAGGCCGCAGCGACGCCTCCCGCGCCATCGACGAAGAGCCTCCATGTCCGACAGCCCGAACACCGCCTCCACGAAGATCCCCGTCACCGTGCTCACCGGCTACCTGGGCGCGGGCAAGACCACGCTCCTCAACCGCATCCTCACCGAGAACCACGGCAAGCGCTACGCCGTGATCGTCAACGAGTTCGGCGAGATCGGTATCGACAACGACCTCATCATCGGCGCCGACGAGGAGGTGTTCGAGATGAACAACGGCTGCGTCTGCTGCACCGTGCGCGGCGACCTCATCCGCATCATGGACGGCCTGGTGAAGCGGCGCGGCAAGTTCGATGCGATCATCGTCGAGACCACCGGCCTCGCGGATCCCGCCCCCGTCGCCCAGACCTTCTTCATCGACGAGGATGTCGGTGCGGCCGCGCGCCTCGACGCGGTGGTGACGGTGGCCGACGCCAAGTGGCTCTCGGACCGGCTGAAGGACGCCCCGGAGGCCAAGAACCAGATCGCCTTCGCGGACGTGATCCTGCTGAACAAGGCCGATTTGGTGGAGGAGGCCGACCTCGCCCGGGTCGAGGGTCAGATCCGGGCGATCAACCCCTACGCCAAGGTCCACCGCACCGAGCGCTGCGCGGTGCCCCTCGAGGCGGTGCTGGAACGCAACGCCTTCGACCTCGGCCGCATCCTCGACATCGAGCCCGACTTCCTGGAGGAGGGGCACCACCATCACCACGACGACGACATGCAGTCGGTTTCGGCGAAGATCGACGGCCCGGTCGATCCCGAGAAGTTCATGCCCTGGATCTCGACCCTGACCCAGGTTCAGGGGCCGGACATCCTGCGCTGCAAGGGCATCGTCGCCTTCCCGAACGAGCCGCAGCGCTTCGTCTTCCAGGGCGTCCACCAGATCCTCGACGGCGACCTTCAGGGGCCGTGGAAGGACGACGAGCCGCGTGTCTCCCGCGTGGTCTTCATCGGCCGCAAGCTCGATCCGGAGGCGATCCGCGCCGGCTTCGAGGATTGCAAGGCCGCCTGACAGCCAGCCGGCTGGCCCGGCACAGGCGCGACAAGGGCTCAGGCGTCCGCCCGGGCCGTTACGCGGCCTTCACGCCGGCCAGGAATTGCGACACCTCCTGGCCGAGGTTTTCGGAGTGGCGCGACAGCGCCCTGGCGGCACTCAGGACCTGGCTGGCGGCGGCCCCCGTCGATCCTGCGCCGGCGCGGACCTGCGCGATGTTGCTGGTCACCTCCTGGGTGCCCTGCGCGGCTTCCTGGACGTTCCGGGCGATTTCCCGGGTGGCGGCGCCCTGCTGTTCCATCGCGGCGGCGATGCCGTTCGCATAGGTGGACATGTCGGCGATGGTCCGGCCGATGCGAGTGATGTCGGACACCACCTCGCCGGTGGCCCCCTGGATCTCGCCGATCTTGGCGCAGATCTCCTCGGTGGCCCGCTCGGTCTGCCCGGCCAGTTCCTTCACTTCGGTCGCCACCACGGCAAAGCCCCGGCCGGCCTCACCGGCCCGGGCCGCCTCGATGGTGGCGTTGAGCGCCAGCAGGTTGGTCTGGCCGGCGATGTTGGTGATCATGGCGACGACGTCGGTGATGCTGGTCGCAACCTCCGTCAGCCGCTGCACGGTCGCCTCGGTGCGGTGCGTGTCGTCCACCGCTTGATTGGCCAGGCTGGAGGATTGGCTGACCTGAGTCACGATCTCCTGGATCGAGGCCGACATCTCCTCGCTGGCGGCCGCGACCGTGTGCACGTTGGCGGAGGTTTCTTCCGCCGCGCTCGCCACCGTCGTTGCCTGCCGGATCGACTGATCCGCCGTGGACGCCATCGATTGGGCGGTGGCTTCCATCTCGGTGGCCGCCCCCGCCAGTCCGTGCGTCAGGTTGGAGACGTTGGCCTCGAAGCGCTTCGTCAGCCCGTCGAGCACTTCGGCCCGGCGGACCTTCGCCTGGTTCTCGACGTCCTGCTCGGCCGCCAATCGACGGCCGTCGATCGCGTTGCGCTTGAACACTTCCAGGGAGCGCGCCAGCAGGCCGATCTCATCCTTGCGGTCGGTGCCGTCGACGGTGACCGTCAGGTCGCCGCTCGCGAGACGGCCCATCGCAGCGCCCATGGCGTTCACCGGACGGGCGATCGCGAAGATCACGATCAGGCCGGCACTGCCCAGGGCGGCCAGCAGCCCGACGGCGGCCGAGGACAACAGCATGGTCGTGGTGCTCCTGACGATCTCGTCGGCGTGAGCGGCGCTCGCCTTCAACTCAGACTTGACCAGGTTAATCCGCTGAGTGGCCTGATCGCGCAGCTTGACCCGCAACGGTGCCGCCTCGGCCTGCGCGATCGTGTTTCCGGCCACCGGATCGTTGTTCAGAGCGGCCTCGGAGGAGCGGTTCAGAACGGCGAAGTAGACCTCCAGCCCACGCCGAAGGTCGGCGTTCGCCGCAACGCGATCGGGCGTATCGGCGAGGGCGGCAAGTTTGGCCTGCGCCTCGTAGGTCGCCTCGATGGCGGCGGCTTGCCGGGCCCTGAAGTCCTTGCTCCTCGGCCCGGTCGAATGGATGAGGATGTTGCGGTTCTGGAGGGCGGCTTCGGTCATGGCGATCTGCAGGTTGAGCGCATGGCCCTGACGTGCCGTCTGCACCTGGACGATCTCCCGCGTCTGATCCGCAAGCTGGGACAGGGCGTGGCGGGCGTAGATCACCAGACCGAGGGCGACCAGGGTCGTCATGACCAGCGGGATGATGATCTTCACCAGAAGACTGAAATTCTTGAGCGTCTTCATCGAAAGTTCCGCCTTGCAGATCGGGGATTGAATTTACGTTCTCCGGAATAGCCTTTTTCGATGAAATAGATGTTAAATTTAGGCCTTCTACTCGGTCAAACGAAGCGTCGATCTGCATATAATATCGGCAGCACAGCTCCATTGGACGTTATGGACCAGTTGATACGGTATAATATTGACTCTATTCGATGAGTATTTATACTGCTCGGTTACGAGATAGAAGAAGAGAAAGAGAGATCTTCCGCGTGCTGCCGCCTGCAGGATCCAGGGAATCGATCGGCGTTCCTCGCTCGGCAAGGGGGCCATTGCTGCAGAAGGTTTTTGCGAATGCGCTTGAGCCCTCGTGAAACCTCTTCGAAACGCGCCCTCTTCGAACGGCCTGATCCTCGGGGCAGGCGAGACTTCGACGCCGGATCGCAACACTTGGTTTACCATTCCGGCACAGGATCGAATCCGTGCCGGCGTGATGCTGCCGGCCGCGATCGGCTGCCCTGTCCGGGCGCCGTGAGGCTCCGGAGAGCGCTGATTCCATGATGTCCCGCGCCGAACGCACGCCCCTGACGGACTGGTGGTGGACCGTCGACCGCGGCCTGCTCGCCGGGCTCGGGGCGCTCATGGTGGCGGGCCTCGTCTTCCTCATGGGCGGCGGGCCGCCCGTGGCCGAGAAGATCGGCCTGCCGACCTTCCACTTCCTCAACCGGCAGGCCCTCTACCTCGCCCCCACGATCCTCATCATCGTCGGCGTCTCGTTCCTGTCCCTGCGCCACATCCGGCGCGTCGCGCTCTTCACCTGGATGATGGGCGTCGCGCTCTGCATCCTGGCGAGCAAGTTCGGCCCGGAGATCAAGGGGGCCCATCGCTGGATCCAGTTCGGCGCCATCGGCATCCAGCCCTCGGAATTCGTGAAGCCCGCCTTCGTGGTGGTGGCGGCCTGGGCCTTCTCGGAAGGCGCCCAGCGGCGCGACATGCCCGGCGGCCTGCTGGCGATCCTGCTCCTGCCGGTCACCATCGTGCCCCTCGTGCTGCAGCCCGATTTCGGCCAGACCATGCTCATCACCATCGTCTGGTGCGCCCTGTTCTTCGTGGCCGGCCTGCACTGGTTCTGGGTGGCGGGTCTCGGCGTCGGCGGCCTGATCGGCGTCGCCACGGCCTACCGCTTCCTGCACCACGTCCGCGAGCGCATCGACCGCTTCCTCGACAGCGATTCCGGCGACAACTTCCAGGGCTACTGGGCCCGGCAATCGTTCAACTCCGGCGGCTGGTTCGGCACCGGCCCGGGGGAGGGCGTCGCCAAGCGCCACCTGCCCGATGCGCACACCGACTTCATCTTCTCGGTGACGGGCGAGGAGTTCGGTACCATCGTGTGTCTCGGCCTCGTCCTGCTGTTCGCCTACATCGTCATGCGGGGCCTGAAGCTGGCGCGCCGCACGGACGACACCTTCTCGCGCCTGGCCATCACGGGCCTGACCACCCTGTTCGGTCTCCAGGCCTGCATCAACATGGCGGTGAACGTCCGGCTGATGCCCGCCAAGGGCATGACGCTGCCCTTCGTCTCCTACGGCGGCTCGTCGTTGATCTCGCTGGCTCTCGGCATGGGCTTCCTCGTGGCCTTGACCCGCAAGCGCCCGCGGACCACCACCCTGAGCCAGAAGCCGCCGGGCACCGCCCCGGCGACGATCGCCGGAGTGATGCGTTGACCGTTGCGACTGCCACGATCCTGCTCTGTGCCGGTGGCACGGGCGGGCACCTGTTCCCCGCCGAGAGCCTGGCGCACGCCCTGCGCGCCCGGGGCGTGCGGGTCGTGCTGGCCACCGATGCCCGCGTGGATTCCATCGCCGCCGGCTTCCCGGCCTCCGAGATCGTCACCATCGCGGCGGCAACGCCCTCCGGCCGCTCCCTGATCAAGCGCGGCGCCGCGCTCCTCACCCTCGGACGGGGCTTCGGCGTCGCCGCCCGGCAGATCAAGCGCATCAACCCGGCCGCCATCGTGGGCTTCGGCGGCTACCCGACGGTGCCGCCGATGCTGGCCGGCCAGATCCTGCGCGTGCCCACCGTCCTGCACGAGCAGAACGCCGTGATGGGACGGGCCAATGCCTTCCTGGCGCGCGGCGCGCGGGCCATCGCCACCGGCTTCCGGGAGGTCCGGGGCGTCCCGGCCAAGGCCCTGGCCCCCCGGACCCACACCGGCAATCCGTTGCGGCCGGCGGTGCTCGAGGCCGCGAAGCTCGCCTATCCGCCCGTCGGCGCCGGCGCCCCCCTCCACCTCCTCGTCTTCGGCGGCAGCCAGGGCGCCCGGGTGATGGGCGAGGTGGTGCCCAGCGCCATCGCCAACCTGCCCGCCGACCTGCGCGCCCGGCTCCATCTCGTGCAGCAGGTCCGGGCCGAGGACCTGACGCAGGTCCAGAATCTCTATCTCGGCCTGGGCCTGGCCGGCTTCGAGGCCGCACCCTTCTTCAAGGACCTGCCCGCCCGCATGGCGGCGGCGCATCTCGTCATCGGCCGCTCGGGCGCCTCGACGGTCTCGGAACTCGCCGCCATCGGCCGGCCCGCCATCCTGGTGCCGCTGCCCGGCGCCCTCGACCAGGACCAGGCGGCCAACGCCGCGACGCTCGCCGCCATCGGCGCCGCGCAGGCGATCCCGCAATCCGCCTTCACGCCGGACCGGCTGACGGCGGAGCTCGTCGACCTCTTCACCAATCCCGAGAAATTGACCGCGGCGGCCTCAGCCGCCAAAAGCGCTGGAATTCACGACGCCGCCGAGCGGCTCGCCGACATCGTCATCGCGACGGCGGCGCGTCCCTGAGCCCTTCCGCCTGGTAGATCCCGTCGGCGCCGATCCGTCCGCGTCCGACGCCCCTGAGACTGGTCCTTCCCATGAAGCTGCCCGACAAGCTCGGTCCCATCCACTTCATCGGCATCGGCGGCATCGGCATGTCCGGCATCGCCGAGGTGATGCACAACCTCGGCTATACCGTGCAGGGGTCGGATGCCAACGACAACGCCAACGTCCGGCGCCTGGCCGAAAAGGGCATGCGCACCTTCATCGGTCACGAGGCCGGCAACGTCGAGGAGGCGGCCCTCGTGGTGGTCTCCACCGCGATCCGCCGCGACAATCCGGAGCTGGTCGCCGCCCGCGAGCGCCGCCTGCCGGTGGTGCGCCGGGCCGAGATGCTGGCCGAGCTGATGCGCTTCAAGTCCTGCGTCGCCATCGCGGGCACCCACGGCAAGACCACGACGACCTCCCTCGTCGCCACCCTGCTGGATGCCGGCAACCTCGACCCCACCGTGATCAACGGCGGCATCATCAACGCCTACGGCACCAATGCCCGCATGGGCGAGGGCGAGTGGATGGTGGTGGAGGCCGACGAATCCGACGGCACCTTCCTGAAGCTGCCGGCGGACGTCGCCATCGTCACCAACATCGACCCCGAGCATCTCGATCATTTCGGTTCGTTCGACGCGGTGAAGGACGCCTTCCGGCGCTTCATCGACAACATCCCGTTCTACGGCTTCGCCGTGATGTGCATCGACCATCCGATCGTGCAGGACCTCGTCGGACACATCGAGGACCGCCGCATCATCACCTACGGCGAGAATCCGCAGGCCGATGTCCGCCTCATCGACGTGGACCTGCGTGGCGGCCAGAGCCGCTTCCGCGTGATGATCCGCGATCGCCGCCCGGGCTTCCGCATGGAGATGGAGGACCTCGTCCTGCCGATGCCGGGCAAGCACAACGCCCTGAATGCCACCGCGGCGCTCGCCGTCGCGCACGAGCTCGGCGTCGAGCCGGAGGCGATCCGCAAGGCGCTCGCCGGCTTCGGCGGCGTCAAGCGCCGCTTCACCCGGACCGGCACCTGGAACGGCGCCCTGATCTTCGACGATTACGGACACCATCCGGTGGAGATCAAGGCGGTGCTGAAGGCGGCCCGTGCCTCCACCGAGGGCAACGTCATCGCCATCGTGCAGCCGCACCGCTACACGCGCCTCGCCTCGCTGTTCGACGATTTCTGCACCTGCTTCAACGATGCCGACACGGTCATCGTCGCCCCCGTCTACGCGGCGGGCGAGGCACCGATCGAGGGCATGGACCGCGACGGGCTCGTCTCGGGCCTGAAATCGCGGGGCCATCGCGACGCGATCGCGCTACAGCGCTCCGAGGACCTCGCCGGCATCGTGGCCGGCCGCGCCAAGCCCGGCGACTACGTCGTGTGCCTCGGCGCCGGCAACATCACGCAATGGGCCTACGCCCTCCCGGGCGAACTCGCGGCCCTGGACGGCGTGACGGCGTGAGCCGCCGATGCGTGCCGCTTCGAGGGCGCGCACGCGCTTCCGCCGGATCTTGCAGGGCAACGAAACGGGGTCCGGGCCTCGCCACCGTTCGCACCTGAGGGACCGGCGCTCCGCCGGCTTCCCGTTCGTCCAGCCGCAGCCGGTCGGCGATTCCATCGCCGACATCGTCTGTCGCGCGCTGCGGTTCATCGTCGGCGCGGACGGCAGCCAGCAGGCCGGGAACAGGCGCGATCACGTCAGGGATGCCTGGCTGGCCGCGGGCGGCGATCGCGGCCTGCGTTTTTGGAACATCGACATCATGCAACAGACCGAGTGCGTCAGCGCGACGATCCTCGCTGCCCTCCCAGCCTCTCCCCGTCTGCGGGGCAAGGCCCTCTCCTCGCAGGCGACGAGAGGGGAGGGGCGCTCATGACCGCATTCCCGGACATCACCCCCGACATCCGTGCGAAGGCGCCGGCCCTGCGCGGGCGGCTCATCGCCAACCAGCCGCTCTCGGACCTGACCTGGTTCCGGGTCGGCGGCCCGGCGCAGGTGCTGTTCACCCCGGCCGACGCGGAAGACCTCGGTCTTCTGCTCTCGGTCCTCCATCCGGACATGCCCGTGACGGTGATCGGCCTCGGCTCGAACCTCATCGTGCGCGACGGTGGCGTACCCGGCGTCGTGGTGCGCCTCGGCGGCCGGGCCTTCGGCACGGTGGAGATCGACGGCGAGACCCTGCGGGTCGGGACCGCGGTGCCGGACATGCGCCTTGCCAAGGCGGCAGCCGAGGCCGGCCTCGACGGGCTCGCGTTCTTTCGCGGCATTCCCGGTTCGGTCGGCGGCGCGCTGCGCATGAATGCCGGCGCCCATGGCGGCGAGACCACCGACGTGCTGGTGGAGGCCCACGGCGTCGACCGCCGGGGCGAGGCGCGTCGCTTCACCCATGCGGAGATGGGCTTCACCTATCGGCACAGCGGAGCCCCCGACGACGTGATCTTCACGCATGCGGTGTTCCGCGGGCGGCCCGGCGAGCGGGCGGCCATCGAGGCCGAGATGGAGCGGGTGACGGCGGCGCGCGAGGCGGCCCAGCCGATCCGCGAGCGCACCGGCGGCTCGACCTTCAAGAACCCGCCCGGAGCCAAGGCCTGGCAACTCGTCGACGCGGCCGGCTGCCGTGGCCTGACGGTCGGCGGCGCGCAGGTCTCCGAGATGCACTGCAATTTCCTGATCAACCGCGACAATGCCACGGCGGCCGACATCGAGGGGCTCGGCGAAGAGGTCCGCCGACGTGTGCGCGAGACCTCGGGCGTTGAACTCCACTGGGAGATCAAGCGCATCGGAATGTCGACACCTGCGGGGTAAGGCGGTAAGACGTAAGGCTGCTGACGGGAGAGGCCGGTGACTGGGCGGGACGTTCTGACGGCCTACTCGAAGGTCTCCGTGAAGAGCCAGACCGTGCTACCCGCCGAAGTTCGGGCGCGCCTCGGCGTCGGCCCGGGTGATCGTCTTCGCTACGTGATCACGCCGGACGGTATCCGCATCGAAAAGGCGCGGCCCGAGGGGGAGGATCCCTTCGTGACCTTCACGGAATGGGCCGGTGCCGCCGACGAAGAAGCCTATGGCAATCTCTAGGGACCCCGACGGACGCATGGTGTCCGCGGGCGCCGTGGTGGTTGTCCCGTTTCCCTATTCCGACCGTCTCGCCGAGAAGCGTCGCCCGGCCGTCGTGGTCTCGGGACAGGCGGTCGCCGAGGCGGGATTCGTCTGGATCGCCATGATCACCAGTGCGAACAACCCCGCCATGGGGGGCGATCAGGCGATCGACGATCTTGTTGCTGCCGGGCTTGATGCGCCGTCCGTCGTCAGGCCCCTCAAGCTGGCCTGCATCGAACCCGCTCTCATCCTCAGGCGGATCGGGACACTGCCGCCGCTGGCGGCCGGCGCGGTTTTCGAGGCGGTCCGCGACAGGATCGGGCCCGGAAGGCCGGCGTGACGACGCAATCCCTGTTCGTGCAAACCCCAGGAGTCCCCATGTCCAAGCACGTCGCCGTCCTGATGGGCGGGTGGTCCTCCGAGCGGCCGGTCTCGCTGAATTCGGGCCATGCCTGCGCCGATGCCCTGGAGGGCCAGGGTTTCCGCGTCACGCGGGTCGACGTCCAGCCGGACATCGCGACGGTGCTCACCGAGCTGCGGCCCGACGTGGCCTTCAACGCGCTGCACGGTCCGGCGGGTGAGGACGGCACCATCCAGGGGCTGCTGGAGCTGCTCCGCATCCCCTACACGCATTCCGGCGTGCTCGCCTCGGCGCTGGCGATGCATAAGGAACGTGCCAAAGTGATCATGCGGGCGGCCGGCGTCAGCGTCCCGGAGGGCCGCGTCGTTAACCGTCATGAGGCCGCAAAGTCACACGTGCTGACGCCGCCCTACGTGCTCAAGCCGGTGGCCGAGGGCTCCTCCATGGGGGTCATCATCGTGCGGGACGGACGCTCCCATCCGCCCCAGGAAGTGGGCCGGGAGGATTGGGGCTATGGCGATGAAATCCTTGCGGAAACCTACGTCGCCGGACGCGAGCTGACCTGCGCCGTGATGGGCGACAGGGCCCTCGGGGTGATCGAGATCAAGCCGGCTTCGGGGGAGTGGTACGACTTCGACGCGAAGTACGCCGAGGGGGGGTCGATCCACGTCCTCCCGGCAGAAATTAAACCAAATCTTTACCAGCGTGTCCAAGAGTTGTCGTTAACGGCGCATCAAGCACTCGGGTGCCGGGGCATCAGCCGTGCGGACCTTCGCTACGACGACACACCGGGGGGAACCGGTGCCCTCGTCGTGTTGGAGGTCAACACGCAACCCGGCATGACGAAGACGAGCTTGGTCCCGGAGATGGCAGCCCATGCGGGCTATAGTTTCGGTGAGCTCGTCCAATGGATGGTGGGGGACGCAACGTTGGGCCGGTAGGGGCCGAAGGCCCGTTCGGCGGCCAGGCTCCGCTCGGGCCCGCCGCCGGCACGGTCGCCTCCGTTCGTGCGTCGCTGGCCGCTCGCCTGCGCCGCATCACGCCTCCCGGTCGCCGCTCGCGCCTCGCCAACCCGATCGAGCGGCGCATCCCGCGCCACCTCGGCACGGCGGGCTTCTCCCTCTCCTTCGCGGCCCTCGCCCTCGCCGGCTTCGTCGGCAGCGGTGCCTATGATCGCTTCGTGGCCGAGCACGGCCGCCCCCTCGACATCGCGGCGCGGCTCGCCGGCTTCGGCGTCGAGCGCGTCACCATCTCGGGGATCGCCCGCCTCTACGAGCGCGAGGTCTTGCAGGCCGCCGGCATCGACGGGCACTCCTCGGTGGTCTTCCTCGATGTGGCGGAGGCCCGCGAGCGCCTCTTGGCGGTCCCGCTGATCGCCAGCGCCTCCGTGCGCAAGGTCTACCCGAACGAGATCGTCATCACCCAGGTCGAGCGCGAGCCCGCCGCCCTGTGGCAGCGCAACGGCGAGATTGCCGTGATCGCCGCCGACGGCACGGTGATCGACCAGATGCGCGACGACCGCTACGCCGCGCTTCCCCTCGTGGTCGGCGACGACGCCAACCTCAAGCTCAAGGACTACCTCGCCCTGATCGAGGCGGCCGGCTCCCTGGCCGAGCGGGTCAAGGCCGGAACCTACGTCTCCGGCCGTCGCTGGACCCTCAAGCTCGACGGCGTCGACATCCGCCTGCCCGAGACGGGCGCCACCGAGGCCCTGGCCCGGTTGGTCAAGCTCGAGCGCGACAACCGCATTCTCGAGAAGGACATCATCGCGGTGGACCTGCGCATGCCCGACCGGGTGGTGGTGCGGCTCACCGAGGAAGCGGCCGCGGCCCGCGCCGAATCCCAGAAGAAGTCCAAGCCCAAGGGGACCAGCACATGAGCCGCACGATCCGTCCGGCGCATCCCGCGTCCCGTCCCCGTTTCACCGCCTCCGCCCGGTAGCCCGATGCACGACCCGCACGGCCTCACCCCACGCCTGAAGCCCCTCTCCGCCCGGCGCAGCACCACCCTCTCGGTGCTCGACATCGGAACGAGCAAGGTCGTCTGCCTCATCGCCGAGCTCCAGCCGGCCGAGGCCCTCACCACCCTGCGCGGGCGCACCCACTTCGCTCGCGTCATCGGCATCGGCCACCAGCGTTCGCAGGGTCTCAAGGGCGGCGTCATCGTCGACCTCGAGGCGGCCGAGAGCGCGATCCGCCAGGCGGTCCACGCCGCCGAGCGGATGGCGAAGGTCGAGGTGCAGTCGGTCATCGTCAACATGTCCGGCGGCCGGATCGGATCGCAGCACTTCGAGGCCCGCGTCGGCACCCGCACCGGCACCGTCACGGGTTCCGACGTGGAGCGCGTGCTGGAAACCGCCTCGGCCCACGGCGTCAGTCCCGGCCGTGCCGTGCTCCATGCCCTGCCCACCGGCTACGCCATCGACGGCCAGGGCACGGTCATCGATCCCTCGGGCATGATGGGCGACGCCCTCGGGGTCGACCTCCACGTCGTCACCGGCGAGGCGGCCGCCGCCCGCAACCTCATGCTCGCCGTCGAGCACTGCCACCTCGGCGTCGAGGCGGTGATCGCCACGCCCTACGCCGCCGGCCTCTCGGCCCTGGTGGACGACGAAGCCGAGATGGGCGTCGCCGTGGTCGACATGGGCGGCGGCACCACCAGCGTCGGCGTCTTCTCCGGCGGCCACCTCGTCCACGTGGACGCGGTCGCGGTCGGCGGGCACCACGTCACCATGGATATCGCGCGCGGCCTCTCCACCCGGGTCGCCGCGGCCGAGCGCCTCAAGACCCTCTACGGCTCGGCCATCGCCACCGCCTCCGACGAGCGCGACATGATCGCGGTCCACGGGGTGGGCGAGGACGAGGGCGATGCCCCCAACCACGTGCCGCGCTCGCAGCTCGTGCGGATCATCCGCCCGCGCGTCGAGGAGGTGGTGGAACTGGTGCGCGACCGTCTGCGCGCCGCCGGCTTCTCGGCCCAGGCCGGGCGCCGGGTGGTGCTGACGGGGGGCGCGAGCCAGCTCGTCGGCCTGCCGGAGGTCGCCCGCCGGGTGATGGAGGGCCAGGTCCGCATCGGCCGGCCCCTCGGCATCCGCGGCCTGCCGGAGGCCGCCAAGGGACCCGCCTTCTCCGCGGCGGTGGGCCTCCTGGTCTACCCGCAGGTGGCGCATGCGGAGCATTTCGAGCCGCGGGGCCACGGGGCCTTCGCCGGTACGGGAACGGACGGCTACCTCTCGCGCGTCGGACGCTGGATCCGCGAGAGCTTCTGAGACGACCGCCGGCACGCCCGAAACCCCGCGGGGTGGGCGTGCATGGCCAGACCCAAATCGGCGCCCTGACTTCAAGGCGGGCGTCAAACGAAACGTGAAAGGCACGAGAGGCTCGACACCATGGCCATCAGTCTGCAGGCGCCGGATATCCGGGAACTCAAGCCCCGCATCACCGTCTTCGGTGTCGGCGGAGCCGGCGGCAACGCCGTCAACAACATGATCGAATCCGGCCTGCTGGGCTGCGAATTCGTGGTCGCCAACACCGACGCCCAGGCGCTGACCTCCTCGAAGGCCGAGCGCGTGATCCAGATGGGCCTCGGCGTGACGCAGGGCCTCGGCGCCGGCTCGCACCCCGAGGTCGGCTCTGCCGCCGCCGACGAGGTCATCGACGAGATCCGTGACCAGCTCTCCGGCGCCCACATGTGCTTCATCACCGCCGGCATGGGCGGCGGCACCGGCACCGGCGCGGCGCCCGTCATCGCCCGCGCCGCCCGCGACATGGGGATCCTCACCGTCGGTGTGGTCACGAAGCCGTTCCAGTTCGAGGGCGTGCGCCGGATGCGCACGGCCGAGGCCGGCATCCAGGAGCTCCAGGCCGCCGTCGACACCCTGATCGTGATCCCGAACCAGAACCTGTTCCGGGTCGCCAACGAGAAGACCACCTTCGCCGACGCCTTCGCGATGGCCGACCAGGTGCTCTACTCGGGCGTCGCCTGCATCACCGACCTGATGGTCAAGGAAGGCCTGATCAACCTCGACTTCGCCGACGTCCGCGCGATCATGCGCGGCATGGGCAAGGCCATGATGGGGACCGGCGAGGCCTCGGGCGAGAACCGCGCCAACCGCGCCGCGGAAGCCGCCATCGCCAACCCGCTCCTCGACGACGTCTCGATGAAGGGCGCCCGCGGCCTGCTGATCTCGATCACCGGCGGCAACGACCTCACCCTCTACGAGCTCGACGAGGCTGCCACCCGCATCCGCGAGGAGGTCGACTCGGACGCCAACATCATCCTGGGCGCCACCTTCGACGAGAGCCTCGACGGCATCATCCGGGTTTCCGTGGTCGCCACCGGCATCGAGCCGGCGCTGATCGCCGCCAACTCCCAGAACAACCCCGACATCGTCCAGACCGAGCAGCGCATCGCCGAGGTCGCCGAGCGTCTCCGTGCGGAAGCGAGGGCGCGGGCCGCACAGCCCGCGTCGACCTTTCGCCCCCTCGGACAGGACGGAGCCGTAGCGACCCCGGCCGCGCAGCCCGCTGCTCCGGCATCGCTGCAGGCCGCCCCGATCCAGGCCGCTCCGGTCCAGGCTCCGGTGCAGCAGATCCTGCGCGCGCCCGAGCCGGTGGCCCTCGCCCCCGAGCCCATGCGGGTCGAGCTGCCCCAGTCCCCGGTGATGCGCGACGAGGTGATGCTGACGCAGACCCAGCCGCGCGCCGCCATGTCCTACGAGCCCGCGCCGATGCCGGCTCCCGAGCCCGCGCCCCAGCATGCCGCCGGCCCCTTCGTGCCGCCCCGGCCGGCCGTGGCCGTGGCCCGCGCCCCCCGCATGCCGCAGATCCAGGACCTGCCGCTTCCCGCCCAGGCCCAGCTCCGGGCCCGCGAGGAGCAGCCGGCCGAGCCGGCCGGCGATTCCAAGCGCATGACGCTGCTGCGCCGTCTCGCGACGGTGGGCTTCGGCGGACGCCGTGAGGACGTCGAGGCTGCGTCGCCTGCGCCGATGCGGGCGCCCGCCGCACCGATCCCGCAGGCCGCCGCGCCCGCGGACTACGCCAAGCGCGCTCCCGTGCAGGCTCCCCCGGCCTACCGTCCGGCCCAGGGCAACCTCGATCCCCAGGGTCGCGTCGCCCCCCAGGCCCGCATGATGGACGACGACCAGCTCGAGATCCCGGCCTTCCTGCGCCGCCAGGCGAACTGAACCCGGGGTCCGGCGGACCCTCAACGCCCAGGCTGAGATATTTCAGCCACAGGCCCGGAGCCTCGCGGCTCCGGGCTATGCCTATTGTTAAACCGTTGTTCCAAAACGAGATTCAGATTCGCTGGTGGAAACCGCGGCTGTAACACAGCGTAAGAATCCGTGATTTGGCCTGCCTTTGAGGCGCGGCTATACGAATTTTGGAACGACAAGGCGCGGTGGTTTCGACCATCAGACGCCGGCAGGGGCTTCAAGCAGCGGACGGATCGCAAGGGGCGCAGGGCCCATCCCGACGGGATGGGCGCGCCCGATCACGGCCGAGGGCTATGGAATGCGAACGAACCAACAGACGACACTCAAAGCCCCCGCCACCCTGAGCGGCATCGGCGTCCACTCCGGGAACCCGGTCGCGATCACGCTGCATCCGGCGCCCGCCAATCACGGCATCGCCTTCCTCCGCACCGGAATGCCCACCGGCAACGACCGGCTCATCAAGGCCCATCACGCCTGCGTCTCCGCCACCGAGCTCTGCACCGTCATCGGTGACGTCGAGAGCGGCGCGGTCGCCACCATCGAGCACCTGATGTCGGCGCTCTACGGTCTCGGGATCGACAACGTCCTCGTCGAGATCGACGGCCCCGAGATGCCCATCCTCGACGGCAGCGCGCTCCCCTACGTACAGGCCATCGACGCGGTCGGCACCGCGAGCTGCGGCGCCGCCAAGCGCTGGATCAAGGTCCTTCGCTCCGTCCGCATCGAGGTCGGCCGGGCCTTCGCCGAACTCCGCCCCATCGACCGGGGCTTCCGCCTCGACGTCGAGATCGATTTCGAAAACCCGGTGATCGGCCGCAGCCGCAAGGCGATGGACCTCACCCCCTCCGCCTACCGCCGCGAGATCGCCGGAGCCCGCACGTTCGGCATGATGCGGGACGTGGAGCGCTACTGGAAGGCGGGCTTCGCCCTGGGCGCCTCCCTCGAGAACACCGTCGCGGTCGGCGAGACCGCCGTCGTGAACCCCGAAGGCCTGCGCTACGCCGACGAGTTCGTCCGGCACAAGTTTCTCGACGCCGTGGGCGACCTTGCCCTCGCGGGTCTCCCGATCCAGGGCGGCTACCGCTCCTACTGCGGCGGACACCGCATGAATGTCGGCGTCCTCACCGCCCTGTTCTCCGATCGCGCCAACTACGCCATCGTCGAGGGGCCCAGCGCTCGCCGCGAGACCAGCCTGACCGAGTTCGGCGCCAGCCTCGGCATCGCCGCCTTCGTGGGCGATCTGTAGCGCCACCGACACACAGCCTTCGTTTCTGTCCAGGGCGTGGCCCGCCCGCCGCTTTCGCGCCCAAATCGCGCTCCACGGTGAATCGAGCGTGAAACGGGACGTCCGTCCGGTGTGCAGCGCACCCGGATCGTGGCATGAGGCCGTCAGCCACGCGACCGACCTTTGTGATGGCTTGACGACGCGAGTCCGGGAACGGACCCGTCTGTTGGGGGAACACCGGAATGCGCCTTACTCATCCCAACCGCGGTGCGATGGCGGCCGTGCTGGTGTCCGTCATCGGCTTCGGCCTCGGCGGATGCGACGCCCTCGACTCGATCAATCCGTTCGCCGAGAAGTACAAGCCGGAAGTCGTTCCGGATGTTCCCGCTGACAAGCTCTACAGCGAGGGCTTGGCGCGCATGGAGGACAAGGACTACGAGGGCGCCTCGAAGAAGTTCGGCGAGCTCGACAAGGCCTACAGCTATTCCGACTGGTCGCGCAAAGCGCTGCTGATGACGGCCTACGCGAATTACGAGGGTGCGAAGTACGACGACGCGATCAACGCCTCGAAGCGCTACCTGCAGCGCCATCCGGCGAGCAAGGATGCGGCCTACGCCCAGTACCTGATGGCGATGTCGCACTATAAGCAGATCCCGGACGTGACCCGCGACCAGGACCGCTCCGAGAAGGCGCTCGCCGGTCTGCAGGAGCTTGTCCAGAAGTATCCGACCTCCGAATACGCGGCCGACGCCAAGGCCAAGATCCAGATCACCCGCGACCAGCTCGCCGGTAAGGAGATGGAGGTCGGGCGCTTCTACCTCGAGCGCCGGAACTTCCCGGCCGCAATCAACCGGTTCCGTGACGTGGTCAGCAAGTACCAGACGACCCGTCACGCCGAGGAGGCCCTGGAGCGCCTGACCGAGGCCTACATGGCTCTCGGCCTGACCCAGGAAGCCCAGACCTCCGCCGCCGTGCTCGGCCACAACTTCCCCGACAGCCCCTGGTACAAGGATGCGCACGCGCTCCTGCAGAACGGGGGCCTCGAGCCGCGCGAGGAGAAGACCTCGTGGCTCAGCAAGGTCTATCGCGGCGTCATCGGACGCACCGCCGAGGCCCAGTAGGCCCCGGGCCCGCCCCCGCGTCGAGGGCCGCTTTGCCGCTCCCCCAGGGGGGCGGCATCTTTTTGCGTGAAGCCGGCGGCACTTCGCCGTAAACACGGCGCCAGCATCCACAACGGGACCCCAGACGCGGCATGCTGAGCCAGCTCGCGATCCGCGACATCGTTCTCATCGATAAGCTCGTCCTGACCTTTCGCGAGGGCCTCAGCGTCCTCACCGGCGAGACGGGCGCGGGCAAGTCGATCCTGCTCGATGCCTTTGCTCTGGCGCTCGGCGGCCGCGGCGACGGCCGGCTCGTGCGCCATGGGGAAGGGCAGGGCGCCGTCACGGCCGTCTTCGACGTGCCCCTCGATCATCCGGCCCGGGCGCTCGCCGCCGAGGCGGAGATCGACACTGAGGGCGATCTCATCCTCCGTCGCGTGCAGATGGCGGACGGACGCACGCGCGCCTTCGTCAACGACCAGGCCGTGGGCGTCCAGGTCCTGCGTGCCATCGGCGCGGCGCTTGTGGAGATCCATGGGCAGCACGACGACCGGGCGCTGGCCGATCCCACTACCCACCGCGCCATCCTGGACGCCTTCGGGGGCCTGCAGGGCCCGCTGGCCCAGGTCGCCGAGGCCGCCAAGCGCGTGAAGGGCGCCCGCTCCGCCTTGTCCGAGCACCGGGCCCGGGTGGAGGCCGCCGCCAAGGAATCCGACTTCCTGCGCCATGCCGTGGCGGAGCTCGAAACCCTCGCGCCGGAACCGGGCGAGGAGACCACCCTGGCCGAGCGCCGCACGGTGATGCAGCAGAGCGAGAAGGTCGCGCGCGAGCTGAACGAGGCGATCGAGGCCTCGGGCGGCCCCATCGTGTCCCACCTCTCCTCCGCCCTGCGCAAACTGGAGCGCCGGGCGGCGCAGCTGCCGGCCCTGGTCGAACCCTGCGTCGCCGCCCTCGACACGGCCCTGACCGCTCTCGACGAGGCCCACAGCATCCTCGACGTGGCCCTGCGCGAGGCGGAGTTCGATCCGCGCGAGCTGGAGCGGGTGGAGGAGCGACTGTTCGCTCTGCGGGCCGCCGCGCGGAAATACCAGGTGCCGGTCGACGATCTTGCCGCCCTGCGCGTACGCTACGCCGCGGACGTCGCTGCGATCGACGCCGGCGAGGAAGCCCTCGGCGGTCTGGAGGCAACGCTGGCTGCGGCGGAGGCCGCCTACGCGAAGGCCGCCGCCAAGCTCACCGACGGGCGCAAGCGAGCGGCCAAGGCCCTCGACGCGGCGGTGAAGGCCGAGCTGCCGCCACTCAAGCTGGAGCGCGCCCGCTTCATCACCGAGATCGCCACCGATCCGGACTCCCGCGATCCGTCCGGCTACGACCGCGTGGAGTTCTGGGCCCAGACCAATCCGGGTACGCGCCCGGGGCCGATGATGAAGGTGGCCTCGGGCGGCGAGCTCTCGCGCTTCATGCTGGCCCTGAAGGTGGTGCTCGCCGACAAGGGCTCCGCGCCGACCCTGATCTTCGACGAGATCGACACCGGCGTCGGCGGGGCGGTGGCCGATGCCATCGGCGCCAGGCTCGGGCGCCTGGCCACGCAGGTCCAGGTGGTGGCCGTGACCCACGCGCCCCAGGTGGCGGCGCGGGCGGAAACGCATTTCCTGATCGCCAAGGACCCCGTGAAGGGCAGCGACCGGGTCGCCACGCGGGTCGCCTCCCTGGAAGCACCGGCGCGCCGGGAGGAAATCGCCCGGATGCTGGCCGGTGCCACGGTGACCGACGAGGCCCGGGCCGCGGCGGCACGCCTGCTTCAGGCGGCCGACGCCTGAGCGTTGTGGGACGGCTCGGGCTTTAACGCTTTCTTAACCATGTTGGACGACACTCGTTAAACGGCGAGTGCGCTCCATTTCGGCGCCGGCGTTGGATCGCTCGAACGAGGGACTGAGACGTTGGACCAGAGAGTTTGCGACGGCGAGATGCGGGAGGACGCGACGCATGCGTGTCAGCCCAACCTGCCCGACGACACGCGGTACCGTCTCGGAACCGCGCTGCGTTCGATCTACGAAGAGACCTGCGACACCCTGCCGATCCCGGACAGCCAGATCGATCTCCTGCTGCGCCTGCGGCACAAGGAGCGGGATCTGCGGCGGCTCGACTAGGACCCGCTACCAGCGCCGCGCATTCGGCTGTCGCTTGTACTCGGCGGCGCGGATCTGGGTCATGACCCGGTCGAGGCTGAGAAGCAGCGCCTTCTCGTCGTCGGCGGCCTGGTCCACGGCCTCCTGGCCGGGGCCGAACTGCCGGCGCAACTGCACCAGCGACAATTGACGTTCCAGATCCTCGCGCTGCGCATGCAGGTCGAGGAACGCGGCCTCGTCGCCGTCGATCGTGGTCGTTCGCTCCGTCACGGCTCGTCACCTTTTCTCGCCGGTCCGAAACCGGCGACGGTGATCAACGCGCGAAGTCTCCAAACCGTGCCGCGCCCGTGCGCGGCGGATCAGCGAAAGCCGCCGACGCGTCGGTCCCGCTTGCGCTCGGCCGCCGGCTGGTAGGCAATCTGCGCGTGGGCGGTGCAGTAGGGCAGGCCCGTGATCGACCGGTCGCCGCAATAGTGGAAGTCGGGCGAAGTCGGATCGCCGATGGGCCAGCGGCACATCGATTCCCGGAGGTCCATGATCGTCACGCGGCGCGAGAGCGTCAGAGCGACCGGGGCCACCACGACCGGTGCGGCTGCGGGAGCCTCGAAGGCAACCGCGGCGTCGTCGAGGTCAGGGGCCACGATCGCGGGCGCCACGACCTCGAGTTCCGGCTCGCGCACGACCTTGCGCGGCGACACGCCGGGCGTCTCGGCCGACTTGACGCGGCCCGAGAGGCCGAGCCGATGGACCTTGCCGATGACTGCGTTGCGCGTCACGCCGCCGAGCTGCGTCGCGATCTGGCTGGCGCTCAGGCCATCCTCCCACAGCCGGCGCAGGAGATCGACCCGCTCGTCCGACCAACCCGGGACCGTTTCCGCCATAGCCCCCTCCGAAATCGCCCGCTTCCGTCCGTTCGACTCACGTGACGCCCCTGCACCGGGCCTGCGGCGCCGAGATCAAGACCGTCATCGGGTGAAGGACAGCGGCCCCCCGGCCGTCGATGTGCGAACCGTACAGGACGCCGAGACGCCGAGGCAAGTGCGGCCGGGATGATGCCGCGGCACCCCTGTCACCTGTCCACCGGCAAAGGCCGGGCGGCCCCGTGCCCAACGATCTCGCCCGTGCGGCCCGGATGGGCTAGAGCGGCGGCTCCGTGCCCTCCCGTCCGCCCCCTGATCCTGCGAGTGTCCATGACCGCCCTGCCGCCCATCGCCGTCTTCGATCTCGACGGGACCCTGGCCGAGACCGCCGGCGACCTGATCGGCACCCTGAACGTGATCCTGCGTCGCGAGGGCCTCCAGGCCCTGCCCCTCGAGCAGGCCCGCGACATGATCGGCGCGGGGGCCAAGGCGCTGATCCAGCGCGGCTTCACGACGGCCGGCGAACCGTTGTCGACCGAACGGCTGGAGGCGCTGTTCTCTGACTTCATCGCCCATTACGGCGACCATCTCTGCGAGCAGTCGCACCTGTTCCCCGGCGTCGTCGAGGCCCTGGACGCCCTGCGGGGCCGCGGCTTCCTCCTCGCCGTCTGCACCAACAAGTACGAGGGCCAGGCCGTGCGTCTGCTCGAACTCCTGGGCGTGGCCGACCGCTTCGCGACGATCTGCGGCCGCGAGACCTTCCCGTACTTCAAGCCGGATCCGCGCCACATCACCCTGACCATCGAGCGCGCCGGTGGCGACCCGACCCGCGCCGTGATGGTGGGGGATTCCCGCGCCGACATCGATGCCGCCAAGGCCGCCGGCATTCCAGTCGTGGCGGTGCCCTTCGGCTACACCGACCTGCCCGTGACCGCGCTCGGACCGGACCGGGTCATCGCCCATTTTGACGAGCTTGGCGCTGCCGTGGCGGCGCTCGTCCCGAACGCGTGAAGCGGGCGACGGGACTGGGCCACGAAAAAAGGGTCGCCCCACGGGGCGACCCTTTCTCACTTCGATCGAGGACGACCGCTCAGTTGATACGGTCGGCGAGGTTGGCCGAGTGGGCGTGCTCGCCGGCGATGTAGGGCAGCGCCTGGTTGGCGAACTCACGACCCTGCACGCTGTCGCCGTTGCGGGCGTAGGAGGCGTAGAGGCCGAGAGTGCGGGCGTCCGAGTTGGCCTGCTGGTCGACGTAGGTGCGATCGAAATCACGGCCCGCGCGAGCGGACTTCAGGCGATCGAGCCGGCCCTGGCCCTCGGCCCCGATGGCTACACGGCGGCCCGGCTCTGCGGGGCTGTTGTCCACGAGGCCGACACCGCCGAGGACGCCACCGACGACGCGCTGGGCGATGGTGGCCGAGATCGTCACCGGGGCGAGGACGACGCCGACCGGGTTGTCGAGGCGGGTCTCGAAGGGCTGAGTGTCGGAAATCACGGTGCCGCCGGCGGTCAGCGAGGTGCCCTCGGGCAGCAGAGCCTGGGTGGTGGCCTTACGCTCGACCAGGACGTTGTGGGCGTACTGACGGACGCGCGGGTTGCGCGAGCGCTCCAGGGCGATGCGGCTCGACTCGATGCTGACGGCGTCCGAGCGAAGGGCGGCGGCGCGGAAGTCGGAGGTGTCGGTCACGGTCGGCTGGTTGCCGTCGAACTGCGGGGCGACGCGGAAGGACAGCGGCTCCTGGGCCAGGGCCGGGGTGGCCAGGGCAGCGACCGACAGGCCGAGGGCGGCGAGGAGGGACTTGGTCATGGCGAGTTCTCTTTCCAGGACGCCTGAACGGCGCCGTTCTTGATGATCGTTTGCGGTGCGGCAACACGTGGCCCGACCGGGCGTTCCACCCTGCGTCGCATTGGAGCATTGCGTTCGGGGGGGTGTTATTCGGCGCCTTCGACTCCAGAGCGGGTCGGTTCCCGGGAGGGAATTCCGGCGTCAGGATCGGATGTCGGATCAGCAAGCGCGCGGGTCCCTGCGCGAAGTGCGGCCTCTCCTCGACAGCCTGACCCGCTTGCCCGCGCACGCCCGAAGTCGGACGCCGTGGCTCCTCCCTCGGGGCCGGTGAGGGTGGCGCGGTACAACGCGTCGCCCTCCGCAATCGTGAGCGGCAACCCGGCCGCACGGCTTCGCCACCGGTGCGGGGAGTCGACCGTTGCACCGCTGTTCCGGCGGGACGGGTGGGCCGGCCCGGCGCGCGAGGCGCCTCTCAGTGCGCCTCTTCCCAGTTCAGGGCGGCGCGGGCCTCGACCACCAGCGGGACCTTCAAGGTCAGTGCGGGGGCGGGGGCGTCGACCATGATGCGGGTGATCACCGGCAGGGCCTTCTCGACCTCGTCCTCGGGTGCCTCGAACACGAGTTCGTCGTGCACCTGCAGGAGCATGCGCACGTTCAGGCGCTCGGCCCGCAGCGCTTCCTCCATGCGGATCATCGCCCGGCGGATGATGTCGGCGGCCGAGCCTTGGATCGGTGCGTTGATGGCCTGACGCTCGACGGAGGCGCGCTCGTTGGGATTGTTCGAGCGGATCTGCGGATAATGGCAGACCCGGCCGAACAGGGTGGTGACGTAGCCGAGATCCCGGCAGCGCCGCTTGGTGTCGTCGATATAGGCGCGGATGCCGGGAAAGCGCTCGAAATACTGCTTGATGAAGGCGCCCGCCTCCTCGCGGCCGATGCCGAGGCGGTCGGCGAGGCCGAAAGCCGAGATGCCGTAGATGATGCCGAAGTTGATGGTCTTGGCCCGCCGGCGCAGGTCCGGCGTCATCTCGGCGAGCGGCACGCCGAACATCGCGCTGGCGGTGGCCGCGTGGATGTCGATGCCGTCCGCGAAAGCCTGGCGCAGCTGCGGGATGTCGGCGATGTGGGCGAGAAGGCGCAGTTCGATCTGGCTGTAATCGGCCGAGATCAGGCGGTTGCCCTCCGCCGCCACGAAGGCCCGGCGGATGCGGCGGCCTTCCTCGGTGCGGATCGGGATGTTCTGCAGGTTCGGCTCGGAGGAGGAGAGCCGGCCGGTGGTGGTGGCGGCCAGCGAGAACGAGGTGTGGACCCGGTCGGTCTCCCGGTCCGCATGCTGCTGCAGCGAATCCGTGTAGGTGGATTTCAGCTTGGCGAGCTGGCGCCATTCGAGGATCTTCTTCGGCAGCGGATGCCCGGCCTGGGCGAGCTCCTCCAGCAGGGTCGCGGGCGTCGCCCACTGGCCCGAGGGCGTCTTCTTGGCGCCGGGCAGGCCCATCTTGCCGAACAGGATGTCGCCGATCTGCTTCGGCGAGGAGACCTGGAATTTCTCGCCCGCATCCTCCTGGATCTCCTCTTCCAGACGCACCAGGATCTGCGAGAAGTCGCCGGACAGCCGGCTGAGCATGTTGCGGTCGACGCGGATGCCCTCCGCCTCCATCCGGGCGATCACCGGCACCAGCGGACGCTCCAGGGTCTCGTAGACGGCGACGCGCTTCTCGGCCACGAGCCGAGGCTTCATCATCCGCCACAGGCGCAGGGTGACGTCGGCATCCTCGGCCGCGTAGGCGGTGGCCTTGTCCAGCGCGACCCGGTCGAAGGTGACCTTGGCCCGGCCCGTGCCGGCCACGTCCGAGAAGGTGATGGGCTGGTGCCCGAGATGGCGGCGCGCGAGCTCGTCCATGCCGTGCCCGCCCTTGCCGGCGTCGAGCACGTAGGAGATCAGCATGGTGTCGTCGAAGGGCGCCACCCGGATGCCGTAGCGCGACAGGACGGCAAAATCGTATTTCAGGTTCTGGCCGACCTTCAGGACGCCCGGGTTCTCGAGAAGCGGCTTCAGCCGCGCGATCGCCGCCTTGAGAGGGATCTGGCCGGGCAGCAGGCCATCGCCGAACAGGTCGTCGCCCCCGCTATGCGCGAGGGGGATGTAGGCCGCCCGGCCCGGCGCCACGCAGAGGGAGACGCCCACGAGATTGGCGTGGTTGGAATCCAGCGAATCCGTCTCGGTGTCGACGGCGATGACACCGGCCTCCTCGGCCTCGGCGATCCAGGCGTCGAGCTGCTCGACGGACCCGATCGTCTCGTAGGCGGCCGTGTCGAAGGGCTTCACCGACTCCGCCGCCCGCGCCGCCACGAGGCCGGCGGGCGTCGGCTCGGAGGGGCCGCGGGGCTTGGGCGCGACATCGGGCAGGCCGAGGTCGGCGAAGGGATCGACCTCGCCGCTCGGGGCGCCGGACGCGGTCTCGGGATCGACGGGCACCGGGTCGCCGTGGGCGTCCGGGAAGAACGGGGCGTCGGGCGCGGGTTCGCGGTTCGGCAGCAATGCCGGGTCGGGCTGCACCGCCTCCGGGTCGACGTGGAGCATCTGGGCGATGCGCCGGGTCAGGGTGTTGAACTCCATCGCCTTGAGGAAGCCGACGAGTTTCTGCGGATCGGGCTTGGGCAGGCGCAGGTCGTCCAGCGGCACCGGGAGGGGCACGTTCTCCTCAAGCGCCACCAGCCTTCGCGAGAGGCGGGCCTGGTCGATGCTGGCGAGCAGGGTCTCGCGGCGCTTGGGCTGCTTGATCTCGGCGGCGCGCTCCAGAAGCGCGTCGAGGCTGCCGTATTCCTTGATTAGGGCCGCGGCGGTCTTCAGGCCGATGCCGGGCACGCCCGGCACGTTGTCCGAGGTGTCGCCGATCAGCGCCAGGGCGTCTCCGATCTGCTCAGGCTGCAGGCCCTCCCACTTGGCGATGATCGCTTCGCGGTCGAGGTTGCGCTCGGGCCGGTAGCCGGGCTTGCCCTTGGCGCCGGACTCGAAGTCGTAGAACCGCACCAGGGGGCCGACGAGCTGCATCAGGTCCTTGTCGGACGAGACGATGATGACGCCGGCCCCGCGCGCCTCGGCCTGGCGCGAATAGGTGGCGATGAGGTCGTCGGCCTCGTAGCGGATCAACTCGATCGGCTGCAGGCCGAAGGCCCGCACGGCGTCGCGCATCAGCGGCATCTGCCGCTTGAGGTCGTCCGGCGCGTCCGGACGGTGGCCCTTGTAGTCGGGGAAGAGCTCCTTGCGGAACGAGCCCTCCGACTTGTCGAACACGATGGCGAGGTGCGTCGGCATCACCCCGGCCGCACCCTCCTGCACGAACTGGGCGATCTTGGTGCAGAACAGCCGCACCGCGCCGGTCGGCAGGCCATCCGACGGCCGCGTGTTGTACTTCTGGTCCTGGTTGATCGACTGGAAATACGCGCGAAAGATGAACGACGACCCGTCGACCAGGATGATCTGATCGCCGGGGCCGACGGGAGCGGAAGCGGGAGACGTCATCGGGCGCGGGATCTCGTGAAGGGGATCGGGACGGCCGCGCTCAGGGAGCCGGCGGTCGGCTCAGTTCAGCATGGCAGACCGCGATGATCGAAGTCAGAGGGTCGTGGACGGTCTTCCAAACGATGTCCAGCGCCACCCGCTGATCGGCGTGACGGTCGAAATTTGCGGCATCCGCGATGTCGCGCCAGGGAATCTCGGGATGGCGCGCCTGCCTGTCGGGCCCGAGTTGCCGGCTCGCTTCCGGGATGATCTCGAGGCCGCGCATGACGGCACCATCGGTGCGCTGGTCAGCCTCGAAGGTCGCGGAGGTCATGCCGGCGACGATTTGCAGGGCCGCCTCAGCGGTGACGATGATGTCTTCGCAGGCATCGGGCTCGCGTTCAGACGGCAGGAACGGCATCACGCTCGATCCGTGTCCTGATCCGCTCCTTCAAGCTCTGCCGATCGGCCACGTCGACCGCCACCGGGAACAGATCCCCGATGACGTGGCAGGGACCGACGGAGCCGTCGACGTCGCGCTTCAGGTCCTTGCCCAGGTCGATCACGGTATCGACGTCACGTCGGGCCTGCACTTCCCCGAGCGCCGTCGAGTCGAACCGCGTGGCACGCCGGATGCTACGCTGCTGCAAGGCGCGCTCATGCGTTCGCAGGATCTCGATGGCGGCGTCGCGTTCCATGGAGGGAGCCTACCGCAACGCGGGCGGTGGCCGGAAGACCCCTCACGTCGCAGCCCCCACCGTATCGGCCATCCGGGCGTCGCGGGTTCCGAGCGGCTGCTCCGGGCCGCGCGTGGTGTCGGCCTCGGTCTGATGCTCCATCTCGGCGTTGACCTCGGCACCGATGAGCACGATCGTGGTGGAGATCCAGATCCAGGTCATGAAGCCGATCACGGCGCCCAGCGAGCCGTAAGTCTCGTTGTACTTGCCGAAATTGGAGACGTACCAGGAGAAGCCCAGCGAGGTGACGAGCCAGGCCACGGCGGCCAGGGCGCTGCCCCAGGTCACCCAGCGCCAGCGCGGGGCGTCGCGGCTCGGGCCGTAGCGGTAGAGCAGGGCAAGGCCGCCGAGCACGGCGGCGAGAAGCACCGGCCAGCGCAGCAGGGCGATGTACCAGGCCTCCGAACTCAGCCCGACGATGTTGATCGCCGCCGGAACCACCACGATCCCGACCAGTGCCAGGATGATGAACAGCAGCGCGCCGGCGGTGAACGCCAGCGAGCGCAGGTTGAGCCAGATGAAGCTCCGCGTCTCGCGCTCCTCGTAGACGATGTTCAAGGCGGAAAAGACCGCCTTCATGCCGCCGTTCGCGCTCCACAGCGACAGGACGATGCCGGTGAAGAAGGTCAGGCCGAGGGTGGTGTCCCCCTTGGCGGCGATGCGCTTGACCTGCTCGCCGATGATGTCGAGGGCCCCGGAGGGGATGACGCCCTGCAAGCTCTGCAGGTGCTCGTTGATGGTGGCCACGTCCGCCACGAGCCCGTAGCACGAGACCAGGGCGGCGATGGCGGGGAAGATCGCCAGGAGCACGTAGAAGGTCACGCCGGCGGCGACCGAGACGATGTTGTTCTCCGAGACGTCGTGGAACACCCGCATCCCGATATCCTTCCAGCCCTTCGCCGGGATCTCGGAGGGCGTGCGCGCCCCGCGGCCGCGCTCGGGCTCGGCGCTGGCCACCCGACGGGCGTCGGTGCCGGCATGCGAGGGGGAGGGCCGGCGGGTCGGATCCTTCGGCATCGCCCGGGCTGGTGCCGTCCCGCCGGTCCTACGCGGAAGGGCGACGAAGCCGAGAAGCGCGGTGGCGAGGGCGACGGTCCAGAGGGTCGAGTTTCGGGTTTCGACTGCATTGGGCGCAGTCGAATGCTCGTTCGGTGAGGTCATCGATCGTCCGTTCCGCCGAAGGGATCGTCATTGCAAGGTGATGCTGGCGTTGCTCGACGCAACAAACGTTGCTTCGACAACGGGATGCGACGGCCAAGAGTTTCCTTGCGGCTCACGGAAAAGCGAGCAGGGGCGATGCGGCGGCCCGTCCGGATTTATTCCGCGAAACACCGGTCCGAGGGCCGACATTGTGCGTCGGGGCACGTGAAGGGACGCGGCGCGCGGAATTTCGGGCGCAGCCTGCACGTGGGGGCCGTTCGCGGCTTGCTCTCGCGGGCGCCACGCGGCACGGCCCCAGGAGCCCCAGACCTCGACCCGGAGACGTCCGCCCCGTGCCGCACGCGACAGAGCTGATCGCCATCATCGCCCTCGGCCTCGTCCTGGCCTTCGTGTGCGGAATGCTGGCGCAGCGCCTGCGCCTGCCGCCCCTCGTGGGCTACCTCCTCGCGGGCGTCCTCGTGGGCCCCTATACGCCGGGCTTCGTGGGCAACAGCCAGCTCGCCGGGCAGCTCGCCGAGATCGGCGTGATCCTGCTGATGTTCGGCGTCGGCCTGCACTTCTCGATCAAGGACCTGATGGCGGTGCGTGCCATCGCGCTGCCGGGCGCCATCGTGCAGATCCTGGCGGCCACCGCCATGGGCGGCGCCCTGGCGCTGGCCTGGGGCTGGGGCCTCGGCGCGGGTCTCGTCTTCGGCCTCGCCCTGTCGGTGGCGAGTACGGTGGTGCTGCTGCGGGCGCTGGAGGAGCGCCGGCTGCTCGACAGCGACAAGGGCCGCATCGCGGTGGGCTGGCTCATCGTCGAGGACCTGGCGATGGTGCTGGCCCTCGTGCTGCTTCCGGCGCTGGCCCCTTCCCTCGGGGGCGACGGAGCGGGCGCCGCGCACCATGCCGGGGACGGCAACCTCTGGCTGACCCTGGGACTGACGCTGGCCAAGGTCGCGGTCTTCGCCGCCGTGATGCTGGTCGGCGGCCGGCGCTTCGTGCCCTGGCTCCTCGACCAGGCGGCCCGCACGGGCTCGCGCGAACTCTTCACCCTGGCGGTGCTGGCCCTGGCGCTCGGCATCGCCTTCGGCTCCGCGGAGCTCTTCGGCGTCTCGTTCGCCCTGGGGGCGTTCTTCGCCGGCATGGTGCTCGCCGAATCCGACCTCAGCCATCAGGCCGCGGCCGATTCCCTGCCGCTGCAGGACGCCTTCGCGGTGCTGTTCTTCGTCTCGGTCGGCATGCTGTTCGACCCCGGCATCCTGGTCCGCGAGCCCCTCTCGGTGCTGGCGGTGCTCGGCGTCATCCTCATCGGCAAGTCCCTGGCGGCGGTGGCGATCGTGCTGGCCTTCCGGCATCCCCTCGGCACCGCCCTCACCATCGCGGCGAGTCTGGCCCAGATCGGCGAGTTCTCGTTCATCCTCGTCAGCCTCGGCCTGTCCCTGAAGCTCCTGCCGGAGGAGGGGCGCGACCTCATCCTCGGGGGCGCCATCCTGTCCATCACCCTGAACCCGCTGTTCTTCGCGCTCACCGACTGGATCGGACGCAAGGTCGCCGAGCGCCCGACCCTCGCCGCCCGCTTCGAGCGCAAGGGCGCCGCAGCCCTGGCGGTCACCGGCGAGAGCCCGCCGCATCGGGGCCACGCGATCATCATCGGCTATGGTCGGGTCGGCAGCACCATCGGCAAGGCGCTGAAGGCCTGGGACCTGCCCTACATCGTCCTCGACCGCGACCGCCGCCGGGTGCTGGAGCTGCGGCAGGAGGGCATCGAGGCGGTCTTCGGCGACGCCACGGCCCCGGGCATCCTGCAGGCCGCCGACATCGCCCAGGCCCGCTTGATCGTGGTCGCGACACCGGAGGCCCACACGACGCGGCGCATCGTCGAGCTCGCCCGCGAGATCCATCCGGGCATCGACACCCTGGTGCGCACCCACAACGACGGCGAGCGCCGCCACTTCGAGGAGCAGGGCGTCGGCCTCGTGCTGATGGCCGAGCGCGAACTGGCCTTCGGCATGACCCTCTATGCCCTGCGCAGCCTCGGCCTCAAGGAGGGCGAGGCCCGGATCTTCGTCGACAGCACCCGGGTCGAGAGCCGCTCGGCGCCCATCGAGACCGCTGTCGACCAGGTCACGCCGGAGCTGCGTCCCCACAAGGAGGAGGGGACATAGCCCTCAGGCCGCCAGCGACTGTCCGAGCGCGTGGACCCGGCGCAGGTCGGCGACGAAAGCCGCGTAGGCTTCCGCCTTCGCCTCGTCCGGCAGGCGCAGCAGGTAGGACGGGTGCACGGTGATGAAGCCCGCATAGGGTTTCTCGAACTGCGCCGGCCCCCGGGCCCGGGTGATCGGGATGGCCTTGCCCGTCAGGGCCAGGACGGCGGTGGCGCCGAGCGCCACCACGAGCTTCGGCGCGACGAAATCGAGCTCCCGGTCGAGCCACCAACGGTAGTGGCTGACCTCGCCGGCGGTGGGTTTCTGGTGGATGCGGCGCTTGCCCCGCTCCTCGAACTTGAAGTGCTTGACCGCATTGGTGAGGTAGGCCTCGCCCCGGTCGATTCCGGCCTCGGCCATCGCCCGCGAGAGCAGTTGCCCGGCGGGGCCGATGAAGGGGCGCCCCTGGCGGTCCTCCTGGTCACCCGGCTGCTCGCCCACGAAGGCGATGGCGGCGCCCACCGGCCCCTCGCCGAGGACCGCCTGGGTCGCGCCGGGGACCAGCGGCTCCGAGCGCCGGATGATGGCGTTGAGCGCCTCCAGCGAATCCGGGGCCTGATCCGCCATGGCCGCGACGGCCCGGGCGGGATTGCGCTTGACCGGCATCTGCGGCTCCCTCTCGATCATGGCGCCGGTCCGCGCCGCCGCCTGCCGGACGAGGCCCGGAATGGCGGCGGTTTCGGGCATGTTGCGCCAGTACTTCTTCGGCATCTCCGCCCGCATCGCGGCGAGGTTCGTCCGAGCGGGGTTGAACGTGCTCTCGTAGTAATCGCGCCAGCCCGACTCGAAGCCATCCTGGGCCGGTGCGTCCTCGCGTCGCCCCGGCGGCCCGAACGCCAGGGTCTCGCGGTCCCAGCGGGCGGAGCCCTCCGGCGTCAGGATCGTCCAGTCGAGCCCGCGGAAGCGGTCGACGAAGAACGGGGCGGCCGCCCCGAGGATGTGGTGGTCCGGCTCGAACCAGGCGACGAAGCGCTCGGGCCCATCTCCCGCGACGCGGCGGAAACGCAGGAAGGCGTGCATCTTGTGCAGGTCGCGGGCGATGGCCTTGCGCATCCGCTCCAGGCGGTGGACCAGCGGGTCGCTCGAGATCTCCAGCAAGCGGCGCTCGCCCTGCAGGATGCGCCAGATCAGGTCGTAGAGCAGGGCGTAGCGCTCGGGATCGCGGTGGGGCACCACCCGGGCGACCATCTCACCCACCCCCCGCGGCAGGCTCAAGGGAGCCTCGCCGGAGGGTGCAGGGGCCGGCGCCCCGAACAGCCCGGACGCCTCGCCGATGGACCACAGCACCCGCTCCGGGGGGATGCCCCGGCCGGCGAGACGACGGGCCGCAGCCCGGAAGCCGTCGAGGTCCGCGCCGGGCGAGAGGGCGACGGCTTCGAGCGCGCCGCGCCCGAACCCTTCCCCCTCCGCCGGGGAGGGCGGGGCGGATCGGTGCGCGCCCGCCATCCTAGAACAGGCTCAGTTGCTTGGGCGGATCGGCGAGGCGCGCCCGCAGGTCGAGGCGGTCGGTGAGGCCGCCCGCCGGGTGGTAATCGGCGGCGATGAGGAAGGGCCGGGCCCGCTTCAGGGCCGAGGTTAGCCGCGCGACGTCGTCGAGACGCAGGCGGGTGTGCCGGCGGGCCCGGATGATCTTGTCCACCGCCCGGGCGCCGAGGCCCGGCACCCGCAGCAGCATCTCGCGGTCGGCGGCGTTCACGTCGACCGGGAAGCGCGCCCGATGCTTCAGGGCCCAGGCCAGCTTCGGGTCGATGTCGAGGGAGAGCATCCCGTCCTCGGTGGCGTCGGCCACGTCGTCGGGCGTGAACGCGTAGTACCGCAGGAGCCAGTCGCCCTGGTACAGGCGGTGCTCGCGCTGGAGCGGCGGCGCTGTCAGCGGCAGGATGGTCGAGCCGTCGGGAATGGGGCTGAAGGCCGAGTAGTAGACCCGCTTGAGGTTGTACGAGCCGTACAGGAGCGCGCTCTTCCGGATCAGCGCCTCGTCCGTGGTGGCGTCGGCCCCGACGATGACCTGTGTCGACTGGCCGGCCGGGGAGAACCGGCGCTTCTCGGCCTTGGCCTCGGCGATGCGCTCGCCGATCTGCGCGATGGCGTGCTGGATGACCGCGCCGTCCTTCTCGGGAGCCAGGCGCTCCAGGCTCGCCTCGGTGGGCAACTCGACGTTGATCGACAGTCGGTCGGCGTAGAGGCCCGCCTCCTCGATCAGCCAGGGGCTCGCTTCCGGGATCGACTTCAGGTGGATGTAGCCCCGAAAGCCGTGGTCGCGTCGGAGCGACTTGGCCACCCGGGTCAGCAACTCCATGGTGTGGTCCGGCGACTTGATGATGCCGGAAGAGAGGAACAGCCCCTCGATGTAGTTGCGCTTGTAGAATTCCACCGTCAGGGTGACGACCTCCTCGACGGAGAACTTTGCGCGCTGCACGTTGGAGGAACGCCGGTTCACGCAGTAGGCGCAGTCGAAGAGGCAGTAGTTCGTCAGCAGGATCTTCAGCAGCGAGATGCAGCGCCCGTCCGGCGTATAGGCATGGCAGATGCCGGCGCCGGTGGTCGAGCCCAGCTCGCCCTTGCCGGCCGTGCGCTTGGGCGCCCCGGAGGACGAGCACGAGGCGTCGTACTTGGCGGCATCGGCGAGGATGCGCAGCTTCTTCGCGAGCGTTTCGTCCATCGAAGAGAGATGCGCCTCGTTCGTGGTTCGTTCAAGTTTTCGCGGGGGAATTCGCGCTTTCTCCGCCGCCGCGATGTCGCAGCGCGCTTCGTGGAACTCAAGCGTGGACGCGGGTTCCGCCGTTAAGCTTCGTGGTCGGAGATTTCGGCATCGAGATCCGCCTCGATCACTTGTCGGCCGAGGCCGTACGGGAAGCCGGCACGCGCCATGGCGGCGAGGTCCCGGTCGCGGTGGGCCTCGCGGGTCCCGGGACGGCGCCAGGGTCCGAGGCGCCGCCGCTTGGCATAGGCCCGGGCCGCTTCCGCCTCGAGATCGACATCCGCGTCCGCCGTCTCCCGCTCCGCCTCCATCGCGCTGGCCACCTGCTCGCGCGACACGCCCTTGGCGGCGAGCTTGGCGGACAAGGCCCGGGCGGAAGCGCCGCGCCGGCGCAGGGCCGCCAAGCGCCCGGCGGTGAAGCGGGCGTCGTCGACGAGGCCGGCGCTGACGGCCCGGGCCACCGTGGCCTCGATCGCCTCCGCGAAGGCGCCCGCCTCCTCGCCGCGCAGGCGGCAGCGCTTGTCCACCCGCCGCTTCAGCGTCTGCCGCAGCATTGCCACGGAGGCGCTGTAGCGTTCGAGGTAATGCAGGGCCGCCCGCTCGAGATAGGCGGGGGTGACGGGCGGGGGCGGTTTGACCTCGGCCCGGCCATCCGGTGCGGCTCCGGTGGGGCGGCGGGACGCAACGTTTCGCGGTGTCATCGGTTCTTCACGATCCGGACGGGTTTCGGGTGTCGGTCTCGCAGATATGGTGATCACGCTGGACAAAGGCTCGTTCCTGCCATGCCGGCATTTCTCGTGAGACGCGAGTGGCTTCTCGTCCTCCTGGCGCTCGGCTTCGCCGTGGTGGCGGGGATGCTGGTCTACCTGTCGCGCCCCACCACCCTGACCGTGGCGGTCGGCCCCCGGGACGGCGCCGAGGCGACCCTGCTGCAGACCTACGCCCAGGCCCTGGCCCGTGGCCGCGAGGATGTCCGCCTCAAGCTGAACTTCTACGATGACGTGCGCGACAGCGCCGAGGCGCTCCAGAACAACAAGGCCGACCTCGCCGTGGTCCGGCCGGACGTACTCCTGCCCGAGAACGGCCTCACCCTGGCGATCCTGCACGACGAGGCGCTGCTGATCGCCGCCCCCGAGGCGGCCGGCATCGAGAATTTCCCCGACCTCGCGCGCAAGCGCCTCGGCGTGGTCGAGCGGCACGCCGCCGACATGCCGTTCGTGACGAACCTCCTCGCCTTCTACGACTTCTCGGCCCAGCCGGCCTCCGAGCCGGTTCCCGAGGGGGGCCTCGGCCCGACCCGGGTCGCCCTCGTGCCGCTCACGCCCCAGGAAGTCACCAGCGCCATCGCGGAGGGGCGCGTCGACGCGGTGGCGGTCATCGCCGCCCCGGCCTCGAAGGCGGCGATCTCGACGGTGCGCGCCGTCGAGGCGGCCTCGGCCGAGAAGAAGATCAACTTCGTATCCGTCCCGGACGGCGGGGCGATCATCCAGCGGATGCCCGAGCTGCAATCCGTGACGATCCCGGCCGGTACCTTCGGCGGCCGTCCCAAGCGCCCGGACGAGGACGTGAAGACGGTGGGCGCCTCCTACCGGCTGATGGCCCGCGGCGGCGTCAGCCGTTTCACGGTCGCCTCGGTGACCCAGCACCTGTTCGAGTGGCGCTCCAAGCTGGCGCCCCTGGCACCCATCGCCAACCTGATGAAGGCGCCGGACTTCGATTCCACCGTCGCGGCCACGAGCGCGCGCCTGCCGAACCATCCCGGCGCGGTGGATTACTTCGAGCGCGAACAGCAGACGGTGTTTGAGCGCTACGAGGACTACATCTACCTGCTGGCGTTCTTCGGCGGCACCGTCGGATCGGGCGTCGCCTGGATCGCCCAGCGCCTCGCCCGCAAGCGCCGCGAGCGCATCGACATCGTCCTTGACCGGCTCCTCGACATCCTGCGCGAGGTGCGCGCCGCCACCTGCAAGGCCGACCTCGACGGCCTCGTGCGCGAGACCGACGACCTCGTGGCCGACGTCGTCCAGCATGCCCGCGAGCGCAACATCGACAACCGCACCGTGAGCGCCCTGATCCTGGCCATCGATGCCGTCCACGCGGCGATCAACGACGAGCGGCGCAATCTCGGCGCAGGCGGTATCGAGAGCGGGCGCGCGGTGGACCATGCCCGCACGGCCCGTCTGCTCTCGCTCCACGCGCCGGCGGCAGAGTAGCCGGCGGGACGCGATCGCGCCTTGCCGGCAGCCCGGGGGGCGGGATCACCCGGCCGTGTCGAGTTCCGGTCCGCGGGTGACGTCGAGTCCGCTCGGTGCGCCCTGCGGCGGGCCGACCGTGACGGGCCGGCCGGTGCGCGCCGCCTCGTAGATCGCCTCCATCAGAACCTGGTCCTGCAGGCCCTCCTCGCCGGGGGTGCGCGGGCGCCGATCCTCCTGGATGCAGCGGGCCATGTGGTCGATCTCCAGGGCGAACTGGTTCTTCTGCGTCAGGCTGCGGGTGTCCTGCGATTCCGCCTGCCCGTCCGGCCGCGCGATGACGAGGCGCTGTCCGCGATACGCGAAGGCGTTCTGCAGATCGATGGCGGCTCGGTCGGTGTGAACCTGGAGCCGGCGCGACTCGTGCACTCCGTAGCTCGTCATGCACTGCGCGATGACCTGCGAGGGAAAGCGCAGGGTGAAGGAGACCGATTCCTCGACCTCGGCGAATTTCGGATCCCCCTCGGGCGCGTGGATCTGCGCCTCGACGGAGACCGGCTCCTCGCCGGTGAGGGCGCGCACGCCGTTCAGGCAATAGAGCCCGATATCCGGCAGGGCGCCGCCGCCGGCCAGAGCCTTCTTCAGGCGCCATTGCTGGGGCAGACCGGTGGTCTGGCCGTTGAAGGCCTGGATCAATCGGGTCCGGCCGACTTCGCCGGACCGGGCGAGGCGCACCACCTCGCGGTTGTAGGGCTCGTACTGGCAGCGATAGGCGATCATCAGCTTGACCTTGGCCGCCGCGCAGGCCGCGATCATGTCCCGGGCCTCGGCCGAGGAGGCCGCCATCGGCTTTTCGCAGAGCACGTGCTTGCCGGCCTTGGCCGCGGCCAGCACGTCGCCGCGATGCACGGCGTTCGGCGTCACCACGTAGACTGCCTGGATCGCGGGGTTCTGCGCCAGGCGATCCCACTCGTCGTAGCCGTAGACCGCTTCCGGTGCGATCCCGTACTGCTCGGCCACGAGCTTCGCCTTGGCGGGGGTGCCCGACATCAGTGCGACAACGCGCGAGCGCTTCGTCTCGCCGAAGGCCGGCAGGATCTCCTCCAGGCTGAGGCGTCCGAGGCCCACGATGGCGAAGCCCACGCGCTTGCCCGGCGGCATCGGTGCGGGCGGCGGCGGGGGCGCCCGGTCTCCGGGGCCGCGCCAGTTCGGGAACATCACCTTGCCGCCCTGCACCGCGCCGGTATCGGCCGGGACCGAGGGTCCCGGCGGGCCCGATTGCGCGCTGGCGCCCGTCGCCCCGAGGGCGAGACCGGTCAGCGTCGCACTGCCCGCGCGGAGGACGTTGCGGCGGGAGAGGGGGATTTCATCCGTCATGAAGCTCGCTGTCGGTTCCGGCGGGACAGGGGCCGCGGCGGGGGAACCGGCGGCCTACTCCCTCGGGAACGTCACGGCGAGAAACGCGGTTCCGGCGATCCGCAGGCCTGCGCCACCGGAGCGCTGCCGCTCTCAGGCCTCGTCGCCCCGCGCGGCCAGGCGGGCCTGCAGGGACGCGATCTCGGCGCGCGCGGCCCGAAGGTCGCGCATCAGGCCGATGGGGATCGGCACCGCGGCGGGCGGGTCCGGGACGAACTGGACGCCGACGCAATCGTCGCCGCGCCAGATCAGGCGCACCGGCCGCGTCTGCCGGGTCTTGCGAATGTGGAGGTCGAAGATCTCCGGCAGGGGCACGCCGTCGCTGAGCGCGAGGCGCAGGCCGTCCGGACCGCAGTCGCGGACCAGGCAGGCCGTGTCGGAGGCATGCGGGGCGATGCGGATATCGGCGCCGAGGAGGCTCCGCAGTCGGTTTCCGTGTCGACGCTCGCCGGTGATCGGACCCATGTGACCCTCTCCAGAAGTGGCATCCGGGATAACGGGATTGTGAGGTCTTCGTGCCGGTAAACACAAGCGCCGGGGTGGTTTATCATCCGGTAGGGTTAAGGCGTGCGCTCGGGCTCCCCGTGCTGGGTCGGGGCCTCGACCTCGCCGCGCTGTTGCAGAACCAGGGCGACGAACCAGCAGAGGGCCGCCCAGGCCGCCCCGACGCACCAGCCGGCGACCACGTCGCTCGGCCAGTGCACCCCGAGATAGATCCGGCTGAGGCCCACCAGCAGCGTCATCGACACCCCGACGATCAGCACCAGGATCTTTACCCCACGCTGCCGGTCCACCCGGGCGATCAGACTCGCCAGGGTCAGGTAGGCGATGGCCGACATCATCGCGTGGCCGCTGGGAAAGCTCGTGGTGAACACCTCCATCCCGTGGGGCACGAGGTCCGGACGGGGGCGGTGGTAGAACAGCTTGAGCACCGTCGAGGCGATCTCGCCGCCGCCGATCGCCGCGATCACGAAGACGGCGATGCGCCGGCGCCCGGTCATCGCCAGGTAGGCGCAGGCCGCTGCCGTCACGAACACGATGGTGAAGACGCTGCCGAGCCCGGTGATGTCGCGCATGGTCTCTTCGAGCCAGCGCGGCCCGATCGGGTCGGAGAGATCGGCCGGATTGCGCAGGGCAAGGAGGACCTTGCGGTCGAGGGCGGCGGTCGAGCCCTCGCCGACCTCGTTGGCCAGGGCGAAGAAGCCGTAGCCGAGCAGGCTCACCGCCAGCAGTGCCAGGACCGGGCCGACCTCGTTCAGGCGCAGGGCCAGGCGCAGGGCGTTCGCCCGGGTGAGGAGCGGATTGTTGCGGTAGCCGGAGGGCAAGGCTTTCATGCGGGCGTCTTCGCGAACTCGTCGATGAGGGGCTGGAGTCTCCCGGCATAGCGGATCGGCGGCCTGACCTCCATCCGGGCGGATGCGGCGCTATCCGAACGTGAAGGTGCCGCGACGCTCCCAGGGACCGCCGAGGTAGCGCCAGAGCAGAAGGCCCGGCGCGGTGAAGTGGAACGGCTTGAACTCCGCCTCCAGTTCCGCGTGCAGCGCCCGGGCGGTGCCGGGATCGACCTTGTTCTGGACCGTGACGTGCGGGCGCCAGCCCTGCCGATCCTGCGCGGTCAGACCCTCGCTCAAGCTCTCGAACTGATCGGCGAGCCGCGCCCGGAAGGCCGACAGGGCGTCCGAGGCCAGCACGTAGGCGACGCCGCGCCCGGTGAAGCGCAGGCCGGTCACCGACACCTCGGGCGGCGCCTGGGTTCGGGTCATCGCCGCCAGAGTCTCGACGATGCCTGGCTCGCTCGGACCTGGCAGGTGGTGGAACAGGGTCGCGTGGGCGGGGATGTGGTTGAGCGCCTGCGGGAAGTGCCGGCGGCGCAGGCCGTCGAACCGCGCGAAGGTGTCGGGATCCATCCCCAGGGAGAGAATCAGCGGGTCGGGCGTGGGCGTGTGGTCTGTCATGGTCCGATCCGGCGTGAGGCAGGGAGATGGCGCGGGCAGGGGTCGCGTCCAGGGGCAGGGGCCGCGTCCAGGGGAATGGTCACGGGGCGGCCCGAGGCCGCCACCGCCGCGCGGCCTGTTCAGGGCGGTCCGGGCCGGCTAGAGAGCCCGGATGCGGCGCAAACACCGGGAAATCGTCCATGTGGGGCGCGAGGGCTGGCTCTTCCTGATCGGAGGCACGAACGGTGTCCTCGAGCAGTATCGCGCCACCCTGTCCCGGTGGTGGCGCCTGCGCGGCTGGGTCAAGCTCATCGAGGCGCGGGCTGCCCGGGCCCGGGCGCTGGGCATCCGCTACGTGCACGTGGTCGTGCCCGAGAAGCTGTCGGTCTACGACGACCGGACCCAGGATCTGCGCTTCGATCCACGCCAGGCGCCCACCCGCCTGCTGGCCCGGCGCCTGATCAACAATCCCCACTACGTCGACCTCCTGGCGCCGATGCGAGCGGCGCGGGACGGCGCGGTGCCCCTCTACTACCGCACCGACACGCACTGGAACTACGAGGGCTGCCGGCTGGCCTACGGGGTGCTGATGCGGGCCTGCGGCGCCGTGCCCCCGGCCGATCTCGACGCCCGCGAGCGCTACGAGACCACCCGGGTGCGCGATCTGGGCGAGAAGATCCCGGAGCAGCCGATCGAGACCGCGAGCCATGCGGTGCTCGACCGGGACGCCCACCGGACCTACGCGAGCCCGCTCGTGGCCGCCTACGAGGCCGCCGGTCGCGCCCCGGACCTCCACGTCGGCGCCCATGTCTGCTTCCGGAACGACCGGCCGGACGTCGATCCGCGCACCCTGGTGCTGTTCGGCGATTCCTACGCGCATTTCGCGCCGATCATGCTCACCGGCATCCTGGCCGAGAGCTTTCGCGAGGTGCACTTCGTCTGGTCGTCGAGCATCGACTGGGGCTACGTGGCACGGGTGCGGCCCGATCTCCTGGTGTTCGAGATGGCCGAGCGCTTCGTCACCCGCCTGCCCGACGACACCTTCGACATCGCGACCTACCAGAAAGGCGAGCACCTCGCGGCCGCCACGCCCGCCGTCGCGCCGCCCCCAGCCGCGGCCTCCGCGTCGGAGGGGCTGTCCGCCGAGGCCTGAGCGCCCATCTTTCCGCGAACACGCAAGCGCGGGAAGGACGGATCATGGGGCTGCTCGTCGACGGCGTCTGGCAGGATACCTGGTACGACACCAAGGAGACCGGCGGCCGCTTCAAGCGCACCGACGCCAAGTTCCGGAACTGGATCACCGCCGACGGATCCCCCGGTCCCAGCGGGGAGGGCGGGTTCCCGGCGGAGGCGGGGCGCTACCACCTCTACGTCTCCCTCGCCTGCCCCTGGGCCCACCGCACCCTGATCGTGCGGGCGTTGAAGGGTCTGGAGGCGGCGATCTCGGTCTCGGTGGTCGACCCGCATATGGGCCGGGAGGGCTGGGTCTTCGGCGACTCGCCCGGCGCCACGCCCGACACCGTCATCGGCGCCACCCGCCTCTACGAGGTCTACCTGAGGAACGATCCCGGCTTCACCGGCCGCGTCACCGTGCCGGTGCTGTGGGACAAGCAGCGTGCCGCCATCGTGTCGAACGAATCGGCCGAGATCATCCGGATGCTGAACGGCGCCTTCGCGGGCACCGGGCCGGACCTCTACCCGGCCGACCTCGCGGAGGCGATCGACGCGGTCAACGCCCGGGTCTACGACGCCGTGAACAACGGGGTCTACAAGGCGGGCTTCGCCACCGAACACTCCGCCTACGCGGAGGCCTTCACCGCGCTGTTTGCCGAACTCGACGCCCTGGAGGCCCGCCTCGATACGGCGCGCTACCTCTGCGGCGACCGGCTGACCGAGGCGGATATCCGCCTGTTCACCACCCTGGTGCGGTTCGACGCGGTCTATGTCGGGCACTTCAAGTGCAACCGGCAGCGCATCGCCGATTATCCCAACCTGTCGAACTACCTGCGCGATCTCTACGCCCTGCCGGGGGTCGCCGGCACGGTGAACCTCACCCATATCAAGCGGCACTATTACGAGAGCCATCCGACCATCAATCCGACCCGGATCGTGCCCCTCGGACCGGCCCTCCACTTCGACGCCCCGAACGACCGCGCCGCCCGCTTTCCCACCTGAGCCCGGAGCCCTGCGCGCCCGCAGCCCCTCGACGAACCGACCCGCAGCCTTACATCGGACCCATGATGCGCCTCTCGACCACCTGCCTCGTCCTTCTCGCTGCGCCGCTGCTCACGGCCGCACCCGCGTTCGCCCAGGCGGCCGTCAAGCTCGAGGGCCGCTGCGAGAAGCTCGTGATCGCCGGACAGGACGTCTCGGCCACCTGCAAGAACACCCTCATGAACACGGTCTCGCGCAACCGCACGAGCTTCGACTTCGCTGCCGAAGGGCGGTCCCTGAGCTTCAGCGGCAACGGCGCCCAGCAGGAGCGGACGGAGGAGACCGATCCGCTCCAGCCGATCAACCTCGTGATCCCGAGCGAGACGACCAAGGACGGCGTGGTCCAGGGGCCCCTGGTCGCCGTCGGCTCCTGCACCTTCAGCACCCCGGAGCCGGGCAAGACCGCGATCACCTGCGAGGCGAACGCTGCCAAGGGCACCTACCAGGGCATCTTCGTGACCGATGCCAAGGCACCGGAGGCGGGCAAGACCGGCGGGAGCGCCCCCCGCTAGGCGGGCGGGTCTTCATCCGGAGGGATATCTTGCCGAGGGTGGATTGTGCCGAGGGCGGATCGTGGCGAGACGGGATCCGGGGACATTGCGTGTGGACGTCCGCTCTGGTCCGAGCGCGCGGAGTTCCCATCTCTTGACGCAGGGCGGACCGGGCGGACAGACCCGGACCCTCTGACGGATCCAAACGAAGGCCTCGAGGACGTTATGCTGAACGATGCGCCGGTGCCGGGCGGCCCCACCCCTACCAAGGATGTGACCACGGCGAGCTTCCGCCAGGATGTCATCGCCGAGTCGATGCAGCAGCCCGTGCTCGTCGACTTCTGGGCCCCGTGGTGCGGCCCGTGCAAGCAACTCGCCCCCGTGCTGGAGAAGGTGGTCGCGGGCTCCGCTGGCGCGGTGAAGCTCGTCAAGATGAACATCGACGAGCATCCCTCCATCGCGGGCCAGCTCGGCATCCAGTCGATCCCCGCCGTGATCGCCTTCGACAAGGGGCAGCCGGTGGACGGGTTCATGGGCGCTGTGCCCGAGGCCCAGATCAAGGACTTCATCGCACGCCTCGCCGGCCCCGCCGGCCCGACGCCGATCGAGGAGGCCATGTCGGAGGCCGAGGCCCTCCTCGGGGTCGGCGACGTGGCGCAGGCCGCGCAGCTCTACGCCGCCGTGCTCGCCGAAGAGCCCGAGAACGTCGACGCGATCGCGGCCCTGGCCAAGATCCAGCTCGACCTCGGCGATCTCGAGAACGCCAAGCAGCTCGTCGCGATGGCGCCGCCCGAGAAGGCGTTCCATGCGGGCCTCGCCAGCGTACGCGCGGCGATCGAGCTCGCCGAGCAGGCGGCGGCCCTGGGAGACCTCGGCACCTTCCAGGCCCGCATCGAGGCCGACCCGAGCGATTTCCAGGCTCGCTTCGACCTCGCGCTCGGCCTCAACGGCCGCAACATGCGCGACGAGGCCGTGGACCAGCTGATCGAGATCGAGCGGCGGGACCGGACCTGGAACGAGGGCGCGGCGCGCAAGCAGCTCCTCACCTTCTTCGAGGCCTGGGGCCTTATGGACAAGGCCTCGATCCGCGGGCGGCGACGCCTGTCGACGCTGGTCTTCGCGTGAGGCCGCGAACGAACCGCAGGGGAACACGATGAGCACGCATGCGGGCTACAAGGGACCGGCCGACTGCCCCGGAGTGATTCCGGTCTTCCCGCTGCCCGGTGCGCTGCTGTTGCCGCGCGGACAGATGCCGCTGAACATCTTCGAGCCGCGCTACCTCGCCATGATCGACGATGCCCTGCGCACGGACCGGATCATCGGCATGATCCAGCCCGACGTGGAAGCGGGGTCGTCGCCGATGACGCCGAAGCTCTTCCGCGTCGGATGCGCCGGGCGGATCACCCAGTTCGCCGAGACCGGTGACGGGCGCTACCTCATCTCGCTCACTGGCATCGCCCGGTTCCGGGTGGAGAGCGAACTCGCCACCACCACCCGCTACCGCCGCTGCCAGGTCTCCTACGACGACTTCGCCTCGGATTTCGAGGCGCGCGCGGGCGAGGAGGCGGTGGACCGCGAGGGCGTGCTCAAGGCCCTGCGCGACTTCGTCGAGGTCAACGACCTGAAGGTCGATTGGGCCGGCATCGAAGAGGCGCCCAACGAAGCGCTGGTCAACGCCCTCTGCATGATGAGTCCCTTCGGCGCCCGCGAGAAGCAGGCCATGCTGGAGGCGCCGGACCTCAAGACGCGGGCAGAGGTCTTGATTGCGGTGACCGAAATGGAGTTGGTGCGCGGGTCGGGCTCCGAGCCCACGCTGCAGTAGTTTTCTCCCGCGAAGGATACGCCCCAGATGGCCGATGACACCCCGAGCCCCGTCGAGGCCACCCGCGTCGACCCCAAGCTCCTCGAGCTCCTCGTCTGCCCGCTGACGAAGAACACCCTCGAGTACGATGCCGGCCGCCAGGAGCTGGTGAGCCGGTCCGCCCGACTCGCCTACCCGATCCGCGACGGCATCCCGATCATGCTGCCCGAAGAGGCGCGCGCGCTCACCGACTGATCGGCCCCGCCGGCATGACCGACCGCCCGACCGTCGCCATCGTCGCCACCGGCGGCACCATCGCGATGACGCACGATCCCGTCACGGGGGCCCCGGTCCCCGCCCTGACGGGGGCCGACCTCGCCGCCGCGGTGCCGCGGCTGTCGGACCTCGCGCGGATCGAGGTCGTGGAATTCGCCAACCTGCCGAGCGCCTATATGGGCCCCGACCTCTGGCCCGGCCTCAGCCGCACGGTCGCGGACCTGCTGGCGCGCTCGGACATTGCGGGCGCCATCGTCCTGCACGGCACCGACACCCTCGATCAGACCGCCTATTTCCTCGACCTGACGCTGGCGAGCGACAAGCCTGTGGTGATGGTGGGCGCCCAGCGCAACGCCTCCGAGGCGGATGCCGACGGTGCGCGCAACCTCCTGAACGCGGTCCGGCAGATCCTGGCCCAGGGCGCGCGCGAAGATCTGCGGGGGCTGGGCGTGACGGTGACGCTCAACCATAACATCAACGCCGCCCGCGAGGTGCGGAAGTCCCACACCAACAACGTCGAGACCTTCAAGTCCGGCGAGGCCGGCTTCCTCGGCCAGGTGGACGAGGACCGGGTCGTGTTCGCCCGCAAGTCCCTGCGGCGCCAGACCCTGCCGCTCCCCGCGCGGCTCGCCCGGGTCGAGCTCGTGGCGATGGCGGCCGGCACCGACGGGCGCCAGCTCCGTCACGCGGTGGCGGACGGGGCCGAGGGCGTGGTGATCGCCGCCTACGGCTTCGGCAACGTCAATGAGGCCCTCTACGACGCGGTGGTCGAGGCGATCGCGGCCGGCGTCACCATCGTGGTGGCGAGCCAGGTCCCGCATGGCCGGGCGCTGCCCGTCTACGGCTTCAAGGGCGGCGGCAGCACGCTGCGGGCGGCCGGGGCGGTCTTCGCCGACGACCTCTCGCCGGACAAGGCCCGGGTCCTGGCGCTGCTCGCCTTGCCGATCACGCGGGACCGCCAAGCATTGCAGGCGTATTACGACCGGTAACGCCAAGCTCCGGCATGGTCGTTCCCCATGGTCAGGGCCTGTTCAGACACGCTCGGCAATAAGTCTCATCAGTCGATTGCGGCGCTTGTCACAATCCTGCCGCTTCGGTGGGTATGCTCAGCGCACTCTCACCTGATCGTCTGCTTGAAAAGTCGGTGCGCCATCCTCTGGCCGCGGCGTGGGCGGACGCGATTTTATCGAAGGATGATGCATGTCCAAACTTGCGGTGGTTCTGGCGCTCGGAGCCGGCCTGTCCTCGCCCGCGATGATCCCGGCCGCCGCCCGTGACGGCGGAAACTTTAACGGGACTTGGTCGGTGGAACTCGTGACCGAGAGCGGCATGGTCTGCGACAGCCGCTACACCTACGGGGTCTCGGTGCAGGAGGGGCAGGTGCGCCTCACCTCCGCGGCGGCCGGCGCCACCCTGAACGGCCGCGTCGGGCCGGATGGCACGGTCGGCCTCAACGTCTCGAACGGCACGGCCTCGGGTGCGGTCTCGGGTCGCCTCCAGGCCCAGAGCGGCGGCGGCACCTGGAAGGTGTCCTCGCTGTGCTCGGGCCGCTGGACGGCCCGGCGTCACACCACCCGGACCGCCCAGGCGGACTAGCTTTCACAGGGCTGCACGGCCCCCGGGCTCGGAAACCCCAGGGGTACGCAACCACGCTACCACGTCTCACCCCTCCCCGCAGGGGGAGAGGGACGGGCCGGCCGGATACGTGTTCCGGCCGCCGGTTCAGGGCCTCAGGCGGCCGCGAGCCACTGGCGCGCTTCCTCGATATGGGCCCGGTCGAAGGTCTTGATCTGGGCCGGCGAGACCTTGCCGAAGGTGTCGGCGATCATCCGCAGCCAAGAGGCGTCGGTCACCAGGGCGACGTGGCTGACGCCCTTCATCATGGCGAGGCCGAAGCGCGGGTCCTTGAAGAACGCGGCCGGCTCCATGCCCTTGAAGTCGCGTACGTCTTCCAGGAGCTTGATCTTGCCGCCCTTGTCGAGGTCGGCCTGCATGGCGGAGATCACGGTGTTCATGTCGGCATCGGTGATCTGGCCGTCGACCACGATCTCGGCGACGCTCGAATCCGGCTTCTTGGTGTAGGTCAGCACGTGTGGCACTCCTCAGGGGGTCGAACGCTACCCAAGCGAACGTCGAGCCAGCGTTATAGGAAACTCTGCGGGTCCACGTCGATGGCGACCTTCACGTTGCCGCGAACCTTCGGGCCGCGCGCCAGCCACGCGCGCAGGTAGGTCTGCAGGTCGACGGTGCGCTCGGTCTTCACCAGCAGCCGGAAGCGGTAGCGACCGCGGATCAGCGCGAGCGGCGCCTCGGCCGGGCCGAGCACCATCACGCCCTCCGGCGGCTCGGCGGCCCGGGCCAGCGCCTGCCCGTGGGCCTCGGCCACCTCGCGTTCGTTCGCCGAGACGATGAGGGCGGCCAGACGCCCGAACGGCGGCAGGCCGGCGGCCTCGCGGGCGCCGATCTCCTCCTCGTAGAAGCGCTCGGAATCCCCCGAGAGCAGGGCCGCGATCACCGGGTGCTCCGGCTGGTAGGTCTGCAGCAGGGCGCGGCCCGGCTTCTCGCCGCGGCCGGCACGGCCGGTGACCTGCTGCAGCAGCTGGAAGGTGCGCTCGGCCGCCCGCGGGTCGCCGGACGTCAGGCCGATATCGGCGTCCAGGACGCCCACCAGGGTGAGGTGCGGGAAGTTGTGCCCCTTGGCCACGAGCTGCGTGCCGATGACGATGTCGCAGCCGCCCTCCGCCACGGTCTGGAGTTCGGCCCGCAGCCGCTCGGCCCCGCCGGGGAAGTCGCTCGACAGGACGATGACGCGCTTCTCCGGGAAGAGCTCGGCCACCTCCTCGGCGATGCGCTCCACCCCGGGGCCGCAGGGGGTGAGGTTGTCGAAGGTGCCGCATTCCGAGCAGGAATCCGGGCGCCGCTCGGCATAGCCGCACTGGTGGCAGACCAGCGCCCGGCGGAAGCGGTGCTCCACCAGCCAGGTCGAGCAGTTGCGGCACTGGTAGCGGTGGCCGCAGGCCCGGCACAGGGTCAGGGGCGCGTAGCCCCGCCGGTTGAGGAAGAGCAGGGCCTGGTCGCCCGAATCCACGGTCTCCCGCACGGCTGCGACCAGGGCCGGGGCGATGAAGCGCCCGCGCTCGGGCTTGTCGGCGCGCATGTCGATGGCGGCGATGTCGGGCAGGCGCCGGCCGCCGAAGCGCTCGGGCAGGGCGATGCGGCGGTAGCGGCCGCGCTCGGCATTGACCCGGGTCTCGATGGAGGGCGTCGCGGAGGCCAGCACCACCGGGCAGTTCTCGATCCGCCCGCGCACCACCGCCATGTCGCGGGCGTGGTAGTGCACCCCGTCCTCCTGCTTATAGGCGGCCTCGTGCTCCTCATCGACGACGATGAGGCCGAGATCGGCGAACGGCAGGAACAGGGCCGAGCGCGCGCCCACCACCACGGCGATCGCGCCGGCCGTGACCCCGGCCCGGATGCGCTCGCGGCGCTTGCCGCCCACCCCCGAGTGCCAGGCCGCCGGGCGGGCGCCGAAGCGGTCGGCGAAGCGATCGAGGAACTGCGCCGTGAGCGCGATTTCCGGCATCAGGATCAGGGCCTGGTGGCCGCGGCGGACGCAATCGGCCACCGCCTCGAAATACACCTCCGTCTTGCCCGAGCCGGTGACGCCCTCCAGCAACACGGTGGGGGCCTTCGCCTCGGCGCCCGGCGGCGCCACCTTGCCGTCCGCGCCGGCGGGCGTCGGCAGGGGATCGCCGATGGCGTCCGTGGCCGGTGGCGCGTCGGGCGCGGGGTTCATCAGGGCGACGAGTTCCCGCACTGCCGCCTCCTGCGCCTCCGAGAGGGGCACGCGGGCGTGGTCCGGGTCCGGCGGTACGGCGACGGGCTCGGGGGCCAGGGCCATCGCCTCGAGGGCACCGTCGTCGATGAGGCCGTCGACGACGCTCAGGGAAACGCCGGCCTCCTTGGCCAGCGCGCTCTTGCCCCGCATCGCCCCGTCGGCCGCCACCGCCAGCACTTTGGTGCGCGCCGCGGTCGGCCGGGAGGGGGCCTTGCCGGAGGCCCGGACACCGACCCGCACCGTCTCGGTCAGGGCTGCCTCGTCGGGCAGCCGCAGGGCCATGGCCAGCGCCGAGCCCTTCGGCGCCAGGGTGTAGCGGGCGAGCCAGTCGACGAGTTCGCGCAGCGCATCCGGCAGGGCCGGCACGTCGATCCGGCCGGTGACCGGGCGCAGGTTCGAGCCGCCGGGGCTCTGGCGCACGCCCCAGACCACCCCCACGGTCTCGCGCGGCCCGAGGGGGATCTGCACGACCTCGCCGACCGCGAGGTCGAGCCCGGCCGGCACGGCGTAGCTGTAGGCGCTGTCCAGCGCCAGCGGGATCAGGATCTCGGCGACGCAGGGCATCGGGCGGGGCTTTGACGGAACATAACCGGAATATAAGCATGCCGGAGGCAATCCGCGACCGCCGCGCAGTCGATCGTCGCCCGGAGGCGCTCCAGCATGGACCGACCCGAACCCCAGGCCTCCGGCATGGCCGGCGATCCGGCCCCCGAGGGCGTCCTGCTCCTGCACGGCCTCGCCCGGCGGGCCGCCTCCCTGGCCCGGATGGAGCATGCCCTCCGGGCCGGCGGGTTCGCGACGCTCAACCTCGATGATCCCTCCCGCAAGGCGGGACTCGGCGAACTGGCGGGCATCATCGGACCGCCCGCCGCCGCCTTCGCCGCCCGGACGCGGACCCTCCACGTGGTCACCCACTCGATGGGCGGGCTCCTCGCCCGGGCCTGGCTCAACGGAGGCCGGCCGGCCAATCTCGGACGGGTGGTGATGTTGGGGCCGCCGAACGGGGGCAGCGAGGTCGCCGACCGGCTCCACGCCCTGCGCGCCTACCGGCGCATCTTCGGCCCGGCCGGCGCCCAGTTGACCACCCGGCCGGACGAAAGCCTGCGCGGCCTCCTCGGCCCCGTCGACTATCCCCTCGGGATCATCGCGGGCGACCGCACGCTCTATCCCCTGGAATCCTGGCTGATGCTGCCGGGACCCGATGACGGCCGGGTCACCGTCGCACGCACGCGGGTCGCCGGGATGGCCGACCACATCACCTTGCACACCAGCCACGGCCTGATGATGCGCAACCCCGCCGTCATCGGCGAGACCCTGCGCTTCCTGCGCACCGGAGGGTTTTCGCCGTCCGCCCGCGGTGACACAAGGCGCGCATGAGCCTCGACGCGCCCCAGCCCGATTCCGTGCCGCCGCGCCTCGACCTGCGCGGGATCGGGCTGCGCTTCGGCGCGGTGCGGGCGCTCGCCGACGTCACGCTCCAGGTCCGGCCCGGCGAGATCCTGGCCCTGCTCGGCGATTCCGGCTGTGGCAAGAGCACGCTCCTGCGGGCCATCGCCGGGCTGGAGCAGCCGGAGACCGGCACGATCCGGCTCGATGGCGCCCTGGTGAGCGCGGACGGCCGCGGCGTCGCCCCCGAGGCGCGCGGCGTCGGGCTGATGTTCCAGGACTACGCGCTGTTCCCCCATCTCACGGTGGCCGAGAACGTCCGCTTCGGTCTCCATGCGAAATCCGCCGCCGAAGCCCGAACCCTGGCGCAGGCCCGGCTGGAGCAGGTCGGCCTCGCTGACCGGGCCGAGAGCTATCCCGGCACCCTCTCGGGCGGCGAGAGCCAGCGCGTCGCCCTGGCCCGTGCCCTGGCCCCGGGGCCGCGCGTCCTCCTCCTCGACGAGCCGTTCTCGAACCTCGACCGCCGCACCCGCGACCGGGTCCGCGACGACACCCTCGCGGTCCTGCGCGCCAGCGGCGCCACCGCGCTCCTCGTCACCCACGACCCCGAGGAGGCCTTGGGCTTCGCCGACCGCATCGCCCTGATGCGGCGGGGACGCATCGTGCAGGTCGGCACCGGGCCGGACCTGTATGACCGCCCCGCGACGCGCTTTGCCGCCCGCTTCTTCGGCGACCTCGTCGAGATCGGCGGGACCTGCCGCGGCGGCAGCGTGACGACGCCGTTCGGCCCGGTCCCCGCACCGGGCCACGCCGAGGGCGCCGCCGTCACCCTGTGCCTGCGCCCCGAGGTCATCCGCCTCGGGGCGCCGGAAGCGTCCCTCCGGGCCGTCGTGCGTGAGCGCCGCTTCCTCGGAGCGAGCGCCCTCCTGACCCTGTTGGCGGAGGGGTTGCCCGAGCCCCTGCGCCTGCCCGTACCGGCGGACGACCCGCACGGACCGGGGGATTCGGTCGGTTTGAGCCTGGACCGGGATCGCGGCTTTATTTTTGCCGACGAGACGGATTAAAACACAGGACCGGGTCGAACCTGAGTTCGGCTCAGGGCAATAGTTTCGAATTGTTTTAAGTCCAAAACATCGTGCTTGTCTTTTTCGCGCCGATGCTTCTGAACACCCGCCACGTTTCGACGGAAGGGTTTCGACTATGGCGGGTGGGATCAAGGCAATCGGATTCGCGGGCTTCGCGCTGGCGGCCCTGATCGGCACGGCGTCAGCGGCTGAGGTCAACCTCTACACCACCCGCGAGCCCGGCCTGATCCGGCCCCTGCTCGACGCCTTCACGGCCAAGAGCGGCGTCACCGTCAACACGGTGTTCGTCGAGAAGGGGCTCGCCGAGCGCGTGGCGGCCGAGGGCGCCCGCGCCAAGGCCGACGTGCTGATGACCGTGGATGTCGGCAACCTCATCGACCTCGTCGACCGCGACCTCGCCCAGCCGGTGCGCTCGGGCGTGCTGGAGGCGGCGGTGCCCGCCACCCTGCGCGACGCCGAGGGGCGCTGGTTCGCCCTCTCCATGCGGGCCCGGGTGCTCTACGCCGACAAGGACCTCGCCGACCTCAAGGCCATCACCTACGAGGGGCTGGCCGACCCGACCTGGAAGGGCGGTCTCTGCCTGCGCTCGGGCCAGCATCCCTACAACACGGCCCTCGTCGCCCATTATCTCGTCAAGCACGGCCCGGAAAAGACCGAGGCCTGGCTGCGGGCGCTGAAGGCCAACCTCGCCCGCAAGCCCGCCGGCGGCGACCGGGACGTCGCCCGCGACATCCTGGCCGAGACCTGCAAGATCGGCCTCGGCAATTCCTACTATGTCGGCCTGATGCGCTCCGGCCGCGGCGGCCCCGAGCAGCAGAAGTGGGGCGAGGGCATCAAGGTGGTGATGCCGACCTTCGCGGGCGGCGGCACCCACGTGAACATCTCCGGCGCGGTGGTGGCCAGGAACGCCCCCAACCGCGACGCGGCGGTCAAGCTCCTCGAGTACCTCGTCTCCGACGAGGCCCAGGCACTCTACGCCAAGGCCGATTACGAGTACCCGGTGAAGGCCGGCGCGCCGATCGACCCGCTCCTCACCGCCCTCGGGCCCCTGACCCTCGATTCCGTGCCGCTCGTCGAGATTGCCCGCAACCGCAAGGCGGCGAGCCTGCTCCTCGACACCGTCGGCTTCGACAACTGAGGGGAAGGCTCTCTTCTCCGCAGCCCGTGCGCCACCGCCTGGCCTCCTTGCAGAGGTCAGGATGGCGTCGGGGGTTCGCCGGGAGATCCGCCGCACTCCCATCGAGCCGGACGAAGCCCGAGGCCACAGGATCCGCATGACCGGGGCCGTCCCCGCCCTCCCGCTCACCGGCCGACCCCGCGGTCTCGCCTGGGGCGCCGCCGCCCTGGTGCTCTGCGCCGTGGTGCTGAGCCCGGTCTTCGCCCTCGTGATCGCGGCGGGCGAAGGGACCGGAGCGGGGGCGGGCGGGACCGCCTTCTGGCCGCACCTCGTCGCCCACGTGCTGCCCCAGGCCCTGCGCGACACCGTCCTGCTGCTCGCCGGGGTCGGCGTCCTGGTGGTGGTGCTCGGGGTGGGCTCCGCCTGGCTCGTGGCCGCCTACGACTTTCCCGGCCGGCGCCTGCTGGAGGCCGGGCTGCTCCTGCCGATGGCGGTGCCGACCTACATCGTCGCCTTCGCGTATCTCGACCTGATGCACCCGATCGGCCCGGTACAGACGACCCTGCGTGGCCTCCTCGGCTATGCCCGCCCGCGCGATTTCGTGCTGCCGGAGATCCGCTCGCTGCCCGGCTGCATCCTGCTCCTCGGCTTCGTGCTCTATCCCTACGTCTACCTGCCGACCCGGGCGCTGTTCCTGATGCAGGCCGCCAACCTGATCGAGGCGGCGCGGATGCTCGGGCGCCGGCCCTCCGCCGCCTTCCTGCGGGTCGCCCTGCCGATGGCGCGCCCGGCCATCGCCCTGGGCGCGAGCCTCGCCCTGATGGAAGCCCTGAACGACATCGGCGCGGCGGAATTCCTCGGGGTGCGCACCCTCACGGTCCAGGTCTACGCCACCTGGGTGAACCGCTCGGATCTCGCCGGCGCGGCCCAGATCGCCCTCGTCATGCTGGTGGCGGTCGTCGCCCTGGTGGCCCTGGAGCGCTGGGCCCGGGCCGGGCGCGGGTTCTCGAGCGGCGCTCAGCGCCCGCGCCACCTCGCCCGGCAGCGGCTGCGGGGCCTGCGTGCCGCGGCTGCCCTGGCCCTCGGCCTCGTGCCCGTAGCCGTCGGCTTCGCGATTCCCGCGACCTACCTCGTGCAAGCCGCCCTGCGTCGGGTCTGGCGCAGCGACCTGCCGGAGACGATCCTGCCGGAGATCGGCCATACCCTGCTGTATGCCGGCGCCGCGACCGTGATCGCCGCCGCCCTCGGCTTCGTGGTGGCAGCGGGGCCGCGCCTCATCGCCCGCCGCTGGGGCGAGGCGCTGATCCGGGTGGCGAGCCTCGGCTACGCGCTCCCCGGCGCGATCCTGGCCATCGGCCTCCTCGGCCCCCTGGCCTGGGCCGACGCCACCCTGTCGGCGGGGACGATGCAGCTCTTCGGGGTCGCCCCGGCCCTGATCGGCCTCGGCACCGGCGGCGCGCTCGTCACCGCCTACCTCGTGCGTTTCCTGGCGGTCAGCATCGGCACCTGCGAGGCCGGGCTCGGCCGGGTGCCCCGCAGCCTTCCGGATGTCGGGCGAATGCTGGGGCGGGGACCGGGCGCGATCCTGTGGCGGATCCAACTGCCCCTGGCCTGGCCGGCGGTGCTCAGCGGCGCGCTGCTGGTCTTCGTGGACTGCGTCAAGGAACTGCCCGCGACCCTGCTGCTGCGTCCCCTCAACGTCGAGACCCTGGCGACCCACCTCTACGGCGAGGCCGCGCGCGGCACCTACGAGGACGGGACGGTGGCGGCCCTCCTCATCGTCGCCGTCGGGCTCGTGCCGGTGGTGATCCTGCTCCGGCTCGGAACCCCGCGCAGCGAAGCCGGCGCAGAACCTGCCGATCAGCGCTTGACGGGGCCGCGCCCCTCGCCCTAGAAGGCCCTCGGTCCGGGTGCGTAGCTCAGCGGGAGAGCATTCGCTTCACACGCGAAGGGTCACAGGTTCGATCCCTGTCGCGCCCACCATTTCCCTCGAAGCCTCCCCGCCGCTTCGACGACCTTCCTCGAGACAGCACGACGAGCACGAGGCCGCCGACCATCGGGAGGCCGCCGACGATGCGCCCGAGTCCCGCCCTGTGCCGGGCGAAGCCGAGCCATCCCTGATGGTCGCGCAGCGTCGAGGTCACGATGGCCCCGGCAGGTCGAGTGCCGGGTTGGCGCCCGTCACGGCGCAAGCTGCGACTGTCGTGGCGCGACAGGCCCGGATCGGCCCTGGTCCGGGGACGACAACCGGGGCGGGGAACGACGCTTTCAGCGCCCGCGACGTTCCTGCGCAGGCACGCGGTCCGGGTCTGCTCGGGCCTCTCAGGCGATCGCGGCGGCCTCGGCCTTCGGAGCCCCCACCGGGCGGCGGGGCGCGACCAGCAGGACGAGGGCGCCGGCCGCCATGCAGACGATCGATCCGGCCAGCACGCCGACCTTGGTCTCGGCCTCGAGTTCGGGGCTGCCGGCAAAGGCCAGGAGGCCGATGAACAGGCTCATGGTGAAGCCGATGCCGCAGAGCAGCGAGACGCCGTAGACCTGCATCCAGCCGGCCCCTGCCGGCCGTTGGGCGAGCCCGAGCTTCACCGCCGCCAGGACGAAGCCGAACACGCCGAGTTGCTTGCCGACGACCAGACCGAGGGCGACCCCGAGGGTCACGGGGTCGAGCAGCATCGTGGGCGTGAAGCCCGCCAGCGACACGCCCGCATTGGCGAAACCGAAGATCGGCAGGATCAGGTAGGCCGACCAGGGATGGAGCGCGTGTTCCAGCCGGTGCAGGGGCGAGGTCGGATCGTCCGGCCGGCCGATGCTGAGCCGCAGGGGAATCGTCAGCGCCAGGAGTACGCCCGCCACCGTGGCGTGCACCCCGGATTTCAGGACGAAGACCCACAGCACCGCGCCGAGGACGAGGTAGGGGGCGAGGCGGCTGATGCCGGCACGGTTCAGGCCGTAGAGCACCGCCAGGGTCGCGGCCGCTCCGCCCAGCATCGGCAGGGACAGGTCCGCGGTGTAGAACAACGCGATGATGAGCACGGCGCCGAGGTCGTCGATGATCGCCAGGGCGGTGAGGAACACCTTGAGGGAGACCGGCACCCGGGAGCCCAGCAGGGCCAGGATGCCGAGGGCGAAGGCAATGTCGGTGGCGGCGGGAATCGCCCAGCCACGGACGGTCTCCGGCGAGTGCCGGTTCACCGCCACGTAGACCAGGGCCGGCGCCGCCATGCCGCCGAGGGCCGCGAGGCCGGGCAGGATCCGGTCCGGCCAGGTCCGCAGGCGCCCATCCAGCATCTCGCGCTTGATCTCGAGACCGACGAGCAGGAAGAACAGCGCCATCAGGGCGTCGTTGATCCAGTGCAGTACGCTCAAGCCCCCAACCTTGGTCTGCAGAACCGCGAAGTAGCGCTCCGCCAGGGGAGAATTCGCCACCACGAGGGCGAGCACCGCGCTCGCCATCAGGACGAGGCCGCCGCCGGCCTCGGAGGTGAGCATCGACCGGAAGGCCGAGAGCGGCCGGCGGAGCGGGGCAGGGGCTTGCATGGGCCTTCCCTTACAAGACCTGCGCGGGGACACAACTTTTGGGTGGGAACCCAGCGCGGGGCGTGTCACGCCTCCCCAGCGGGGACGCATCGGCGCCCCGGTCCCCATGCGTCGGGGTTTCATGCCGCGCGGACACGCCGGATTCCCGAAGAGTTGCTCGTGCCACGTTCCTCCGCGCCAGGCGTCCCGGGCCACGTCTCCGGGGAACGGGTATCGACGTGTCGATCCCCGGCGCTTGTCCTGGTCCCGGTGCCCGAAGACAGGTCCGCTCGGAACGCGCGTCGCTGGTCCGCAATCCTTCGGGATGTGGAACCCTGCCAAGTCGCGCCACGGCGTTTACCACGGGGCGCGAAGAACCTTGTCGAACCGGGTGTCACCTGCAATCCCTGCAGGGCCCTCGATGGTCGGGGCGCAACACCGACTGTCGCCATGCGCCGCCTGCACAGCATCGACTCGATCCGTGGTCTGGCCGCCCTGGCGGTCATCTACGCCCATACGGTCGAGTTCGGCCTGAAGACGCAGCTCGGTCCGTTTCCCCTCGAGCGCGCCGTCCTGTCGGGGCTGACCGAGTACGTCGATGTCGGGAAGATCGCCGTGACGTTGTTCTTCGCGGTGTCGGGCTTCGTGGTGCCCTTCTCGCTGTTCAAGGCGGGAGACCGGCCGATCCTGGCCTTCGCCGTGTCGCGGCTCTTCCGCCTGTATCCCGCCTACTGGCTCTCGATCCCCTGCGGGCTGCTGGTCCTGTTCGTCTGGGCGGGCCGTGACATTCCCGCCGTCCTCGTGCCCGCCAACATCACGATGCTGCAGCAGTTCCTCGGCGTGGAGAACATCATCGCCCTGTACTGGACCCTGCAGATCGAGCTGATCTTCTACGGCCTCTGCGTCGGGCTCTTCGTCCTCGGGCGTCTCGACGATGCCGTCGGCGTGGTGCTGTCGGCCCTGGCCCTGATCGCGGCCGCCCTCGGCCTCGCCGCCCTGCGCTTCGGTCTCGAGCGGAAATTCCCGGTGGCCGTTCCCCTGTCCCTGGCGGTGATGTTCTGGGGACTGTGCCTGCGCTACCACGTCCTCGAGCGCCGGCCGGGCTGGGGCGTCGCGCTCACCGTCGTCACCGGGGCGCTCGTCTGTGCGATCCCGCTGGTGTCCGTGCTCGCCTATGGGCGCGACATGGGCTTTCACGAGAACTGGCTGAAATACCTCGTCACCTATTGGGCCGCGATGGCGCTGTTCGCCCTGCTGTCCCAGCGGCTGCGCATCGAGGGGCGGCTGTTCACCTACCTGGGCGCCATCAGTTACTCGATCTACCTGTTCGGGCCGGTGGTCCAGGGGGTGCTCGAGCACGCGCTGGCCGGGTACGCGTCGGTCGTTCCGATCCACCTGTTCGCGGCCGCCACGGCGCTCGCGACCGTCGCGGTCGCGGCGCTAGTCTATCGCTGGATCGAGGCGCCGGCCATCGCGCTGGGCCGCCACGTCATCCGTCGCCACCTCCTGCCGGTCTCCGGCGCGGGGCGGGACGCGCACGCCCCGGCCGCCCCGATGGTCGGCCGCTCCGAGATCTGAGCCGGCCGCCGGGGCGACGCGGCAAGGCCCTCGGCCCTGTCCGCTAGGGGGCCGATCCCTCAGCCTCCGGGGAAACGTTCGCATCGGGGAACCATGCCCTTCGTGATGGCGTCCGGCCGGTCCGACGCCTCATCTCAGGCATGCGAATAAGACAGGTCGTAGATATCCGCGACCTCCGCGTTCCACGCGACCTGGGCAGGGCCCGTTCGCCGGACGATGCATCCGCTGAGGAGGTAAGTCGGCCCGAGGCTCATCTGCTGGAAGTTCGAATCGTTGATGTAGTCCGGTACGATGGAGGCAGGATAGCGATACTGTGCATCCACGACCTCGAACCCGGTATGGGCGTTGAAGATGCCCCGCCAACTCTCCTTCGAGAATCGGAAGAAGTCCCAGGGCTCCTCGTGCAGGGGCCACGCGGCGTGCGAGATGACGAGCCCCAGGGCACCCTGACGAAGCACCTTGTTCATCTCCAACGCCACTTTCCACGGCATGAGGAGATGTTCGAACACCGCCATCGAGAACGCGAAATCGAAGGTTCGATCGACGCGCCGACTGAGATGATGCGCATCGCAGACGGCGTCGACATTCGGCCCGTCCGTGATGTCGATTCCGAGGTGCTCGATGTCGGCCGGGAACCAGGAACGATAGCTGACGCCGCTGCGCGCTCGACTGCCGATTTCCAGCATGCTTCCCCGACGCTCGGCAACTTCCCCGCGGAAGCGATCAACCATCACTTGGAAAAGCCTGTCCCCAGGATTGGAGAACCCTCCCGATGGGTCTTTCAAGATGAAGCCTTCGCTGAACCGCAGCGTGAACTTCGACCGGTCGACGTGCAGGTGGGGAACGATCGCAACGAGGACGAAGCCCCAATTGACTGCGTCGGGTCCGAATACCGTTGTAAGGTCTGGCCGCGGGACGGTCTGATGCTCTGTCCTCAGTCGCTCGCCGTCGTAATACAGTTCCGGTTCAAAGCTATTGGCCCAGCCCTCGGCATAGAGGCATCGTCCGACGACCGCGAATTTGTCCAGGTAGCCGTGATAGTCCATGGTGCTTCAGTCCACTTGGCAGAATCACGATACCGCCACGGCGGCTTGATCCCGGGCGACCATGAACCCGTCCGCGAGCTTGTACAACCAGTGCCTGGTAATCGATCATCGTGCGATCCCAAAGGTTGCGTGAGCGATGGTGCCTTGGCTCGAAAACCGGGTCCCCTCATGCGTCCGGTCGAGGACGTGCGGAGCATCAGGGGCCCGTCACCGTCGATCGATGCTGTTTTGCCCGATCGGCGTGGGCCGCAGAGAGAGGCTTCCGGATCTTGTCCGTCCGCTCCGGTCCTGTCATGGACCCCGCGACCGCATGACGGGCGGTCTCCCGTCCATCCCGCCGCCGTCAGGACCGAATCGCCATGCCGCACGTGACCGTGAAGATGTACCCGGGCAAGACCGACGCGCAGAAGGCGGAGATGGCCGAGGCCATCGCGGCGGCCCTGATGGCCAGTGCCGGCACCGCCGAGCGGGCGATCTCAGTGTCGATCGAGGACGTGGCCCAGGCGGACTGGGAGGCGCAGGTCTACCGGCCCGAGATCGTCGGCCGGCCCGAGACCCTGTTCAAGAAGCCGGGCTATACCCTGCCCTGAGCCCCGGTCCTCAGCCCTTCAATCCCTGGAAGGGGCGCAGCAGCCAGGCGAGGCGGCCGGCATCGTCGTCCTGGACGTCCCGCGCAGGCCGGTCGTCCGACGGCTCGGGCGCCTTCGGTGCACTGGCATCCTGCATGATCTGATCGAGGGGGGAGGGCAACTCGGCGCCGTACTCGTTCAGGAGCAGGGCCGCGTCGAGCAGGAAGCGGATCTGGTCGTCCGGGACGGGACGGCCCTGGATCTGGGCGTCGAGCACGGTCCGCGCGAAGAGGGCGGCCAGCCGTGACAGCTCGGGCAGCCGGTCGGTGGGCGCCGCGGCCCGGATCGATGACGCTGAAGCGGCACTCACCCGCAATCTCCCTGTCTGGATCGCGCGACCTCGGCGCGCCTCGCGTATGTCGGACCCTGTATACCGCGCGTTTCTCACCAGTTCGTTGAGTTCCGACGGCGGCATTGCCGCGGGTTCCAGCGACGACGCTCCGAGCGCGGACCGGTGCCGAGGCCGAGACCCAGTTGAAACGGGGGCGGGCCGTGTCAGGTCTCGCCGATCATCTCGCGCAAAGTTGCACCGAGACTGGCCGGCACGTTCGGCTTGAGCACGAATGCCGCGCCCTCCGGCAGCGGGCCGGAGCTGGGATCCGAATGGCCCGACATCAGGATCACCGCGAGGCCGGGTCTCCGCGCGCGGGCGCGCTGCGCCAGTTCCCAGCCGTCGATCCCGCCGGGCACGTGCGCGTCGGTGACGAGTCCGGCCGCGTCCGGGGTCGCCTCCAGCAGGCGGAGGGCCTCGTCGGTCGTCTCAGTCGCCCTGACGGCAAAGCCCGCCGCGTCGAGGAGCCCCGCGATGACCCGGCGCTGGTCCTGCTCCTCCTCCACCAGGATGATGATGGCGCGATGATCGCCGGTGTGCATCGTCGAGTCTCCAGGCCGCGGGTCCTGGCTCAACGCCGGGGGCGCGGGCCTTGTTCAGGGCCGTGCAGCGCCCGGCCGGGCCCGCGATCGGAGACGCGTTCTAGCCGCCGCCGGGATCGGTCTCGCCGTCCGGCTGGGCACCGCCCTTCGGCCCCTGGCCGGGCTTGCCGTCGGTCTTCTCATTGGGATCCATCACCGCGTCGGGCGCCGTGTTGGCTGGCTTGTCCTTGGGCGGATCCTTGTCGTCGGAGCCTGTCATCGCGTCATTCCTTGGGATTGGCCTTGGAGCTGGCCTCGGGGTTGGCTTGGGGCGAACGGGGCCGGTCGGACTGTCCGTCGGAGGAGCCGCCGGCCGGGGTGGGATTGCGTCCCTTCGGCGCGCCGTCCCAGGCGGCGTTGCGGGCCGTATCCGTCTCGCCGCCGGGACCTTGCCGGGTGATCGCGGCCTGATCGGCCGACTGACCCCCGCCGGCGACGGCCGGGTCGCCCGGCTTGCCGACATCGGAATCGGGCTTGCGCGTGCCCACGATGGGAATGTGATCGTTCGGCATGTCTACTCCCCCGCATCCTGGCCGTTGGGCGCGGTGGCGCGGTCGAGGGCTTCGAGGGTCGCACTCGAAGCTTCCGACTTCCGCGCGGCCGCGCCGATCGCCTCCAGGCTCGCGGGCTGCGTTTCCCCGCCCTGCACCGCCTGTCCGGATCCGGAGGCCGCGCCCTGCGCGGGCGTCCCGCCGTTGCTGTCGGCGTCGCTGTCCTTCGGCGCACTGGCGGCGCGCGGCTCGTCGGTCATGATGTCCTCCTGATGTTGGAGGCTCAACCCGGCGCCGGCCCCGAGGTTGCTTCGCTCCAGGTGGCCCGCGCCTCGCGAAGGCGAGCCCGATCGGTGGCGAGGGGCAGCGCCGCCTCGGCGCGCAGGAGCGCCAAGTCGGCCTGAGCGTCGGCGGCCGCCCGGACGGCCGGACTTCCGAGATCCGCGAGGGCGGCGAGGGCCTTCTGCAGCCGCAGGCCGATCGTCACGTCCGACGCGCCGTCGCGGGCAATGGGATCGAAGGCATCCGCCAGAAGGTCGTCGGCGCTGAGGCCGGGCACGCGCAGGTGCGGATAGATCCGCGCCTCGGGCGCAGCGGCGCAGCGCGCGTCCCAGAGGCCGAGCACGCGGACCAGGGTGCCGATGACGTCGACGGCGGTTCCGGGATCGTTCACCGCCGGAGACAGCGCGCGCTGGGCCACCTCGGCGAGGACGATGAGGCCGAAGCGCGGATCGTCGTCGAAGCTGCGCCGGTCGCCGACGACGAAGGCCGCGGCGATCCGGTCCCGCAGGGCGGCGTCGACGGTTCCGTCGACCTCCGCCAGGAGTCGCTTGGGGTGGACGAACGTGCCCGGCAGGGCCGCAAGGTGGAGGGTGAGGCCGTGCGCCTCGGCCAGGGCGTCGAGGCGGGCGGCATCGACGTGCTGGACGTAGCCCGTTTCCGCGGCGGCGATCCGGGCCGCGCCGGGCGGCGCCGGCTGCCAGGGCAGGCCGCCGAGATAGGGGGCCTCGGTGCGCCGCCGCACGGCCTCGCCGGCCGCCGCCGCGATGGCGTCGATGGTCTCGCCGACCCGGCCGAGATGCGACAGAGTGTCGATCCAGCGAACCAGCGTCGCCACCACGCTGACGAGAACCAGCAGGGTCAGCCCGAACAGGATCACCCGTCCCTGGCTGCCGTAGAAATGGGTCTTGAGGGCGATCAGGCCGACGACGCTGTAGACGAAGGCGCCGATGAAGCTGGCGACGGCCGTCTGCGCACGGGTGTCGCGCATCAGCAGGGTCACGGCGCGGGGCGTCACGGTGTTGGTGGCCCCGCCATAGGCCTGCACGATGGTGGAGAGCGAGAACGTCGCCACCGGCAGCATGCTGGTCGCCAGGACGGAGAGGATCTGGTCGACGGCGTCGGCCCCGATCGAGGCGCCGAGGTCCGCCGGCACCATCGGGGCCAGGACGGCCGAAACCAGGGCGGCCGCGACGCCGCCGACGCTGAAGGCGCCGACGCGGATGACGGGGCGCCGCCCCCAGCGGCGGAGGGCGTAGAGGGCGGTGGACATGATGGCGGCTCTCGGGCCGAGCCTCGCGGGTCAAGGCTCGCGAGCCGGATACGCGACGTTCGGGCGATCCGGGAGCGAGGCCCGGACCGCCCGCGCGGGTCTCAGAGGCCGTCGAAGAGGGCCGAGGAGATGTAGCGCTCGGCGAAGGAGCAGGCGACGGTGACGATGCGCTTGCCGCGGAAATCGGGGCGTGCGGCGAGCTTCAGGGCCGCGGCCACGTTGCCGCCGGTGGAGATGCCGCCCGGAATGCCCTCGAGGCGCGAGAGCTGACGCGAGGTGTCGAAGGCCTCCTGGTTCGAGACCGTGATGACCTCGTCGATGATCGCCTTGTCGAGGTTGTCGGGGATGAAGCCGGCACCGATGCCCTGGATCTTGTGGGGGCCGGGCTGGCCGCCGGAGATGACCGGCGAATCGGTCGGCTCCACGGCGACGATCTTCAGGCCGGGCAGGCGCGGCTTCAGCACCGAGCCGACACCCGTGATGGTGCCGCCCGTGCCGACGCCGGCCACGAAGGCGTCGAGGTGGCCCTGGGTGTCGTTCCAGATCTCCTCGGCCGTCGTCCTGCGGTGGATCTCGGGGTTGGCGGGGTTCGAGAACTGCTGGGGCATGATCGCGCCCGGGATCTCGTTGAGGAGTTCCTCGGCCTTGGCGATCGCGCCCTTCATGCCCTGCGGGCCGGGGGTCAGGGCGAGCTCGGCGCCGAGGAAGGCCAGCATCTTGCGGCGCTCCAGGGACATGGTCTCGGGCATCACCAGGATGAGGCGGTAGCCGCGCGCGGCCGCCACGAAGGCGAGGGCGATGCCGGTGTTGCCGGAGGTCGGCTCCACCAGCGTGCCGCCGGGCTTCAGCTTGCCGGAGGCCTCGAGGGCGTCGATCATGTTGACGCCGATGCGGTCCTTCACGCTCGCGATCGGGTTGAAGAACTCGAGCTTGAGCAGGATCTCGGCGTCGACGCCGTGTTCCTTGGTGATCCGGTTGAGACGGACCAGGGGCGTGTTGCCGATGGTCTCGGTGATCGAGCCGAAGATGTGGCCGTGGCCCGGCGTGCGGGTCGAGGCGGGGCTCTGGGACTCGGCCATAGGTCTCTCCTGAACAGCGTGAGGATTGCGTCCCGGAGGCCGGCGCAACGGCGCGCCGAAGTTTGCCTGGAACGAACTCAGGGCCGGGAGATATCGTGTCGTTTCTGTCGAGGCAATCGACAAAGACCCGAGGTCAAAGACAATCCTTCTCCGTCGGCAACGAAGCTGCCGACTTGGAGTAGTCTTCACCTGCGGCGGTGCGGAAATGGAGAAGTTATTTCTTCCGCCGACGGTCCAGCGGCCTCTGCCGGGATCAGTGCGTCAACAGGGCGGCGCAGAGCATCACCATGGTGGCGACGACCGGGCTGGCGGTGGCGATCATCGCGGCGCCCGCATGGAGCCCCTGGGGCCACGTGTAGCGGGTCTCCTCGCGCAGGCCGGGCCGGAGGCCGTTGCTGCCGGTGGTCCATTCCACCCTGGTACCCATCGCGTTCTCCCCACCCGCCGAACCACTCGGCGGCCGGGATCAGGAGGCACGGTGCGGCTTGAAGGGCGGGTAAATCCGCGGTCGCGACCGCGGATCGTCGTCAATGGAAGCTTAAAACCGACGGAGGGGTCACCGTGGCAAGGCTCAGAGCGCGCGGTCGAAGCGCAGCTCGCCCTTCTGGCTCTTGATCACCAGCTGGGACCCGACCAGGTCCCACTGCCCGGCGGTGCGCAGGGCGATGAAGAAGTCCTGCTCGCTGGCGCCGAGGCCCTTGTCGCAGGGCTTCTTCGTCAGGGCGAGCGGGCCGACCGCGAGGTGCTGCTCCTTGAGCGGGAAGGCGGTGGCCGCGAAGGTGTTGCAGCCGCCGTAGCCGCGGGCCCGGTACTGCTTGTCGATGGTGAAGCTCGGCCGGTCGTTGCCGCCGAAGGGCTTGCCGTTCAGGCTCACCGCCGTCCAGGTGGCGTCGAGGGGAAAGATCTTTTCCTGGGGCTTGGCCGCCGGAACGTACTGTTTCTTCTCGGGCTTCTCGCGGCCCTCGCGGCCGAAGCCCGTGACGTTGTTCCCCATCTGGGCGGTCGCCGCCGTGGTCATGGCTCCCGTCACGGTCCCGGCCGCGATGGCGCCGGCCACCATGGCGATTCGGATCGCTCTCATCGTCTGGCCCCCTTTCAAGCGCGCTTCGCGTCGCGTCGAACGTTGCAACCCCGCCGGCCCGTCTCGGCGCTCGGCGCGGGTGATGCGCACGGAACCGCTCGGAACAGGACGGGCCCTGCGGCCAATCGGATAAGATTCCAGCACAAATATGGTCAAGACCGCCCGCACGGGATTCGACGGGATGCCGCCGCGATCCCCCGCTAACCGTCTCCGGACCGGTTTCCATTGAACGAACCGCCCGTGGTCCCGTTGTCCGGCAGAACGTAGAGCAGGGAGTTGATGCGGTGACGGGATCGGACGAAGGAACCCCAAGCGGCCTGCAGCCCGAGGCCTCGGGCCCGAACACCATCACCCCGGCGCAGTCGCGGGCGGCCCGCGCCCTCCTGAACTGGTCGGAGGCCGATCTCGCGGGCCGGCTCGGGCTCGGGGCGGATTTCGTGCGCGACTTCGAATCGGGCGGCCGGGAGCAGCCGTCCGGACAGATCGAGGCCCTGCGCAGCGCGCTGATGACCCACGGCGTGGTGTTCAGCCGGGACGGTGGGTCGGACGGGGTCCGCCTGAGCGGGCAGGGGCGCGACGAGGGCACGCGGCTGGGCGCCCTCAACACCGAGAACGACCGCTAGGCCTGAGCCCGCTGCGGTCGCCGGGCCGGAGACTAGGCACCCTTGGCGAGCGCCTTCAGGTCCCGGGCCGGATCGGCGGCGGCCTCCGGCGTCAGCGGCAGCCCGAGGCTCAGGATGCGCCGGGCCGCCATGTGGTCGGCCGGCCGGTCCACCGTCTCGACGCCGCTCAGGCGGCCGTCGCGGAAGCGGAACACGGACAGGCCGCCCGCGGTGGGACGGACGACGCTGGCATCGTCGGGCCGGGTCAGGCCGGCGATCTGCAGCTTGTGCGGGCCCTGGTCGCTCCAGAACCAGGGCACGGCCGCGTAGGCGGTCGGGCGCCCGGTGAGCCGGGCGGCGAGGCACCGGCCCTGATCCACGGCGTTCTGCACCGATTCGATGCGTAGCGCCTGCCCGTCCGCGAAGCGGCTCGGCACGCGGGCGCAGTCGCCCAGGGCCGAGATCGCCGGATCGGAGGTCGCCAGGAAGGGGTCGGCGTGGATGCCGTCGCCGACGGCGAGGCCCGCCGCCTCGGCGAGGTCCTGGTTCGGAACGACGCCGATGCCGACGAGGACGAGATCGGCGTCGATCGCCGATCCGTCGGCGAGCCGGACCCGCGCCACGCGGCCCGCCTCGCCCTCCAGCGCCTGCACCCCGGCCCCGAACGCGAAGCGGACACCGGCGCCTCGGTGCGCCTGCGTGAAGAAGGCGGCGGTCTCGGCCGAGACCGCCCGCGCCATGGGCCGGTCCGCGGCCTCGATCACCGTCACGGGGAGGCCGGACCCGGCGCAGATGCCGGCAAATTCCAGCCCGATGAAGCCGGCGCCCACGATGGCGATGGCGCGCGCCGCCCCGCGGGCCGCCTTCAGCGCGTCGGCGTCGGCCAGCGAGCGCAGCTGGTACACCCCTGCGAGGTCGTGGCCCGGCACCGGCAGCGTCCGGTTGCGCGCGCCGGTGGCCAGGACGAGATGGTCGTAGGCGAGGCTGCCGCCGTCGCTGAGGCGCACCTGCCGGGCCGCCCGGTCGATCGCCGTGGCGGCGACGCCGGATCGCCGCGCGATGCGATGTTCGTCGAAGTAGGAAGCGGGCCGCAGGCAGAGGCCGACCGCATCGGTCTTGCCGGCGAGGTAGGCCTTCGACAGGGGCGGCCGCTGATAGGGCAGGCCCTCGTCGCCCAGGAGCGTGACGGGATCGGCGAAGCCCGCCTCGCGCAGGGAGGCCGCGACCTGGAAGCCGGCCTGGCCGGCGCCGACGATGACGACACCGGCCGCGCTCATGCCTCGAACTCCGCGGTGACGGGGGAGGGGTTCGGCGACAGCCGGAGCTGGGGCAGCCAGCGCCCGCCATCCTTGGCGATGTAGTCCCAGAACGCCGCGGCCGCCGGCCCCAGCACCTTGTCGGCCCGGCGCACCGCGTACCAGTCGCGCCGGATCGGCAGGCCCTGGACGTCGAGGACCGCGAGGCGCCCGCTCTCGAGCTCGGCCGCCACCGTGTGGGCGGAGATCAGGGCGATGCCGAGCCCGGCCATCACCGCCTGCTTGATGGTCTCGTTCGAGCCGGAATCGATGCCGAGCCGCGCGCGCTTGATCATCACTCCCGCCATGAATTCCTCGAACACCGTGCGCGTGCCCGAGCCCTCCTCGCGGACCAGGAAGGATTCCTGGGCGAGCTCGGCCCGGGTCAGGCCGGTGCGGCCCACGAGGGGGTGATGCGGGCCGGCGATGATCACGATGGGGTGCGGACCGAAGATTTCGGCCTCGATGGCGAAATCGCGGGGCGGACGTCCCATGATGGCGAAATCGATCTCGTAGTTGCGCAGCGCCTCGACCATGTTGCCCCGGTTTCCCACCGTGAGGTTGATCTCCACCGCCGGGTGCAGCCCGACGAACCCGGCGATCACGCCCGGGGCGAAGTACTTGGCCGTGGAGACCACGCCCATCGCCACGCGACCGCTGCTGCCGCCCTTCAGGGTTTCCAGGCGGTCGGCACAGGTCTCCAGCACCGTGTTGATGCTGTTGATCGCCCAGAGCATTTCGCGGCCCGCATCCGTGGGTTTCAACCCGGTGGGCGTCCGGTCGAACAGCATGAGGCCCGCCTCCTCCTCCAATTGGCGGATCCGGGCGTAGAGCGCGGCCGAGGTGACGTTGAGCTCCTGCGCGGCGCGCGTCATGGTGCCGAGGCGGGCGACGGCGGCGACCGCCTGGAGCTGCTTGAGAGAGAGGTTGCGCATCAGGCTTTTCTAGTTTTTTTGGAATCGCTCGCAAGTTTTTTCAGAATTCTTTCGGTGATACCATGGGGACCTGCGCGGCATGGATGCGCCGGGGGCACTGGTGCCCGCGGGGGCACTCGTGCCAAGGGCAGGAAGCGATGGCGCGCCGATCCTGCACGGCGCCCCGACCCGAGCCGTCGAGGTCGGGCAGGGCGAACCGTCGGGACGGCAAGGCAGCCGGGGCGGCCGGCGGCCGAGACAACCGAGCCGGCCGGGCAACCAAGTTGGCCGGGCAACCGAGTCGGCCGGATTCCCGGCCAGGAATGGAAGAAGGACGGACATTCATGTCGACGGTGTCTCTGGAGTTCGGGTCCACCCTCGCGGACTGCCTCGCGAAGACGGTCGCGGCCGATGGGCGGCTCGCCGACGCGGCGGCCGTGATCGCGGCCTGCGCCGAGGCGGCGGTCGATGTCAGCGAGGTGATCGGCCGGGGCATGCTCGGCGGTGCCGACCTCGCCGCCACCGGCGACCACAACAGCGACGGCGACGTCCAGAAGGCCCTCGACGTTCTCGCGCACGAGCGCTTCACGGAAGCCCTGCGCGGCGCGCCCGTGGCGGTGGTGGCCTCCGAGGAGGCCGAGGGCATGATGCAGCTCAATCCGGGCGCGCCCCTGGCCGTGGCGATCGATCCCCTCGACGGCTCGTCGAACATCGGCGTGAACATGGCGGTGGGCTCGATCTTCGGCATCCGTCCCGTCGTGGCCGGCGCGGCGGACTCGATCGCCTCCTTCACCAGCCCGGGCTCCGAGCAGATCGCCGCCGGCTTCGTCACCTACGGACCCGCCACCTCCCTGGTGGTCACCCTCGGCCACGGCACCCAGATCTACACCCTGGACCGGGCCGAGCGGACCTTCCGCCTCACGCATCCGCGCATCGAGGTGGTGGCCACGGCCAAGGAATACGCGATCAACGCCTCGAATGCCCGGAACTGGGACGGCCCGGTGAAGGCCTATATCGAGGATTGCCTGCGCGGCTCGGAGGGGCCCCTCGACAAGGACTTCAACATGCGCTGGCTCGGCTCGCTGGTGGCGGACGCCCAGCGCGTGCTCCTGCGCGGCGGCGTGTTCCTCTATCCCGGCGACAACCGGAAGGGCTACGCGCAGGGTCGCCTGCGCCTGCTCTACGAGGCCGCGCCCATCGCCATGCTGATGGAGCAGGCGGGGGCCGGGGCCATCGACGGCGAGCGTCGGATCCTCGACATCGGCGCCACCGGCATCCACGAGCGCGTACCGCTGATCTTCGGCTCGCTCGACGAGGTCGCCTGCGTGGCCAAGTACTACGATGGCCGCAACGCCGCCGCCGGCCGCTCGCCCCTGTTCGGGCAGCGCGGCCTGATGCGCAGCTAGCGCGCCCGCACGGGACAGCACGCACACAGATGTCGGCGCGTCACCCCATCATCTCGGTCACCGGCTCCTCGGGGGCCGGGACCACCTCGGTCCGCAACACCTTCGAGCAGATCTTCCGCCGCGAGGATGTCAGCGCGGTCTACATCGAGGGCGATGCGTTTCACGCCTACGATCGCGACACCATGCGTCGCATGATGGTCGAGGAGCCGAATCTCAGCCACTTCGCGCCGCGTGCCAATCTCCTGCCGGAGCTGGAGGAGGTCTTCCGCACCTACGGCGAGTCCGGGGGCGGGCGCACCCGGCACTACGCCCACGATGCGGCGGACGCGGCGCTCTACGGCACCGAGCCGGGCACCTTCACGCCCTGGGAGGCGTTCCCGCCGGGATCCGACCTGCTGTTCTACGAGGGCCTGCACGGCTGCGTCGTCGACGACAACGTCGACATGGCCCGCTACGCCGACCTGAAGATCGGCGTGGTGCCGGTGATCAACCTCGAGTGGATCCAGAAGCTGCACCGGGACCGCTCGTTCCGGGGCTACTCCACCGAGGCCGTGACCGACGTGATCCTGCGGCGGATGCCCGACTACGTGCAGACCATCTGCCCGCAATTCACCTGGACCGACATCAACTTCCAGCGCGTGCCGACGGTGGACACCTCGAATCCCTTCATCGCCCGCTGGATCCCGACGGCTGACGAATCGATGGTGGTGATCCGGTTCAAGGACCCCAAGGGCATCGACTTCTCCTACCTGATCTCGATGATCCAGGGCTCCTTCATGAGCCGCGCCAATTCCATCGTCATCCCGGGGGGCAAGCTCGACCTTGCCATGCAGCTCATCCTGACCCCGATCATCATGCAGCTCGTCGAGCGCAAGCGCCGCATGGCCTGAGCGCGGCCACGAGGCTCCAGAGGAACTCCCTATGAACGGCCCGATCATCTCGCCCTCGATCCTCTCGGCGGATTTCGCCAAGCTCGGCGAGGAGGTGCGCGCGGTGTCCGAGGCCGGGGCCGACTGGATCCACCTCGACGTGATGGACGGACACTTCGTGCCGAACCTCACCTTCGGCCCGGCGGTGATCAAGGCCCTGCGGCCGCACTCGACCAAGCCCTTCGACGTGCACCTGATGATCGCCCCGGCCGACCCCTACCTCGCGGCCTTCGCGGAGGCCGGCGCCGATGCGATCTCGGTCCATGTCGAGGCCGGCCCGCACATCCACCGCTCGCTCCAGGCGATCCGCGACCTCGGCAAGCGCGCCGGCATCGCCCTCAATCCGGGGACGCCGGCCTCGGCGATCGAGCCGCTCCTCGACCTCGTCGACCTCGTCCTGGTGATGACGGTCAATCCGGGCTTCGGCGGCCAGAGCTTCATCCCCTCGACCCTGGAAACCATCCGGCGGATCCGGGCGATGACCGCCGGCCGCGACATCGACATCGAGGTCGACGGCGGCATCGGCCCCGAGACCGTGGCGCTGGCCGCCCGCGCGGGCGCCAACGCCTTCGTGGCCGGCAATGCCGTGTTCAAGGGCGGGCCGTCCGGCTACGGGGACCGGATCGCGGCGATCCGCGCGGGTGCCGCGGAGGTCGGAGGCGGTCCCCTCTCATGCTGAGGGCGCTGATCTTCGACGTCGACGGGACGCTCGCCGAGACGGAGGACCTCCACCGGCAGGCCTTCAACGGCGCCTTCGCGGATCTCGGCCTGCCCTGGTCCTGGTCTCCGGCGCGCTACGCCGATCTGCTGACGGTGATGGGCGGCAAGGAACGCCTGCGCCACTACGTCGAGACCGAGCACGCCGACGCGGTCGAGACCCTGCGCCCGCGCATGGGCGAGATCCACGACCGCAAGACCCGCCGCTACGGCGACCTCGTGGAGGGCGGCAGCCTCGGCCTGCGCCCCGGGGTGGGCCGCCTGATCGCGGAGGCGCGGGCGGCCGGGCTCAAGCTCGCGGTGGCCAGCACGACGAGCCGACCCAACGTCGACACCCTGCTGCGGATCAACTTCCCCGCGGGCGACATCCCGTTCGACGTCATCGCCTGCGGCGACGAGGCGCCGCGCAAGAAGCCGGCCCCGGACGTCTTCGAGCTCGCGCTCGCGCGCCTCGACGTCCCAGCCGCGGAGGCCGTCGCCTTCGAGGATTCCGCCGCCGGCATCCGTTCGGCCCTGGATGCCGGGTTGCCGGTGATCGCCACGCGCAGCCGCTACACCGAGAGCCACCGCCTCGACGGGGCGTTCTCGGCCGTCTCCGATCTCGGCGAGCCCGGCGCCCCCCATCGGCACCTGTCCGGATATGCCTGGCCGGACGGCGTCGTCACGGTCGGCGCCCTGCGCGACTGGCACGCGCAGGTCACCGGCTGAGGGTCACCGGCTGAGGGTCGGCGTCAGGGCCTCGGACGCCGCGGCCCGCCGCGTCCGCGCGGGGCGCCCTCGGCGCGGGTCGGACGCGGTGCGCCCTCGGCGCGGGTCGGGAACAGCATCGCCCCGGCGACGATCCCGAGCGCACCCGTCAGCGCGAGCCTGAGCCATCGCGGCGACCCCGCGTCGGTGCGGGGCCGGGTCCGGAGATCCCTGCCGCTGCTTTCGGGCCGTGCCCGATCGATCGCCTGCTGTGTCATCGCCCCAGGATAGTCCCTGTCCGCCGGATAGCCATGGGGGATCGCGCCCGAGGCCGCGCACGCTGCGGCGCAGCGTTGTCAGGGGCGCGGCCCGCGGCCTATAAGCCGGCCAACCCCGTTCCGTCCGGCATCGCGGACCCGCCGCCCCGGCACAGGCTCCTGGCATATGGCTTCAGCCCATGGCCCAGGTAGATGGCCTCGGCAGGTGGCCCCCGCGATCCGGTCTCGTTCCTACCAGTCTAGGGTCACGTCATGGCCGGCCATTCCCAGTTCAAGAACATCATGCACCGGAAGGGCCGCGTCGACGCGGTCCGGTCGAAGCTGTTCGGCAAGCTCGCCCGCGAGATCACGGTCGCGGCCAAGCTCGGGCTGCCGGACCCGGCGATGAATGCCCGTCTGCGCGCCGCCATCATCGCCGCCCGCGCCGAGAACGTCCCCAAGGACAACATCGAGCGCGCGATCAAGAAGGCGCAGGGGGCCGATGCGGAGAGCTACGACGAGATCCGCTACGAGGGCTACGGCCCCGGGGGCGCCGCCCTGATCGTCGAGGCGCAGACCGACAACCGCAACCGCACGGCCAGCGACGTGCGCTCGGCCTTCACGAAGTCCGGCGGCAGCCTGGCGGAGACGGGCGCCGTCTCCTTCATGTTCGACCATGTCGGCGTGGTGGAGTTCGAGGCCAAGGTCGCGGATGCCGACACCATGCTGGAGGCCGCCATCGAGGCCGGTGCCGACGACGTGCGCTCGGACGAGTCCGGCCACGAGATCACCTGCGCGCAGGAGGCCTACGGCGAGGTCTCGAAGGCCCTGGAAGCCCGCTTCGGCGAGCCGCGCCGCACGGCCCTGGTCTGGAAGGCGCAGAACACCATCGAGGTCGACGACGAGACCGGCGAGAAGCTGATCCGCCTCGTGGAGGTGATCGAGGACCAGGACGACGTCCAGAACGTCTTCGTCAACTTCGCCCTGTCGGACGCCCTGATGGAGAAGCTCCAGGGCTGAGCGAAGGCCTCCGCCTCAGGCGGCCTTCACGGTCTCGAGGAAGCGGTTCACCTCGCTGCCGAGCTGGTCGGCCTCCTGCGCCAGCGCGGAGGCCGAGACCAGCACCTGGGCGGCCGCGGCGCCCGTCGCCTCGGCCGACTGGGCGACGCCCCCGATGGTGCCGGTGATCGCCCCCGTGCCGGTCGCCGCCTCGGCCACGTTGCGGATGATCTCCCGGGTCGCGGATCCCTGCTGGTCCACCGCCGCCGCGATGGCGTCCGCGGTCTGGCTCATGGTGCGGATCTGCGCGGCGATCGCCTCGATGGCCGTCACCGCCTCGCCGGTCGTGCCCTGGATCGCGTTGATCTGCTGGGTGATCTCGTCCGTGGCCCGGGCGGTCTGGTTGGCGAGTTCCTTGACCTCCGCCGCGACCACGGCGAAGCCCCGGCCCGCCTCGCCGGCGCGCGCCGCCTCGATCGTCGCGTTGAGGGCCAGCAGGTTGGTCTGGCCGGCGATGCCGGAGATCATGCCGACGACGTCCCCGATCCGGGCCGCGCCCGTGCTGAGGGCATGAACCAGGCGGCCGGTGGCGTCGGCCTGCCCCACCGCGCCCTGGGCCATCCGGGCCGAATCCGCGACCTGCCGGCCGATCTCCGCGACGGAGGCGCCGAGTTCCTCGGCGGCACCGGCGACGCGACCGACATTCTGCGCGGCCATCTCGGCGGCGCCGACCACGGATCCGGCGCGTCCCGCCGTACCCTCTGCGGTTCCGGTCATGGCCTGGGCCGTGCCCTGCATCGCCGCTGCCGCCCGCGTGACCCGGCCCAGGATGTCGCTCACCGTCGTCTCGAAGTAGTGGGCGGTCTGCTGCATGGCGGCCTTGCGCTGCGCATCGGCGCCCGCCCGCGCCAGCGCGCTCTCCGATTCCAGGACCCGCATGCGGTCCATCTGCGCCTGCATCGCTCCCTCGGAGGCCGCCTGCGCCGCGACGGTCGTCGCGATGGTGCGGGCGACCCAGGCCAGCACGCCGGTTTCGAGGAGCAGGATGACCGCGTGCAGCATCACGCGGGCGAGGTCCGAACTCTTGGCGCCGCCGGGGAAGATCAGGGCCGGCATCACGAGGTTCAGGGTAAGGTGGTGGCCGGCGATGGCGGCGGCGCAGGCCACCAGGATGGTCCAGTCGCACCAGGCGACGATCACCGCCATGCAGGCGAAGAAGTACATGTGCAGGTCGACCTGCCACGGATGTCCGGCCAGGGCCGAGAGCAGGATCGCCGCCATGCCGATCAGGGACAGGCTGCTCACCAGCCGGGTTGCCAGGCCGATGGCGGAGCGCCGCCACATCAGCGTGCTGAGGCCCGCCAGGGCGCCGGCGACCGACAACGGCACCAGGGTCGGATTGCCGGCGAGCCAGGCCGCGAGCGCGACGATCGGCAGGTGCAGCCAGAGGATGCCGATGAGGAAGCGGCCAAAATGCTGCCGAAGGGTGTCGAGGTTGGTCATCGGCGGGGCGGATCCGGAGGGGAGCGTCGGGGTCGTCGGGTCTGGTTGGAGCGATCAGGTCGGTGCGGTGGGCATGCAGCCCGTCGCGAACCGGGCGTCGAGCCGCGCGACGAGGTCGGCGGATCCGGCCCGCACCACCAGGACGTGGGTCCCGCCGCCCGGGCGCAGGATGGTGCCGCCCGCGCGGGCGACGATGGCGGCGACGTCCTGGCCGGGGGAACCGATCACCGCCACGGTCCCGGAGGTGGTCAGCGCCACCAGCCCGGCCGGCAGGACCAGGGTCGCGCGGATCGCCAGGGCCCCGAGGAGCCGGTTCGGGCGATGGGCCGGGGAGTCGTTCACGAGGAAACCCGTCCGCCTGGAAGGTGTCCTGTGTTAATACAAGGCCATAGTCTAAGAAGCAGTTACAGAGCCGTATTGGAGCATGGTCAGCCCGGGGCTGATCTGACTTTCGCGGCCTCCGGGATGGGTCCGCAGGGCGCGCCGGTGCGCTCCGGCGCGCCACCGATCGCGTCACCGCGCGGGCGCGGATTGGCATAACGTTCCGTTCACGGTATGTCCCTAACGCTCGCACGGCGCGATGTTCGCGCCCGGAGCCGCGCCAGCCATGACCCTGTCCGCATGACCGTTCCCGTTCGCATCCTCGGCATCGATCCGGGCCTGCGGCGCACCGGCTGGGGCGTCGTCACCGCCACGGGGACCAAGCTTGCCTACGTCGATTGCGGCGTCGTCACCTCGGACGGGGACCTGCCCCTCGCCCTGCGCCTGCGCGAGCTCTACGAGGGCATCACCCGCATCGTCGGGGCCTTCCAGCCGGACGAGGTGTCGGTGGAGGAGACCTTCGTCAACAAGGACGCGCAGGCGACGCTGAAGCTTGGCCATGCCCGCGCGGTGGCGCTGCTGGTCCCGGCGCTGGCCGGCATGCCGGTGTTCGAGTACTCCGCCAACCTGATCAAGAAGACGGTCTCGGGCTCGGGACACGCCGACAAGGTCCAGATCCAGGCCATGGTGAAGTTCCTGCTGCCGAAGGCCGAGTTCAAGGTGGCCGACGCCGCCGATGCGCTCGCCATCGCCATCACCCACAACAGCCATCGGGGCGCCCACGCCCTCAAGCGCCAGCACGTCCCGGTGGCCGGGACGAGCAGCCTGGCGGCGGCCCGCATCGCGGCGGCCCTGGCCCGCAACTGAGCGCGGCCGCGCCCTGGACTCTGCCCGGGCGCTTGTGCAGTGCCTCTGGGCGCAACGCGCGCTGGGCGGAGATCGAACGGCATGGCCGACCACGGAACGATGCGGCCGGCGCTGCCGGTCGGCGAGACGCTGCGGGACGGCGTGACGTCCGCGCTCCCGGCGATCCGCGCCCTCGGCTCGGCCACCACCGTGGCGTTCCTCATCGTCCTGGCCAAGGAGGCGGCCCACACGCTGATGGGCGACCCGACCCGGCCCGCGCGCTTCCAGGACGACCTCTTCCTCGTCGACGGCCTCTGCACGATCCTGCTCGCCCCCTACTGGATGGCGATGTTCCGGCTCATCCTGGGCGCCGACGGCTCCGTGCGCGCCGTCGTCGAGGGCCGGGCGGGCCCGTTCCAGGACTTCCTCGCCCTCGAACTGTTCTGGCTCCTGGTCAGCGGGGTGCTGGACCGAAGCCTCTCGCCGGAGAGGCTCGGTCCGGTCGCGCTGATCGTCGGCCTGCTCGCCTGGATCGCCCTCCTGCTCCTGCAGATCCGGACCAGCATGCTCGCGCCGGCCCTGGCGGTCGGCGCCCCCGACGCGACCCTGCGCGGCACGCTCGCGATGACCCGCGGATCGACCGCCCGGATCGGCGTGATCCTGGTGGCCACGATCCTGCCCCTGGGTCTCGTGGACCGGATGCTGCACGCGCCCGAGCGCGCCGGCGTCGACCTGCCCCCCGTCGTCCTGGCCGTCCGGATCCTCGCCTCCAGCCTCATCGACATGGCCCTGCTCGTCCTGGTGACGGCCCTCCTGGCGGGGATCTACCGACGCCTGCGGCCGTCGGCGCGCGGCCTCACTCCACGGCCTTGAACTCGCCCTCGAGCCGCAGCGACACCTCGTCGCCGAGGAGCGGCAGGAAGGCGTTGATGCCGAAATCCGAGCGCTTGATCACCGCCCGTCCGTCGAATCCGACCGTGTAGGCCTTGTTCACCGGGTTGATCCCGGCCTGGTTGAAGGTGGCGTCGAAGGCGACCGGCCTCGTCACCCCCTTGAGGGTCAGGTCGCCGTTGACCCGCGCGGTGGTGGGGCTCGTCGGCTCGATGCCGGTCGCCGTGAACGTGGCCTTGGGGAACTTCGCGGTGTCGAAGAAGTCCGGCGCCTTGAGGTGCTGGTTGAGCCGGTCGTCGAGGCCGTTGACGCTGTCGGTGCCGATGGTGACCGTGAGGGTCGATTTCGCCGGCTCCTTCGGGTCGAGCACCGCCTGCGCGGTCACGTCGGTGATCTGACCGTAATAGGTCGAGAAGCCGAGGTGGCTCACCGACCAGGTGATCTTGCCATGGGCGGAATCGAGCACGTAGGCGCCCGGACGGACCTGGGTCGGATCGCTGGACGGCGCGGCCGGCGTCACCGCGGCCGGCGTCTCGGCCGCCCGGGTCGCGCCGGCGGTGAACAGGAGCCCGAAGGCGAGGAGCAGCGCGGTCTGGCGCATCGAGGCGGTCATCCGTGTGTGGCGGGCAGGGCGCCTTTGATTTCACGAACGCCGCGCCGCCTCAAGGCAGGCCGGCCGCCGTCGCGCGGGAGCACAGGGTTCCGGACCCCAAGGCGTTCCGGACCCCATGGCGTTTGAGACCCCATGGCGTTCCGGACCACATGACGGTCCGGACCGCATGGCGCTCGGGCGTTCCGGCCTGTAGGCAATCCGCCGGCGGATGGGCATCCGGCGGCGCGAGGGATGGGCGAGGCGATGATCGGCAAGCTGAAGGGCGTGGTGGATTCCTATGGCGAGGATTTCGTGATCCTCGACGTGCAGGGCGTCGGCTACGTGGTCCACTGCTCGGCCCGGACGCTCCAGCGCCTGCCCGGCATCGGCGAGGCTACGGACCTCGCCATCGAGACCCATGTCCGGGAGGACATGATCCGGCTCTACGGCTTCCGCTCGGATGCCGAGCGCGAGTGGTTCCGCCTGCTCCAGACCGTGCAGGGTGTCGGCAGCAAGGTCGCCCTCGGACTGCTCTCGGTGCTCGAACCCTCGGCCCTCGCCTCGGCCATCGCCATGGGGGACAAGGGCGCGGTGGCGCGGGCTCCCGGCGTCGGTCCGCGCCTCGCCGCCCGCCTCGTGGCGGAGCTGAAGGACAAGGCACCGGCCTTCGCGCCCATCGATCCCGCGGTGATCGCCCTGTCCGGTGCGGTGGAAGCCCGCACGGCGCCGCAGCCGGTCGCCGACGCCATCTCGGCCCTCGTCAATCTCGGCTACGCGCCGGTCCAGGCCTCCGCGGCGATCGCCGAGGCCCTCAAGAACGCGGGCGAGGGGGCCGAGGCCAAGACCCTGATCCGGCTCGGATTGCGCGAGCTCGCCCGCTGAGGGCGCCGGGATCGTTGGGGCGCGACGGAATTGTGCCCTTGACGATCGCCGTTTCGGTTGCCAGTTTGGGCGCAGGCAGCTAACCTGCTGAAAGTAAAGCAGTTTTCAATTATTCTAATCTACGCGCCAATCCGATGCGGGGGCTCAGCTTCTGCGCTCTGGCGTCAGCACCGCCTCAGATTCGACGAAGTGGCCGGGTGAAAACCTCACCCGGTGGCCTCACCCGACACGCGAGCCACGCACGAGTTACGGTCCCGCATGATCGTCTGTTCCTGCAACGTCCTGTCCGATCGCGCCGTGCGCGCCTGCCTGCATCGCGGCCCGGATTGTCCGCGCACGCCGGCCCAGGTCCAGGCCTGCCTCGGGTGCAGCCCGAAATGCGGGCGCTGCGCCCGGACCATCCGCAACATCCTACAAAACGCCCTCGATGAGGCCGGGCATGCATGCACGGCGACTTGCGCGAGCTCCTGTAGTTTGGTCAAGGTCCAGCCTGCGGAGGAGGGGATCGCCGCCTGAGCGCCCATTCCGGGTGCTGAAGCTCCCCTCCGGCGACACGTGCCTCAAGGGAGATTGGGCGGATGAAGGGTGATGCGAAGGTCGTCGAGTACCTCAATCGGGGACTGCGCAGCGAGCTCACGGCGGTCAGCCAGTACTGGCTCCATTTCCGCATGCTCAACGACTGGGGTTACATCGATCTCGCCAAGTTCTGGCGCAAGGAATCCATCGAGGAGATGAACCACGCGGATCGGTTCGTCGACCGGATCCTGTTCCTCGACGGCTTCCCCAACCTGCAGGAACTCGATCCGCTGCGGATCGGTCAGAACGTCCAGGAAATCATCGAGTGCGATCTCGCCGCCGAGAACGAGGCGCGGGCCCTCTATCTCGAGGCGGCCAAGTACTGTGATTCGATCAACGACCGGGTGTCCAAGCGCCTGTTCGAGGATCTGGCCGAGGACGAGGAGGGCCATATCGACTTCCTCGAGACGCAGCTGGAGCTGATCGGCCAGATCGGCCTGCCGCTCTATGCCCAGAAGCATATCGGCGGCCTGGAGCCGATCGCTCCGGAAGCCGAGTAAGAGCCGGACCGCGCCGGGCTCGCGAGCCCGGCGCTCAGTCTGCCACCGCGCCGGGCTTGCGAGCCTGGCGCTCAGTCTGGCAGGACTCGCTGATAGATCTCGCGCAGGGACAGGGTGACGCCGATCGCCGGCAGATCGAGCGTGCCGTCGAGACCCTCGATCACCTGGAAGCCCCGCCAGACGCCGTCCACCCGATCGTAGACTTCCAGATGCGGTCGGTCCCGGGCGACCAGCACGTAATGCTGAAGTGCGGGCAGCCGCTGATAGACCTGCCACTTTTCGAAGCGGTCGCGGGCCTCCGTGCCCGGGGAAAGGACCTCGAACAGCACACGGGGGTTGTCGACCGAGGTCGCCCCCGGCGCGATGTCGCCGCAGACCACGATCACGTCGGGCAGCATGGCCGCCTCCAGGGCGCGGCTCTTCATGAAGAAGGTTTCCGTGAAGACCTGGCAGCTGCCGCCCGCCGCGTCGAACTGGTTTCCCAGGCGCCGCGCGATGTTCTGGACGATCCGCGCATGCTCCCAGCGCGCGCCGACCATCATCCGGACCACGCGCCCGCCGATCAGTTCCCAGCGCTCGTTCCGGGGCTTGTCCGCGAGAAGTTCCTCGAAGTCGTCGAGGGCCATCCATTCGAATTCCTGCGACGCACCGTCCACGACGAATCCCCCGCCTCGCGGCGGCCCTTGGCCGCGCGGAGAATGTAGCGCGAACGGCGCCTTTATGCGACATCCAGCCAGAGAACAGATGATGGACACAGGGCGCCGCCGCCCCCACCGAGAGTCCGTGTGAGCAAACCTGCGAGACCCACCGCGAAGGCGTCGGCGCCCAAATCGCCGACCCTCCAGCCGCTTCCCGAATCGCTCCTCACGCCCGAGCGGCGCGAGGACGACCTGGAGCAGTCGATCCGGCCCCTGAGCCTGTCCGAATTCATCGGGCAGCGGGCCGCGCGCGCCAACATGAGCATCTTCATCGAGTCGGCCAAGAAGACCGGTTCGGCCCTGGACCACGTGCTGTTCGTCGGGCCGCCGGGCCTCGGCAAGACGACGCTGGCGCAGATCGTGGCCCGCGAACTCGGGGTGAACTTCCGCTCCACCTCCGGCCCGGTCATCGCCAAGGCGGGCGACCTCGCCGCCCAGCTGACCAACCTGGAAGAGCGCGACGTGCTCTTCATCGACGAGATCCACCGCCTCAATCCGGCGGTGGAGGAGATCCTCTATCCGGCGATGGAGGATTACCAGCTCGACCTCATCATCGGCGAGGGGCCGGCCGCCCGCTCGGTGAAGATCGAGCTGCCCAAGTTCACCCTGGTCGGGGCCACCACCCGCGCCGGCCTGCTGACCACGCCCCTGCGCGACCGGTTCGGCATCCCGATCCGACTGGAGTTCTACGACGTCGACGAGCTCGAGCTCATCGTTAGCCGGGGCGCCCGGGTACTCGGCCTGGGCATGTCGCCGGAGGGCGCCAACGAGATCGCCAAGCGCGCCCGGGGGACGCCCCGCATCGCCGGGCGTCTGCTGCGCCGGGTGCGCGACTTCGCCATCGTGGCCGATGCGCCGACGGTCACCCGCGCCATCGCCGACCGGGCGCTGCAACTCCTCGACGTCGATCCGGCCGGCCTCGACGTGATGGACCGCAAGTACCTGACGATGATCGCGAGCTCCTTCAACGGCGGGCCGGTCGGGATCGAGACCATCGCGGCCGCGCTGTCGGAGCCCCGCGACGCGATCGAGGACATCATCGAGCCGTTCCTGATCCAGAAGGGCTTCGTCCAGCGCACGCCGCGCGGGCGCATGCTCACGCCCCACGCCTTCCGCCACATGGGCTTTCCCGAGCCCCGGCGCGAACCGAGCGGGCAGTTCGGCCTGTTCAACGCCGACGACCCCGACGCCTGAGCGGCGCGCGGCCGGGGATCAGGCCGCGTCGCGATGCTGCGTCCGGTCGGAACGCGGGTCCGTGCGATCCGGCAGGGCGAAGGTCCGGCGGGTCAGGATGTCCGTGAGGTCGGGCGCCGGCAGGGCACGGCTGAAGAGGAAGCCCTGCAACTCGTCGCAGCCCTCCGCCTCGAGGATGGCGGCCTGCTCGGCCGTCTCGACGCCCTCGGCGACGACGCCCATGTTGCAGGCCTTGCCGAGGCCCACCAGGGCCCGGACGATGGCGATGCTTCCCCCGTCCTGCCCGAGGGTGCGGACGAAGGATTGGTCGATCTTGAGCTTGTCGAAGGGAAAGCGGCGCAGGTAGCTGACGCTCGAGTAGCCCGTGCCGAAATCGTCCATGGCGATCCGGAGGCCGAGGGCCTGCAGCCGATGCAGGATCCGGAAGGTGTCGGCATGGTCGCGCAGCAGGACCGATTCGGTGATTTCCAGTTCCAGCCGGCTCGCCATGAGGCCGGCGCCGATCAGCGCCCGCGTCACGTCCTCGACGAGGTCGCCGCGGACGAACTGCACGGAGGAGAGGTTGACGGCGATCTTGAGCGTGTCCGGCCAGGTCGCCGCTTCGCGGCAGGCCTGGGCGAGGACCCAGGCGCCGATCGACCGGATCAGGCCCATCTCCTCGGCCAGCGGAATGAAGGTCGCCGGACCGATCAGGCCCTCCCGGGGGTGACGCCAGCGCAGCAGCGCCTCGAAGCCGTTGAGGGTCCGGGTCCCGGCCGCGACGAGGGGTTGGTAGTGCAGCTCGAACTGCCCGCCCGCCAGGGCGCGCCGCAGCTCGGTCCCGAGCTGATGCCGGCGCTGGAGGTCCACATCCATGTCGGTCTCGAAGAAGCGCCAGGTGCCCCGGCCCGCCGCCTTGGCCTGGTACAGGGCCACGTCGGCCCGGCGCAGGACGGCGTCGCTCTCGGTGTCCGTCGGCTCCACCAGGGCGATGCCGATGCTGGTGCCGATGACGATCTCCTGGTCCTGGACCGCGAAGGGCGTCTGGAGCATCGCGACGAGGCGCGCGGCGAGATCGGCGGCGTCCCCGGGCGCGACGATCCCGGACTGGACGATGGCGAATTCGTCGCCGCCCAGGCGCGCGACGAATTCGGACGCCCGCAGGCACTCCCGCAGGCGCTGCCCCGTCAGGCACAGGAGGGCGTCGCCGGCCGGGTGACCCAGCGTGTCGTTGACGCCCTTGAAGCCGTCGAGGTCGAGATAGAGCACCGCCGTCCGCCCGGCGCCGCCGCGGCCGGCGAGCACGCCCGCCATGTGCTCGCGCAGGAAGGCCCGGTTGGGCAATCCGGTCAGCGCATCGTGGCGCGCCATCCGGACGATCTGCGCCTCGCTCTGGCGGCGCTCGGTGACGTCCTCGTGCGTGCATTGCCAGCCGCCCCGGATCGGAACGTGCTTGATGGCGATGGCCCGCCCGTCGGCGAGATCCCAGGTGAAGGAGGCCGGCGACCGCGAGGCCTCCTCCGGGGCGGGCCAGGGCGGAGCCCGGTCGCCGTTGCTCGCCGTGAGATAGGACCGGATCGCCGCCAGCGTCGTGCCGGGCTGGCGCAGGTCCGGCGGAACGCCGTGCAGCGCGACGTAGCGCGCGTTCATCACGATCAGCCGGTTGTCCTGGTCGAACAGGCAGAGGCCCTGGGCCATGGTGTCGAGGGCGACCCCGAAGCGGGCATATTGCGTGCGGAGCGCGTGCTCGCTGCGGGCCCTCTCCTCGGCGCGCAGGAGCCGTTCCTGGCCGCTGGCCTGGCGCCAGCCGAGCACAAAGAGCCCGACGAGCCCGAGGTCGAGGAGCCCGGCGGCCGCGCCCAGCACCGTGGCCTGGCGGCGCCAGGGCGCCAGGGCCTCGGCGGTGGTTCGGCTGACGCTCAGGATCGCCGGATAGTTCGAGAGGGTCCGGGTCGCGACGAACCGGTCCTGCCGGTCGATCGGACTGACGGTCCGGGTGACGCCGCCGGCCTTGTTCTGCAGGGCGATCAGGGCGGCGCCGGTCGTGGCATAGCCGCGCCCGATCGTATCCTCCCGGTGGGGATGACGCACCAGCAGCACGCCGTCGGTGCGGAACAGCGAGATGACGTAGTCCGGCTGCGGTGCGATCTGGCCGTAGAGGCCGGCGAAGTACTGCAGTTCCACCGCGCCGAGCACGAGCCCGAGGAAGCTCCCGTCCGGGGCGGAGATCTTGCGGGCGATGTAGAGGGTCCAGCTTCCGTTGCCGCGGTTCTGCACCGGCTCGCTGATGAAGCGCTGCAGCAGCGGGTCCGAGGCCAGGGCCTTGAAGTAGTCCCGGTCGGCGATGTTCACGTCCGGGATGGGCCAGAACCGGGTGAAGTTGCGCAGGGTCCCGGTGTGATCGACCACCGTGACGGCGTTGACCTGGGGCAGGGCCGCCGTGCGGGCCCTGAGGGAGTCGTGCATGGCCCGCGAGGAGACCTGGACCGCGAAGGCCGCGGGCGTGGTGACCTCGGCGGCCCGGATCTCGTCGATGAGGGAGTCCTGCACGAGCTCGATCGCCTGCAGGGCCCGGTCGGCCTGGTCCGCCAGGACGGTGGTGAGGCTGACGAGGTTCTGCTCGGTATCGGCGACGGCCCGGCCGTGCAGGTCCGCGATGAACAGCGCCGCACCCGCGGCGATCGCCAGGCCGAGAACACCACCCGCGGTCGCAAGCAAGATGAAGGAGCCGGCGTAAAGGTTTCTCGCCACGGCCATCAGGTGAGCCGATCGTCTCCGAACGCTGGCCGTAAGCATGATCCTATCCTTGTACCGCCACGGCGGCACAGACATCGACCCTGAGCGTCTCGACGTTGCTTTCCAGGAGCGCCAAGGGCTCGGCGCACGAGCGCCTTATGGGTGATCAACGTGGGAACGCCTTAATTTTTCGTCCGAGCTTTCGGGCGGAATGTTCGCACTGTCGGCGCGGAAACCTGCGCCGGCGACCCGCACCGGTGGGCACCGACGCGCCGCGTCCCGTGACCCCGCGTTGCTCGCCCCCCGGAATCTGCTAGAGCGGCCAACCGCTCAGGGGTGATGGCCACCCCGGCGCGAGGGCCTTCGCGCGGCCAGGGGGCGGCGTGGCGCCCCAGGCCCGGGCCGCGGGGGTCGTCATCACAAATCCGGGAGACGCGACGTTGACCCAGCCCGAACCCGGCGTTCACGCCCTCGCGGTGCGCGTCTATTACGAGGACACCGACTTCTCGGGCTTCGTCTATCACGCGAGCTACCTGCGCTTCATGGAGCGGGGACGCACCGAGCTCCTGCGCGGTCTCGCGGGCGACCAGTCCGACCTGCACCGGGACGCGGCCGGCCTGCACTTCGTCGTGCGCCGCATGGTGATCGACTATGCCAAGCCGGCGCGGATGGACGACCTTCTCGACGTCCGGACCTGGACGGCCACGATGAAGGGCGCCTCGATGCACCTCGCGCAGGAGGTTCGGCGGGGCGGCGAGGTGCTGGTGAAGGCCGAGGTCGTCGTCGCCTGCGTCCGCGACGGCCGCGCGATCCGCCTTCCCGACAGCCTGCGGCGGGTGCTCGCGCCGGAGCGCGGCGACCGCGAACCGGGCTCCGGGACGTGACCTGCGAAGGTCGGTCTGCGGGTTTCGATCCGGTTTCGACGGAGAACTTCCTCGAAGCACAGTCAATCGGTTCGTGTGCCGTCGCCGAGCCCAAGTCGTGCAGGGGCGGCCGCGCCGCCGAGGCGTGGTGCAGAACGCGATTCGTCGGACGCATCCGGGGCTGCGCCCGCGCGGGCCGCAAGGGAATGTTAACCCTGCCGGGTGCTTAACTGCCGTCAGGCCGGGCGGGTGCGATGCACAAGGCCGGCCCATACTTTCGACAGATTCGCGGGCCATTGAGCCTTGAAATCGCTCAAGGTTCCGGTTGAAGCGCGCAGGACGGACCGCCGGTTCCGTGACGGCTCCGCGCGGGGTTTTTCGAGGATCATGTCATGAACCCAGCCGATGCCATGCAGGCGATGCCGGCCCCCGACATGACGCTGCTCGGCCTGTTCCTGCAGGCGCATTTCGTCGTCAAGATCGTGATGCTCGGGCTGATCGGCGCCTCGATCTGGTGCTGGTCGATCATCGTCGACAAGACCCTGCTGTTCCGCCGCACCAAGGCCGAGATGGACGCCTTCGAGGAGGCGTTCTGGTCCGGCCGCTCCCTGGAGGAGCTGTATCGCTCGTTCAACGACCGGCAGCCGGTGGGGCAGGGCGCCCTGTTCGTGGCCGCGATGCGCGAGTGGAAGCGCTCCTTCGAGGGCTCCGGCCGCCAGATCCAGAGCCTGTCCCAGCGCATCGACAAGGTGCTGGACGTGACGATCCAGCGCGAGGTCGAGCGCCTCGAGTCGCGCCTGCTCTTCCTCGCCTCCATCGGGTCGGCCGGTCCCTATATCGGTCTGTTCGGCACGGTCTGGGGCATCATGACCGCCTTCACGTCGATCGCGGCTTCCAAGAACACCTCGCTGGCCGTGGTGGCGCCGGGCATCGCCGAGGCGCTGTTCGCCACCGCCATCGGCCTCTTCGCCGCCATCCCGGCGGTGCTCGCCTACAACAAGCTGCAGGCCACGGTGGCCAAGAACCAGTCGCGGCTCGAGGGCTTCGCCGACGAGTTCTCCGCCATTCTGTCCCGGCAGATCGACGAGCGCCTCTCGCTCGTCGCCTGACCCCACCCCCACACCCGAGGAACGATCATGGGCATGGCCCACGGAGCAGCGCAGGGTGGCGGCGGACGGCGTCGGCGGGGACGCCGGCACGCGGCCATCAACGAGATCAACATGACGCCGTTCATCGACGTCGTGCTCGTGCTTCTGATCGTCTTCATGGTCGCGGCGCCGATGATGACGGTGGGCGTGCCGCTCGACCTGCCGCAATCGAAGGCGAGCCCGCTCAACTCCGACACCAAGCCCGTGACCCTGTCGATCCGGCAGTCGGGCCAGGTCTTCCTCGGTGAGAGCGAACTTTCCGACGACACCATCGTCCCGAAGCTCACCGAGACGGCCAAGTCCGGGTTCGAGGAGCGCGTCTTCGTGCGCGGCGACAAGCGGGTCGATTACGGCCGCGTCGCCCAGGTGATGGCGATCGTGACCGCCGGCGGCTTCAAGAAGGTCGCCCTGGTCACCGAGCCGGACCAGAAGTAGCGGGCCCGGCGGTGCGGATTCCCTTCAAGCGCAGTGAACCGGGCGTCTGGGTCTCGGCGGTGACGCATGTCGGCCTGCTGACGGTCGCCCTGCTGTCGGTGGCCGCCCCCGCCCTGCCGGATGCGCAGGAGGGCGTGCCCGTCGAGGTGATGACCGAACAGCAATATTCGGAGCTGACGAAGGGCGAGCGCAACGCCGATGCGCCCCAGCCCAACGCCAAGCCGCGCGCCGACCGCGTCGCCGAGAAGTTCGAGGAGCGCGAGCCCGAGAACGCCAAGGTCGATGCCCCGGCGCCCCCGAAGCGCCCTGCCGACATGAAGGTGGCGAGCGCCGAGGAGATGCCCCTGCGCTCCAGCGAGCCCGACCCGCAGGAAGCCAAGGCCGAAGCGGCCAAGGAAGCCGCCAAGGAAGCGGCCAAGGACGCCGCGAAGGCGGCCAAGGCCGAGGCTGCCAAGGCGGCCGCCGCCGCCGAGGCCAAAGCCGCTGCCGCCGCGGAAGCCAAGGCCGCCGCCGCGGCCGAGGCCAAGGCGGCCGCGGCGGAAGCCAAGGCTGTGGCCGCCGCCAAGGCGAAGGCCGAGGCGGTCAAGCGCGAGCAGCTCGCCGAGTTGATCGAGAAGCAGGAAGCGGAGGCTGAGGCCAAGGCCGAGGCGGCCGCCAAGGCCGAAGCTGCGAAGGCCGAAGCTGCGAAGGCCGCCGCCAAGGCGAGAGCCGAGGCCAAGGCCAAGGCCGACGCGCAAGCCAAGGCCGAGAAGGACGCGGAGGCCAAGGCCGAGAAAGAGGCGGAAGCCAAGGCGAAGGCCGTGGCGGAGGCGAAGGCCAAGGCGGACGCGGAGCGCCAGAAGGAGCTCGCCGAGGCGAAGGCCGAGGCAGAGGCCGAAGCGAAGGCCGAAGCGGCGGCGAAAGCCAAGGCCGATGCCGCCGCCAAGGCGAAGGCCAAGGCGATGGCCGATGCCAAGGCGAAGGCCGACGGGGAGGCCAAGGCCAAGAAGCAGGCCGAGCTCGCCGACAAGTTCAGCGCCGGCGACATACGCTCCCTGCTCGCCTCGAAGGCGCCGTCGCAATCCACCGGCGCCACCGGGCGCGAGGTGCAGCGCACCGCCTCCCTGGGCGCGGCCTCCGGCACTGCCCAGCGCCTGTCGCCGTCCCTGCGCGATGCCCTGGTGGGCATGCTGCAGCAGCAGATCGAGCGCTGCTACGTGGCACCGCCCGGCGCCACCCAGGGCGTGGTGCTGCCGATGCTGGACATCCGGCTGAACCCGGACGGCACGCTCACCTCCGAGCCCCGCATCATGCGCGGCGGGGCGAACGCCGTGGATCGCTCCATCGCCGAGGCGGCGCAGCGCGCGGTGCGCCGCTGTGCGCCCTACAAGATTCCGACCCAGTACGCGCCCTACTACAACGACTGGAAAGCCATCAACGCGGAGTTCGAGTTCTCGCGGGTGTGAGGCGGCAGCCCCGTCCGGGCCGCGCCTGCACGCGCCGCGCACCCGCGCGGTCGGTGACGGCGTTCTGGACGGCGGTCTTGGACGAAGCCTTGGGCGACGTCTTGGACGACGTCCGCGTCGGCGTCCCGGCTTCCCCGCGCGGCGGGGCCGACCGTTCACCTGCACCGTCCGGACCCATCCCCGATCCTCGCATGCCCACGACCACGGAATCGATCATGCATCGCAGTCTTCTCGAGAGCCCGGTGTCCAAGGGCCTGACGTCGCTCCTCGCGCTCCTGGCCCTGGTCCTGTTCGGCCTGACCCCGGCGGCGGCCCAGCTCAACCTGCGCATCGGCGGAGGCTCGTTCCAGCCGATGCCGATCGCGGTCACGGATTTCACCGGCGACCCGAGCCTGGGGCTCCTCGTCTCCAGCGTGGTGACGAACAACCTGCGGCGCTCGGGCTACTTCACCCCGGTGGAGAAGGCGAAATTCCCCGAGGCGCCGGCCTTCGATGCGGTGCCCGGCTTCGAGAAGTGGCGGGCGGCCGGAGTCCAGGCCCTGATCACGGGCCGCGTCGCCCGCGACGCCGCCGGCAAGCTCAAGGTCGAGTTCCGCCTCTGGGACGTCACCTCGGGCCAGCAGATGACGGGCCAGCAATACGGCACCGATCCGGCCAATGCCCGCCGCACCGGCCACCTGATCTCGGACGCGGTCTACACCAAGATCACCGGCCTCGGGCCGTGGTTCGACAGCCGCATCGCCTTCGTGGACGAGTCGGGTTCGAAGGAGCATCGGCGCAAGCGCCTGATGGTGATGGACCAGGACGGCGCCAACGTGCGGGCGCTGACGAACGGCGAGAACGCGGTGGTCGCCCCCCGCTACTCCCCGGCGACCCAGGACATCGCCTTCATGACCCAGACCACCGGCCAGCAGCCGCGCATCCAGGTCATCAACCTGGAGACCGGCAGCCGGCAGGCGCTCGGCAAGGCCGACTCGATGAGCACCAGCCCGCGCTTCTCGCCCGACGGCCGCCGCCTGGTGATGAGCGTGCAGCAGGGCGGCAACGCCGACATCGTGGTCATGGATCTGGCCTCGAAGGCCCAGACGCCGATCACCAACGGCAACGCCATCGACACCTCGCCGACCTTCTCGCCGGACGGCAGCCAGATCGTGTTCGAGTCTGACCGCGGCGGCTCGCAGCAGATCTACGTCATGAGCGCCTCGGGCGGCACGCCCACCCGCCTCTCCTTCGGCGAGGGCTCGGCCTCCCAGCCGGCCTGGTCGCCGCGCGGCGACCTCATCGCCTTCACCCGCCAGCGCAAGGGCGGCTTCGCCATCTGCGTGATGAAGCCGGACGGCTCGGGCGAGCGCGTGCTCACGGAAGGCTTCCACAACGAGGGCCCGACCTTCGCGCCGAACGGCCAGTACGTGCTGTTCTTCCGCGATCCGGGCGGCCAGGGCGGCGGCAAGCTCTACATGGTCGACATCACCGGCAAGGTGGAACAGCCGGTCCCGACCCCGTCCTACGCGTCGGACCCGACCTGGTCGCCGCTGCTGTCGGGGAAGTAGGGCACGCCGCGCGCGGCGGCCGGATCAGCCGCGCTCGGAGCCGACGGTCCGGCGCATGAAGCCCAAGGCCGAGCTCAGCGACGCGCCGGCGGCGCCGGTCACGGCCTGGACCGCGCCGACGGCCGCCTGGGCCGCCTCGCTCGCCGTCGTCGCCAGGGACGCATCCGCGTGTCCCGGCCCATCGACCGACGGGGCCACCTGCTGCGCGGCCCGCGCGAACCCCCGTCGCAGCACCTCCCGATCGTTGCCGATCAGCGCCGGAAGCCGCCGGTCGGCCAGGGCGATCAGCAGGCCTCCGTCCTCAAACGTGATTTCCAGCAGCGTCTGAGGCTGGGATTCGTCGGCCGACACCGCGGTCAGGGCGGTCGCGGCGAGCAGCGCCGTGCCGCTCAGGTCGATGTTCGAGGCGAGGGCGAGGCTTCCCTTGAGGCCGTCGAGAACCTGCCCGCCCCAGTTCCGGGCGCCCGCGATCGCGCCGTGCGCCTCGACGGTGCGAAGGCTCTCGACGGAGCGCTCGACCCCGTCCGGGCCGGTCAGGACACCCGCCTCGTAGGTGCCTCTGCCCTTCCCGCAAGTTCCGGCAACCACCTTGATGTCGGCCATCGCACCCTCCCGCAGGATTTCTACCCCTGCGTGTGGGCCGCTGTCATGTCGAAAAGCTCTGCCGTGCCGGCGCGACGGATCGGCGGAGGGATCATCCCACCCCTCACTCCGCCGGCACGAGCCGGTCCCGGGCCCGCAGGGCCGGGAACACCCGGCCCCACAGGGCCGCGACCAGGAGGGTGGCGAGGCCGCCCGCCGCCACGGCCGGGACGGCGCCGATCAGGGCCGCCAGGGTGCCGGATTCGAACTCGCCGAGTTCGTTCGAGGCGCCGATGAAGACCGAGTTCACCGCCGAGACCCGGCCCCGCATGGCGTCGGGTGTCTCGCCCTGGACGAAGGTTTGGCGCACGAACACGCTGATCATGTCGGCCGCCCCCGTCACGAACAGGCAGGCCATGGAGAGGGGCAGGGAGGTCGAGAGGCCGAAGCCCACCGTGGCGAGGCCGAAGATCGCCACGGCCTGGAGCATGCGCAGCCCGGCTTGGCGCTGCAGCGGCCGGTAGGCGAGGGCGATTGCCGTGAGCACGGCGCCGGCCGCCGGCATGCTGCGCAGGACGCCGAGGCCGAGGGGGCCGACATGCAGCACCTCGGCGGCGAAGATCGGCAGGAGGGCGGTGGCGCCGCCGAGGAGTACCGCCACGAGGTCGAGGCTGATGGCGCCGAGCACCACCGGATGGGTGCGGATGTAGGTCAGGCCGGCCGAGAGGGTCTCCCAGGTTACGGGCGGGCGCTCGGCGAGGGCGGCGGGCCGGAACCGGATCGCCAGGATGAGGGCGCTGGCCAGGGCGAAGCTCGCGGCCGCGGCGCCGAACACCACCGCCGGCCCGAGGGCGTAGAGGAAGCCGCCGGTGGCCGGGCCGAGGATCGAGGCGCTCTGCCAGAGCGAGGCGTTCCAGGCGATGGCCGAGCCGAACAGGGGGCGGGGCACCAGGGTCGGCAGCAGGGCCTGGAGCGCCGGGTTGGCGAAGGCGCGACAGGTGCCGATCACGACGACGAGCCCGTAGATCGGCCACAGGGTCGTGGTGCCGAGCCAGGCGGCCAGGAGCAGGCCGAGATCCGCCAGCGCCAGGGTCGCGTAGGCCAGGGCCGCCACCAGGCGCCGGTCGTAGGTGTCGGCGACGTGGCCCGTCACCAGGGCCGACAGCATGGCAGGCAGGAAGCTCGCCAGGCCCACGAGACCGAGGGCCAGGGCCGAGCGGGTGATGTCGTAGACGAACCACCCCACCGCCACCGCCTGCATCTGGAAGGCGAGGCCGGTGAGGAAGCGGGCCGCTCCGAAGAGGCGGAAATCGCCGTTGCGGAAGACGGTCCAGCGCGGCGCGGCATCGGTGCTCATCCGGCCGTGCTGGGGCAGGGCGGTTTCTGCGTCAAGCGCCAGGATTAGGCGGCGGACTCAACCGTGCCGCCGCAGGCCGCGACCGTCCGGACCGGGACCGGCCTGCCGGCGGCGAAGTCTTTCAGGGCCGCCCGTCCGTCAGGGCGGCACTTCGGTCCGCGGCCGCGAGGGGCACCGCCTGCAGCGCCTCCAGCACCAGGCCGGGCGTGAGGATCTGCGGCAGCACTGCGGGCTCGCCCGCACCGGCATAGAGCAGGTAGAGCGGGACGCCGCTGCGGCCGTGGCGCTCCAGCAGGCGGGTGATCTCGGGGTTCTGGTTGGTCCAGTCGCCCTTGAGATAGGTGATGCCCCGCGCCTTCAGGCCGGCCTGGACCGCCTCGGCGCGCAGGGCCACGCGCTCGTTGACCTGGCAGGTGATGCACCAGGCCGCCGTCAGGTTGACGAAGACCGGCTTGCCCTGGGCCAGGAGCCCGTCGAGGCGCGCCTGGGTGAAAGCGCCCGCAGCGGCCTGCGCGGTCTCGGGCCCGGCCCGGTCCCGGTCGAGGCCGACGGTGAGGATCGCGAGGGCGGCGAGCGCCGCCACGGCGGTGCCGCGCGCGATCCAGCTGCCGGCCGGGCCGGCCCCGTGCCCGCGCTCCCAGGCCCAGGCGGCGAGGCCCACCAGGACGAGGCCGACCAGGGCGGCCAGGAGCCCGGCCGAGCCGACCTGCTGCGACAGCACCCAGACCAGCCAGGCGACGGTGGCGTAGATCGGGAAGGCCAGCGCCCCCTTCAGGGTGTCCATCCAGGCTCCGGGGCGGGGCAGCCGCCGCAGGGCCGCGGGCCAGAGCGTGAGGACGAGGAAGGGCAGGGCGAGGCCGAGGCCGAGGCTCGCGAAGACCGCGAGGCTCACGGCGGCCTCCTGCGTCAGTGCGAAGCCCACCGCCGAGCCCATGAAGGGGGCGGTGCAGGGGGTCGCCACCACCGTGGCGAGGACGCCGGTGAAGAACGAGCCTTCCAGGCCGGCCCGCCGGGTCAGGCCGTCCCCGAGGCCCGCGATGCCGGCGCCGAGATGCACGACGCCGGACAGGCTGAGCCCCATGGCGAACAGCAGATAGGCGAGGCCCGCCACCACCAGGGGCGATTGCAGCTGGAAGCCCCAGCCGATGCCGGCGCCCGCCCCCTTCAGGGCGACGAGCAGGCCTGCCAGCGCCAGGAACGACGCCAGCACGCCCGCCGTATAGGCCAGCCCGTGCAGCCGGACCCGGCCGGCCGGCTCGCCGGAATGCGACACCAGGCTCAGGACCTTGATCGACAGGACCGGGAAGACGCAGGGCATCAGGTTGAGGAGGAGGCCGCCCAGGAAGGCGAGGCCGGCCGCGCTCCAGAGGGTCAGGCTCTCGTCCGGCGCCGGCACCGGGGTGGCAGCGCCCGACGCGTTCGTGGCCGCGGCCGTCGCCGTCGCATCGACAGTCGCGCTCGGGGCCTCCCCGATGGCGTAGGCGCGGTGCACCGGCCCGTCCGGCGTCGCCTCCTCGAAGGTGAGCACCCCCGGCAGGGTCGTGGGAGCCGCCACGGTGCTGTCGCCGCGGGCCAGGTCGATGTGCAGCCCGTCCGCGTCGCTGCGCGCCTCCTGGGGCGCGGCGTTCTCGATGGCGATCTCCGCATAGGGGAAGTAGGCGACGGAGGACGCCGCCAGCCTGGGGGGCGCGGCGAGGTGCACCTGCAGGCGCCCGTTCTCGGCGCCGTAGCGCACCGGCCAGGGCGCGGGCGCGGGCAGGGCCGCACGGGCGGCCTCGAACAGCATCATCGAACCGGGCGCGACGCCCGTGCTGGTGCCGCCCGGCGCCACCGGCAGGGTCAGGCGCAGCTCGGCCGAGCCCGGCACGCATTCGCGCTCGCAGACGAGATAGGTCAGCCTGGCCTGGAGCGTCACCGGCTTGCCGGGCGCCAGCGTGGCCGGCGGGGTGAGCTCGGCGAGGAGGACGGCCTCGTCCTCGTAGCCGAAGTTCATGAGGTGGGCGACCGGGATGCGGCTCGGGCTCGGCCACTGGATCGGCCCCGCCGAGAACCCGGCCGGCAGCGTCCAGGCGACCTCCGGAGCCAGGCCGGAATCGCCGGGATTGCGCCAGTAGACGTGCCAGTGCGGCCGCATCACCATGCGGATGCCCACCGTGAAGGGCACGCCGGGCCGGATCGCCGAGGGCTCCCCGACGAGGCTCGCCTTCACCAGGTCGGCCGGCACCTTGAAGCCCTGCGCGGACGCGGCGGGCAGAGCGAGGCCGAACAGCGCGAGCGCCAGGGCGAGAAGCCGGATCATAGAGTCCTGTTCGGAGAGGGAAGCGTGCAGGTTACGTCCGTTCGCCACGGGCGCAAAATCCCGAAGCCGCGAGAACCCTTGTTCCCGCCTTTTCGCTCCGCCGGAAGGCGTGGGATGGTCGCAAGCGCCGTCCGGCGCCGCGGCCGAGCCGAGTCAGGCCGCCGCCGCCATCGGGCGGGTCGCCGCTTCCAGCCAGGCCCGCGTCGCCGCGTCGAGGTCCGGCCCCAGCGCCTCCCGCACCCGGGCGTGATAGGCGTCGATCCAGGCCGTCTCCTCCGGGCTCAGGAGGTCCGGGCGGATCAGGCGGCGGTCGAAGGGGGCGAGCGTCAGGGTCTCGAAGCCGAGCATCGGGCGCTCCCCGCCGGGCACGTCGCGGGCTTCGACCAGGACGAGGTTCTCCAGGCGGATGCCGTAGGCGCCGGGCTTGTAGTAGCCGGGCTCGTTCGAGAGGATCATGCCCGGCTCGAGGGCGACCGTCCCGGTCTTGGCGATGCGCTGCGGCCCCTCGTGCACCGACAGGAAGGCCCCGACGCCGTGGCCGGTGCCGTGGTCGAAGTCGAGGCCGGCCTCCCAGAGCGGCAGGCGCGCGAAGGCATCGATCTGCGCGCCCGTCGTGCCCTTGGGAAACACCGCCCGGGCGATGCCGATATGACCCCGGAGCACGCGGGTGAAGTGTGCGCGCATCGCCTCGGACGGCGTGCCGATCGCCACCGTGCGGGTGATGTCGGTGGTGCCGTCCCGGTATTGCGCCCCGGAATCCACCAGGAACAGCTCCCCGGGTTGAATGCGCCGGTCGGTCTCGTGGCTGACCCGGTAGTGGACGATGGCGCCGTTCGGGCCGCTGCCCGAGATCGTCGGGAACGAGACGTCGCGGAGCAGTCCGCCCGCGGCGCGGAAATCCTCCAGGGCCTCCACCGCGGCGATCTCCGTCAGCGTCTCGCCCTGCGCATCGAGCCAAGCCAGGAACCGGGTCACCGCAAGGCCATCGCGCAGATGGGCCGCGCGGGTGCCGGCGATCTCCGCCGGGTTCTTCACCGCCTTCATGGCCGTGATCGGGTCGGGGCCGAGATCGGCGACGCCGCCGGCCGCCTCGACCCGCTGCTTGAGGGCGTCGGCGGCGGTGGCGGCATCGAGGCGGATGCGCGCGGCGTTCGCCGCCTGCGCCGCCAGGGCGTCCGCGAAGGCGGCGCGCGGGTGGAGGTCGGCCAGGGGCGCGAGGGCGGCGCGCAACTCCGGGCTCACGCGCGGCGAGGTTAGGTAGAGGGCGGCCCGGCCCGTGCGCGGCACCAGGGCGTAGCCCAGCGCCAGGGGGGTGTGGGCCACGTCGCCGCCGCGCAAGTTGAAGGCCCAGGCGAGGTTGTGCGGATCGGAGATCACCAGGGCGGCATCGTCCGCCTCGGCCAGGGCCGTCCGGATCCGGGCGAGCTTGTCCTCGGCGGACGCGCCGGCCAGTTCCGGCGGATGGGCGACGACGGCGCCCGCCGGCGGCCCCGGCCGGTCGGTCCAGACCGCGTCGACGGGGTTCTGGTCCACCGCCTGCAGGCGCGCGCCGGCCTTGGCCACGGCGCGCTCCAGGCGTGCCACGCTGTCGGGGGTGTGCAGCCAGGGATCGTAGGCCAGCACCTGGCCTGCCTTGATGTGGGCGCCGATCCAGGCCGCGACGCTGGTCTCGGCCAGGGGCACCGGGGTGATGTGGGTGGTGTCGACCTGGGCCGGCGCCTGCAGGGTGTAGCGCCCGTCGACCACGAGGGCCGCCGCCTCGGACAGGATCACGGCGGTGCCGGCCGAGCCGGTGAAGCCCGTGAGCCAGGCCAGGCGCTCGGCCTGGGGCGGCACGTACTCGGACTGGTGCTCGTCGGCGCGGGGCACCACGAAACCGTCGAGCCCGGCGCTTCGCAGGGCCTCGCGCAGGGCCTGGATACGGGCGGCCCCGTGGCGGTGGCTCGGATCGTCGAAGGTCTGGAAGCGGAGGCGCGTCATGGCGCCCAGGGTTACGCCGGGCTCAGAAGGGCCGCAACCGCGCCCGGCGCGGGCGCGCCGCCGCGCCGCCGCGCGTCAGCACCAGCGTCGCCCAGCCCTCGATCAGCCCGTGCCGGGCGAGGTGGAAGCCGCGGTGCCGATAGGTCGAGAGGACGCCCGGCACGTCGCGCTCGATCAGGCCGGAGAGGATCAGCACGCCGTGGTCGGCCACGACCGCCGTCAGGGAGGGCGCCAGCCCCTTCAGCGGACGCGCCAGGATGTTGGCGAAGACCACGTCGAAGCGGCGCGGCCGGTCGGCGAGGGGGTGGCGCACGCCCGGGCCCTGGAAGAGCCGGAGGACCGGCCCGAGGCCGTTGAGGCGGGCATTGCCGATGGCGGTGGTCACCGCCTCCGGGTCGAGGTCGCCGGCGATCACCGGCGTGTGCAGGGCCTTGGCCGCCGCGAAGGCGAGGATGCCGGTGCCGGTGCCGACGTCGAGCACGTGGGCCGGGCGCCCGCGCTTGAGGATGTCGGCGAAGGCCCGGAGGCAGCCCAGGGTCGTGCCGTGATGGCCGGTGCCGAAGGCGAGCGCCGCCTCGATCTCGATGGCGAGGTCGTTGACCCGGACCGTGTCGCGGTCGTGGCTGCCATGGACGAGGAAGCGGCCGGCCCGAACGGGCTTCAGGCCCTCCAGGGAGGCGCGCACCCAATCCTTCTGATCGATGGTCTCGAAGCTGGCGACGTCCGCCTGCGCCCCGACCACGGGGCGGATCAGGTCGCGAATCATCGCCTCGTCCGGCGCGTCGGCGAAGTAGGCCTCGAGCCGCCAGGTCCGGCCGTCCTCGGCCTCGAAGGCGGCGACCGCCGTCTGCGTCGGGTCGAACATCTCACCGAGGAGATCGGTCATCGCACGCGCCGACCCCTCGTCGGTGAGGAGGCGCAGCACGTGGGTCGGACGGTGGGGAGGCAGGCCTTCGAGCATGAGCGGGGCTCTACCACCCGCGACGTCCCGCCGCCACCTCGCGCGCAAGCTTGGCCGGAACGGAACCGCCGGATCCGCGTTTGTTGTGGCTTCTCCAGGCTCGCGTTGATGTCGGAGCGTGCGTTGTGCGTATGAAAATCAGAAGAGCCGGCGGGCGAACGCCGGTCGTTCTCGCCGAAAAGTCCAAGGCCCGCCGTCGCCTCGTGCGCGAGCGCGGGGGGTTCACCGATGCGGAGACCCTGACGGGACCGCTGCCCGGACCGATGCTGGTCCTCCTGAGCCGCCTGCACCGCTCGGAGCGCTCGCCCGCCGAGGACGAGGAGCGGGGCGCCTGACGCGCCAAGCCCGGGTCCCCGCCCCGGATTCATGCTATGGCGCCTTGGCTATTGCGGGTTGGCTATGGCGGCTTGGCTATGACGGCTTGGCTATGACGGCTTGGCTATGACGGCTTGCGCCCCGACGGCCTCCCCGGGGTCGTGCCGGCCGAAGACGAAGGGCTGATCGATGATGCAGACGCGGCGGACGTGGCTCGGGGCGGCGCTGGGCCTGGCGATCTGGGCCTGCGCGACGCCTGTCCGGGCCGAAACGCCCGTGGTGGTCTTTGCCGCCGCCAGTCTGAAGAACGCCCTCGACGAGGCCGCCGCCGCCTGGACGCGGGAAACGGGCAAGACCACCCGGATCTCCTACGCGGCTTCCAGCGCGCTGGCCAAGCAGATCGAGGCCGGGGCTCCGGCCGACCTGTTCCTCTCGGCCGATCTCGCCTGGATGGACGACGTGGCCGGCAAGGACGGGCTCAAGCCGGGCACCCGGTCGAACCTCCTGCGCAACGCCCTCGTGCTGATCGCCCCCAAGGATTCCCCGGTGGCCCTGGAGCTCACGCCGGGCCCCGGCCTCGCCGCCAGCTTCGCCCGGGCGCTGGGCGACGGCCGCCTCGCCATGGGCAACGTCGCGGCGGTGCCGGCCGGCAAGTACGGCAGGGCGGCGCTGGAGAGCCTCGGCGCCTGGGAGGGCGTGAAGGGCCGGGTCGCCCAGGCCGAGAACGTGCGGGCGGCCCTCCTCCTCGTGGCCCGCGGCGAGGCGCCGCTCGGCATCGTCTACGCCACCGACGCGGTCTCCGACCCCAGCGTCCGGGTGGTCGCCACCTTCCCGGCCGCGAGCCACCCGCCGGTGATCTATCCCGTCGCCCTGACGAAGGAGTCGACCAACCCGGATGCGGCCGCGTTCCTCGCCCACCTCCGCAGCCCCGCCGCCCGGGTGTTCTTCGAGCGCCAGGGCTTCTCGGTGATCGGCGCCGAGAACCGGACCTGATCGTCCGGCCTTGAGTCCCGCGATCCTGGACCGGCTCGGCCTGTCGCCGGAGGAATGGTCCGCCATCACCCTGAGCCTGCGCGTGGCCGGCGTCGCCACCCTGGCGAGCCTCGGCCCCGGCCTGGCCGTCGCCTGGCTCCTGGCGCGCCGGCGGTTTCCGGGGCGGGCGCTCCTCGACGGGCTGGTCCATCTGCCGCTGATCCTGCCGCCGGTGGTGACCGGCTACCTCCTGCTCCTGGCCTTCGGTCGGCGCGGGACCTTCGGGGCCCTCCTGGCCGATCTCGGCATCGTCCTCTCGTTCCGCTGGACCGGGGCGGCGCTCGCCTGCGCGGTGATGGGCTTTCCCCTGATGGTGCGGGCGATGCGCCTGTCCCTGGAGGCGGTCGATGCCCGCGTCGAGCAGGCCGCCGCCACCCTCGGTGCCGGACCCCTCGCGGTCTTCCTCACCGTGACGCTGCCCCTCGCGCTGCCGGGGGTCCTCGCCGGCGCGGTGCTGGCCTTTGCCAAGGCGATGGGCGAGTTCGGTGCCACCATCACGTTCGTGTCGAACATCCCCGGCGAGACCCAGACCCTGCCCTCGGCGATTTACACCCTGACCCAGGTACCCGGCGGCGAGGCGGGGGCCCTGCGCCTGACCCTGGTCTCCGTGGCGATCTCGATGGCGGCCCTGCTGATCTCCGAAGTCCTGGCCCGCCGGGTCGGCCGCCGGATCGGGGCGGGGTGAGCCGATGACGCTCGCGGTCGAACTCGCCCTGGCGCGCGGCGCCTTCCACCTCGACGTGGCCTTCACCGCCCCGCCGGGCCTCACCGCCCTGTTCGGCCGCTCGGGCTCGGGCAAGAGCACGGTGATCGCCTGCCTCGCCGGCCTGGCCCGGCCCGACCGGGGCCGGATCACCCTCGACGGCGAGACCCTGCTCGACACGCATCGCGGCCGCGCGGTGCCCGCCCATCGCCGCCGCATCGGCACCGTCTTCCAGGAGGCGCGGCTGATGCCCCACCTCTCGGTCCGGCAGAACCTCGCCTATGGGCGCTGGTTCGCCCGCGGACGCCGGGACACCGCCGGCCTGGAGCCGGAGGCGGTCATCGCGCTCCTGGGCATCGGGCACCTCCTCGACCGGCGACCGGCCGGACTCTCCGGCGGCGAGGGACAGCGCGTGTCGATCGGCCGGGCGCTGCTGTCGCGGCCCCGCCTCCTGCTCTTGGACGAGCCGCTCGCCGCCCTCGATGCCGAGCGCAAGTCCGAGATCCTGCCGCTGATCGAGCGCCTGCGTGACGTGTCCGCGATCCCCCTGGTATACGTCAGCCACGCGGTGTCCGAGGTGGCGCGCCTCGCCGACACCATCGTGGTGCTCGAAGGCGGCCGCGTCGCCGCCGCCGGACCCGCCGAGGGCATCCTGCGCCGGGGCGATCTCGGCGCCTTCCACGCGGCCGAGGCCGGCGCCCTCCTCGACATGGTGGTGGAGGCCGACGCCCCGAATTCCGGACTGACGCTCCTCTCGGGGCGGGCCGGGCGCCTCCTCGTCCCGCGCCTTGCGCAGGCCGTCGGCACCGGCCTCCGCGTCCACGTGCCCGCCCGCGACGTCCTGCTCTCCCTCGACGAGCCCATCGGCCTGAGCGCCCGAAATCGCTTGAGCGGGCAAGTACTTGCCCTGCATCCCCAGGCGGACGGCACGGTGCTGGTGGAGGTGGATTGCGGGGGCGCCGTGCTCTCGGCCCGCCTGACCCGCGCCTCCGTGCACGAACTCGGCCTCGGACCCGGCCGCGCCGTCTTCGCCATCGTCAAGAGCGTCGCCTTCGATCCCCACGGGATGGGACGGGCCGCCGGCGCCGTCGAGATCTGAGAACTCGTTAAAATTCGATGCGCCGTCTTGGCATCGGCTTGAGCATGCGACCCAAGAAAGGCCCTGCAGAACCAATTCCTTAAGATCCCATTCACGCCGCCGGTCTTGTCTGGAGGGACAGCGCATAAGCCGCAAGCAGGAGCGTGCCATGTCGATTACAAGCCTCGGCGCCGTGCTGCCGGCCCGCCTCACCGGCGCCACGCCGGCGCCCATTGCCCCGGTCCAGCCCGTGCAGGCGCCGGCTCCCCTGGCGCCAGCGGTGCGGGTCGACATCCGCAGCCAGGACCAGGGTACGGATCCCCAGGCCGGTCGGACCCGGACACCAGCGCCCGACGAGGACGCGAAGGCGGCGCCGATTGCGATGGAGCCGCGTATCCGCATCGACCAGGACACCAAGGCGGTGGTCTACCAGGAGGTGGATCCGAATTCCGGCGACATCGTCGTGCAACTGCCGGACCCGGTCGTGCTCAAGGCCCGCGCCTATGCCGAGGCCGCCGAGGCCCGCGCCAAGCCCACTGCCCGCCCCCTCGACCGTACCGCCTGAAGCCTCACGCTCATCGAAACGAAGAAAAGGCCGGGGCGCTGAGCCCCGGCCTTCTTTTTTTGCCGTCCGGTAGAATCAAGAAACCGCCGGCCCGAGGGCCGGCGGCGGGCTCGCCCTTAGCGGAGGAGCTGCAGGATGCCCTGCTGCGCCGTGTTGGCGAGCGAGAGGGCCGAGATGCCGATCGACTGACGGGTCGACAGGGCCTGCGAGTTGGCGGCTTCCTCATTGAGGTCCGCGTTCGTCAGGTTGGCCGCACCGGTGTCGAGGATGTTGATCAGGTTCTTCGAGAAGTCCTGACGGTTCTGCACGATCGACAGGTTCGATCCGAAGGTCGAGGACTGGGCGCGAAGCTGGCTGGTGGCGGTCGTGATCGCCGTCAGCGTCTTGTTGATCTCGTCATCGGTCTGGAAGCCGCCGGTAACAGCCGTGAGGCCGAGACCGTCGGAGTCGAGCTTGGCGCCCGAGATGCTCAGGCTGGACGTACCCGTCTCGTTAAAGGTCACCTTCAGAGAGTTCTCGCTCGGGTCATCACCGCTCCGGTAGAGCAGGTTGATGCCGTTGTAGCTGGAGTCCTTGGCCTGCTGAGTGATCTGGTTCAAGATCTCGTTGAACTGCTTGGACAAGGTGGTGCGGGTCGAGTTGGTCGAACCGGAGCTGTCCTTGCCGGTCGAGGTGATCGGCGTCGCGGTGTTGGTCGCCGTGCCGTTCACCGTGGAGGTCTGCGTTCCGAGGCCGATATTGATATTGTTGGCGACCGTCGTGCCCTGAGCTGCCGTTACGGTGATCTTCTGTGTCGATCCGGCATTAGTGGAGCTCAGAACCAACTTGTTGTTGGCATCGAAGCTCGCAGAGACGTTGCCAGCCAAACCGGTATCAGCAGCGATCTGCGTGTTGATCGCCGCAGCGATGCTGTCTCTGCTAGCGAAAGCAGCTGTACCGCCGGCCGCCACGATCTTGGCTGCATCGACCGTGATCGTCTTCGCCTGGCCGGAACCGAGCTGGATCGAGAACGAACCGTTCTTGGTACCGGAAAGATCGATGCCGCCGGCGGTTGCGGGCGGTCCACCCGTCGCATCGGCAATCGCAACCGATCCGTTGATGACAGCCTTAGCCGAACCGTCCGTGGCATCGGAGCCCGTGGAAGACAGACCGGTGGCGGCTGTGCCGGTGCCGGCCGTGAAGGTACCGGAGCTGGCACCCGTTGTCGTGCCGAAACCAGCCGTGACTTGCGTGCTGCCCGAGGGCGGAGCCGCGACGCTCACGGTCACAACGCCGGTCGGACCCACGTCTTGAGCGCGGAACTCGATGGTGCCGGCGTTGTTGAAGGCCGAGACCGTCGAACCGCCGGCCTTGAGCTGCACATTATAGGCGTCGACGACGTCATCCGCGCTCGGGGCGGCACCGACAGCAGTACCGTCCGCCTTGAGGGTGGTCGAATTGACCGCGAGCGAAGTCGTGACGTTGCCGTCACCGACACTGAGGAACGAACCCGCAGTTGCACTGAAAGTCGGCGTGCCGAAGGCCGCGCTAGCCGCGACTTTCGCGTTAGTCGTGGAGCTCGCCTTTCCGAACCCGATGTCGAGAGTGGAGCTCGTCGCACCGCTCACGGAAAGCTGCTGGGTCGCGCCGGAGCTGGTCGTAGCAAAGTTGATACGGCCGTCGCCGCCAACCGAAGCGGAGACCTTGCCCTTCAATGCAGAGCTGTTGGAGATCTGGCTGTTAATCGCTGTTACCAGCTGGCCAGCTGAGACTTTGGTCAGGTCCGAGCTGTTGTTGGCGAGGGTCGAAGAATCGAGCCGGATCGTGGTCTTGGTCTTGCCGCCATCGAGCGAGATGTCCAGCGAGCCATCCTTGGCAACGCTGGAGAAGTCCTGTGTGCCGTCGGCGGTGCCGGCGAGACCCTGGAAGCTCTTGCTGCCGCTCACGGTGGCGGCGGTGGCAGCCAGACCGCTGGTGACGGCGCTCTTGTCAGCCAGGGCTTGGTTGGCGGTGGACTTGGCCGAGTCGACCAGCTTCTGGATCGAGGTGATGCCCTGGTTGGCGGCCTGGATGGTCTGGACGCCGTTGGAAATGCCGTTGAGGAGCGAGCCGAGATCACCCGAGCGGCCGGTCAGCGACTGCGAGGTGAAGAAGCTCGTCGGGTCGTCGAGGGCCGAGTTGACCTTCTTGCCGGTGGAGAGGCGGTTTTGAGTCTGCGTGAGAAGGTCGGCCGTACCCTGCAGTGAGAGCAGGTTCTGACGTGTGGCGGCGGTAAGAGTGATGCCTGAGGACATGGTGTTCGATCCATTCTGATCGGTGCGCCTCCGTTTTTGGAGGCCAGTGCACATGACCACCCATGCATTGCGATCGACTTAATAGGCACGTCGAACGAAAACTTACGGAGATCGGTCAATTGCAGCAGTTCTAGAAAAACCTCTTTCCGATCAGTATGTTGGCGATTCGAAGCGGGACCGTTGTTGAGGTCTTGTTAACCAAGATCGGGGAATGTGCTGGTGAGTCCAGAACGAGTGTCGTCATGCCCCTGAAGATCGAACTCAAGCCGTTCGAGCGCCTGCTGATCGGTGGCACGGCGATCCGCAACGGGTCCCGCCGCTCTAGCTTCGTCATCGAGACCGTGACGAAGTTCCTGCGCGAGAGTGACATCATCCTGGAGAGCGAGGCCGATACCGCCTGCAAGCGCCTCTATGTAACGCTGACGGTGATGTACCTCGCCGAAGTTACGCCGGAGGCGGAAGACCTGTTCATCACCCAGGCCAACGCGCTCATCGCGGCAGCGCCGAGCATGGCGCCCTACCTGCGCGACATCCACGACTTCATCGCGGAGCGTGAGCTCTACCGCGCGCTGAAGCGCTGCAAGGAGTTGATCCAGTACGAGCAATCGCTGGCGGAGCGGCTGGCGCCCCCCGCCGCATCCGAAGGGTGATGCGTCCGGAGGGTGAGGAATCAAGAGAGCCCGCCGCTGGGAAGCGACGGGCTCTCTTGATTTCGGCCCTGCTGTTTCGCGCCTTACATGCGCAGGCCGGCGGCAATGTTCTGATTGATGCTGATGAGGGCGGAGAGCTTCTCGGCGCTCGGCTCGATCAGCGTATCGATCATCCGCTTGAAGACGAAGGTCGAGAGCTCGGCGATGTTATTCTTGATCTCGATCGGCAGCGGGCTCTCGGGCGCGGTGGCGGCCCCGGCGATGATGGTCCAGACTTTCTGATTGAAGTTCAGGGCCTCGTTCAGAGCGGGCGCTTGATTGGTCCAGTCGGTCTGGATCGCCTGGAGGCGGGTCGCAGCCTTGATCAAGACGGCAGCTTCTGCTTCGCGCGGCGACAGCGCAGTTTGTGCAACTCGGGCATAGGCGCTGGCCCCGTACGACATCGCTCGATCCTCCCTCAAGGTACGCCAGCCCGATTCGGGGCGCGAGCCGACCTTAGACACCCGATTGTTAAGGGACCGTAATATCACTCTGTGCCGTAATCATGCCCGGATATGCGACGACGGAGAGCGCGCGCCCGCGCGGATCACGCGTAGGGTGTTGGATTCCGCCACCATGATGAATTTCATTCTGGGCACTGTCGCGGGCGGACTGTTGGTCGGGCTCGTCACGATTTCCGCCGTGCGCCAGCCCGTCGTGCAGGCCAAGCTCGGACTCTTTCCCGTGTCCAACGCGCTGTTGATGCCAGCCGCGAAGACGCCGGAGGCGCCTCGCTCAGATCCGCCATGCCGTCAGGCCGCGTCGGTGGGACAACCGGACATGCTGTTCTCGAAGCGTCGATTCTGGTTCGTCGCTCCTTGAGCGAACGATCCGTGCGGCTCAGAGGCTGCTGATCAGGAACATCACCATCGTGGTCGCCACGGTGGTGCTGACGAACCCGCAAAGGGCAGCCGCGAAGGACGGACCAGTGGAGAAGCTGCGATCCATGGTCTTCAGGTCGAGAGCGGCGGTGGTGTTCATGATGGCTGACCTTAGCGGCGAATCATCGGCCGCGTGTGAGTTGACTGTGAAACGAAGTGTGTCGGGCGGGCGTGCGGGCCCGCACTCGATCAATCGCAACGATTGACGCGCTTGGCTGCTCGAAGCTCCCGCGACTCACTGCGCAGATCGATGGCCACGACGCCGGCACCGCAATCCTCGAAGGCGTCGCGCGCATCGGCATAACGATCGCCAATTTCATCCAGTGTGTCGCAGGCGCGGTCGTGATTGCCGATCCGAGCCTCCTGACGGAACTGGTAGCGGAGCGCATTGGCCTCATCGACCTTGCGCTGCGCATCGAGACAGACGGGTGCGGCAAGCGCCGGCGCGGCGAGAGCCAGCATGAGACCAGCGATGAAAGGCAGTCTGAGGGATTGACGCATAGGAACACCTAAGGTGGGGACACCTGGACGTACGGCCGGTGAACAGAATTCATCGAGCGTTTGAAAGCGTCCGCAAGATCAGTTCTGGCTTCTCCAATATTGCATCAGAGCAGCGACACTCATCTCGCGTTCAGGCTCCAGAAACGGCAAACCTGTCGCTAAGGTTCCACGCTTACCCACGGCGTCGTTCGCCGGCGCCGGGAAACCAGGATGTCGACCAGGGAGATCGGGGCAGGGCCCTGCGCATCGACACCGACATCATACTGCCGAGGAATCGGTTTCAACTTGTTGTGCGAGTGACCGTGCAAGTTGACGGCACCGCGGCCAATCCCGTTCCAAGTGCGGAACGCGTAATGACACAGCACCAGGCGCCGTGCATCGACGGTTATCTCTGCATAATGGGTGATCGAAGCCCATCCGTGCGCTTGCAGCGTTCCGGCCCCGTCATTGTTGCCGATGATGAGGTGCTTGGTGCCTGACAGGCTCCCCAGAATTTCGGCAATGCGTTCGGCGGAGGGACCGAGGGCGAAATCACCGAGGTGCCAGACGTTGTCCTCGGGCCTGACGACGGCATTCCAGGCGGCGATGAGCGCGGCGTCGTGCGTCGCGAGATCAGGGTAGGGGCGCTTGTCGATCCGCAGGATGCGCGGATCGCCGAAATGCGTGTCGCTGGTGAACCACACGGCCACGGCCGTCTCTCCCTGCCGCGATCAGCGCCCAGGGCTGAAGCGCAGCGGCACGGTAACGGCCAGGCTGCTCAGGCTGATCCCGGCGGGTGCTGCCGGGAGTGAGCCACGAACGGTCGCCAAGGCGGCGCTATCGATGGTGCCGATACCGCTGCTGCTGGCGAGCCCCGAACTCAGTACCTGACCTGAGCGGGACACTGTGAACCGGACGACGGCCACGCCGCCGCTGGTCCCGGCGGCCGCATTCGCATTCATCCGCCCCCGAATCGCCGAACTCAGCATACCTTGCCACGCCCTCAGCGCGTTCGGATCATTCCCGCCGGCGGCTGAGCCTGCACTGCTCTGCCGCGACGCGGAAGCTGAGTTCTGCTGGGCGCGTCCATCGCTTGCCGCAGCCGCGGCCCGGCGCGCGGCTTCCTTGGCAGCCTTCGCCTTGGCTTCCTTGGCAGCTTCGCGACGGGCTTCAGCGATGGCCTCGCGGCGCTCCTCCTGCTCGGCTTTCAGTCGTGCTTCGCGATCCGCCTTACGCTTCGCCTCACGCTTGGCTTCGAGGATCTTGGCCATGTCCGGCTTCGGCTTCTCCACCTCCACGGGCTTCGGAACCTCCGCGATCGTGGGTGGGGGTGGCGCAAGGGCGGGGGCGTCCTCCCCCGTGGAGGTGATGACCTGATCCTCGGGCGGCGGCTCGACGACGGCTTCGGTCGGAGGAGTGACCGGTGCCTCTGGCGGCTCGGCCATGGTCGTGGCTTCGGGTGCGACCGGTGTCGCGTCCGGGGGCGGCGGGACGGTGGCTTCGGGCGGTGCCACCTCGGTCGTCTCGAGAGGCTTCGTGACCGGGACCGCCTCGGGCGTTTCCACCGGGTTCGCTTCAGGCGGAGCGGGGGCCTGGGCTGCCTGCTCGGCTGGGGCCTGGGTGTTCGCCTCCGTCATCTGCGGGGCGAGATCGACGGTTACGATATTCTCGCCGGGAGGCGCAGTGGGCGTCGTGCCGAACAGTACCATACCGACGAGCGCTGCGACGTGCAGCGCTAGCGCCACAAGGAACGCTGCGGTGAGCCCAGACGGGCCGCGCTGCTCCGGTTCGGCCGTGGTCGCGAAGGCGCTGTTGGGATGCAGGGCGTTCATGAATTACTGCGACGTTCCGCTGACAGGGGCCGGGGCGGCGGTCGGCGATGCGGGCAGCGCACCGCCGGGCGACTGGGCGATCAACGAGACTTTCGTGAAGCCGGCTTGGCCGACGAGGCCCATCACCTCCATGATCTTGCCGTAGGGCACGTCGCGGTCGCCGCGCACCAGCATCACCTGGGTCGGGTCCTGGGCCGCCAATGCGCGCAGGCGCGGCAGGATCGAATCTGGCGTGAGTTCTTCCTTGGCCAGATAAGGCCTTCCGTCCTTGTCGATAGAAATCTCGAGCGGCTTCTTGGCCTGGGCGACCTTCTGGGCGGTGGTCTTGGGCAACTGCACGGGCACGCCCGTGGTCATGAGGGGAGCGGCGACCATGAAGATGATCAGCAGCACGAGCATGACGTCGACCATTGGGGTGACGTTGATCTCGGACATCGGCGCTGCGTCGAGACCATCGTCGTCATCGCCGCCGCCGGCGCGGATCGAACCCATTGCCATCGTGAAGCGGCCCTCCGGGGCCAGGGCGAAGGGCGGTTAACCCGGTCCGCCGCACAGGTTGCTGTCAAGGATTGGCGCTCGCACGACGCAGGAGCGTATCTCGGTCAGGTGGCAGTGATCACTCGGCAGCGGCACGGCCATGCACGGCCCGGTCTCGGGCGAGGCGATTGCCGAGAATGCCGATGCTGGAGATGAAGCTGGACTGGATCCGACTGACATCGTTGATGAGCTTGTTGTACGCCATCACGGCCGGGATCGCGACGATGAGACCGATGGCCGTGGCGAACAGGGCTTCGGCAATGCCTGGAGCGACGACCGCCAGCGAAGTGTCTTGGCTCTTCGCGATGGACGAGAAGGAATTCATGATTCCCCAGACCGTCCCGAACAGCCCGATAAAGGGCGCCGTCGAGCCGGCGGTAGCCAGGAGCGGCAAGCCGGTTTGCAGGCGCTTGATCCGGCTGGTCAGGGCTGCGCGCATTGCGCGTTCGATGCGGTCGCGCCGCTCTGCCCGGGTCTCGCTGGAATCTTGATCTCGCCAAGCCTCCGCTGCTGCTCCCATGATCTGAGCGTCCATGCCGCCGCCGGATGATTCAAGCGCTCCGCCGGACCGCACGAGTACGTCGAACGCCTTGGCTTGGCGCTTGGCGGCGGCAATCCGGATGATCTTCTCGAATACGACGGTCCAGCACGCGATCGAGGCGATCACGAGAAGGATCATCACGCCCTTCACGATCGGATCCGCCTGCAGGAACAGTCCGATGAAGGAAAAGTCGTGCGTGACTTCGGCCTGCGCTGCAGTCGGGTCCATGATGGTTTCTCTCAATGCGTGCGGTGTGCGGGCTTCGCTATTGGATCGCGAATGCGCTGATCAGCGCACGAAGGTCGCGGAGGTCTTACTGTCCGTCTCAATGCGATCGAGACAGGTCTCACGACTGGCCCCGCCGCCCTCGCAGGCCAGGACGTCGTTGAGGAGAAGGCGGCCGATCTTCGCGCAGGCGATCCCCGGGAAGTCGAAGAGGCGGACCATCGTCTTGCGGTCCTGCACTGGCCCGAGTTCCACGGACAGGCGCTTCTGGGCGATGCCCTCGGTATCGAAGGCGAACAGGTCAACCTTGAGGGATTTCAGCGCTGGGCCGCGGCTGTTGTCCACGAGAAGATAGGTGCGGCAGGCATCGCCCGCCAGCTCCAGGCGATTGAGTTCCAGCCTGATCGGCGCAGCCTTACCGTCCTGCGCGGTACCCGGTGCTACCAAGCTCGAGAGCACCGCCAGGGACGCGAGGCCGGAAACGACACACTTCGCCACGATGGTCTTATTACTCCTCCAGGACCAGTCTTTGCTCACGCCGCACACTCCCGCTCAAGTACCGTCGCTCGGTGCGACGCGACCGGATACTCATGCGATTCCCATCTCGACACGATGTCTCGACGGTCCTGCTTGGTCCGGGTTCGATTCAGTGAACGCCCAGAGGCGCGAGCTACAAGCCGCGATCTAGGACACCATCCTACGCGTGGTGGGCATATCCGAGGACCCAACCTCAGATCAAGCGCAGGGCAGAATATCAGAGGAATTCCAAACTGTTACTCGAAACGCAGGTGCGGCTCGGCTTTCAATCGGCCAAGCCTTCCCGCAGCCAGTTACCTAAAACGCCTGGGTCGTCAGGGGTTAACAGGCATTCAGCGGGTCATGGGGCAATGTGTCGGGGCGGCCGCGCCCTTGATGCGTTCCGAACGCGCCTCCATATCGCGATGACCGGCGAGCAATCACCGGAAGGGGTGCTGCAAAAGTGGGCCCCGATCACCGAAGTGCCTCGTGAGACGTTGTTTCGGGCTTCGCTGGAAGGATATGCGTTCGTGACGACTCGGCCCTCACCGTTCGGACACCCATTTCTGCTCGGATTTGATGAAATCGAACAGGCTCTCGACCGGGTGTCGAAGGCCGCCAACGATGGGTATCCGCCCTATAACATCGAACGCTTGGCCCGGACCGAGCATCAACCGGAGCGCCTTCGCATCACCCTGGCTGTCGCAGGTTTTACCCGCGATCAGCTCGATGTGATGTTAGAAGAGAGCCAACTGGTCGTGCGTGGCCGGCAGGTAGACGACAAGACTCGGCAGTTCCTGCATCGCGGTATCGCTGCGCGTCAGTTCCAGCGTGCATTCCTGCTTGCGGACGGCATGGAAGTAATGGGCGCCGATCTCTCGAACGGTCTGTTGTCGATCGATCTCACGCGGCCGGAGCCCGACAGGATCGTCCGCAAGATCGCCATCGCGTCCCGAGACGAGGACTAAAGTAGGGGCTTCGGCTCACATCGACCGCCGGGTCCTTTTCCGGTGTACCGCTCTGCCAAGAAGGAGGGCAGTCCATGACCGAGTTCAATACCAACCCGATCACCCAGGCCGATCTCGACCCGGCCGAGTTCAACGTGGCCGATCTCGCCGCGCTCGGCGAAGGACATATCGCCTATGTGCGCGCGATTCGCTCTGACGAGGTGAAGCGCATTTTTCCGCAGGCGCCAGACCTGACGCCGGGCCTCGACCTGTTCGCGCTCCTTTCGGCCAGTGGTGCACCCATCCTGCTCGCCGACTCTCGGGATGCCGTGGTGGCCAATGCAGCCGCCAATGACCTCTACACGGTCAGTCTGCACTGATCGGGAATTCGGCGACCGTCGTCAGAAGCCGTTGCAAATCCTGTGGCCGTGACAGGCGATGGTCGCCGTCGGCGATGAGGGTGAGGAGAGTGCCGGTTTTCGGCAGCCTCTCCACCACGCGCAGGGCGTGCGTATAGGGGACGTCTGAGTCGTCCATGCCTTGCAGGATATGAACCGGGCAGCCCGGATCAAAGTTTGCTCCAAGAAGGCAATGACGTTGACCATCTTGGATGAGCGCGTGAGTGATGGGTACTGGTATCGGATCATAGGCGCTCGGCCGGAACCAGGCGCCGTCCCGTTCGATCTGCGATCGGATCTCCGGCGGGAAGCGATCCCAAAGGAGACTTTGGGTGAAATCCAAGGCCGGGGCGATGAGGACGAGGCCTGATGGGGCTTTGTGATCCTTGAAGGTCCGCGCAAGAGCCACCAGGCACGCAATCCAGCCGCCCATTGAGGAGCCCACCAAGATTGGGTTCTCTGGCGCGTAGGTTTCGACGACTGCCTGTGCGTCCGCAAGCCAAGTCGAAATCGTAGCTTCGGCAAAAACGCCTGTCGATTCGCCGTGGCCTGTGTAGTCGAAGCGAACTAACGGGCGCCCCTGCCGCTCAGCCCAGGCATCAAGCGTCATCGCCTTCGTGGCGCCCATATCCGAGCGGAAGCCTCCAAGCCAGACCAGTGCTGGGCCTTCGCCTGCCCTCCGCCGCACCGCGATCCGCCGTGCTGCCGATCCACTTCCGACTTCGAGGAATTCTGGCGCCTCATCCTGTGCAGACGTCATTCGTTAACCCTCGCCCTGGGATGCATCGAACTGAACGCATCGCCTTCGCATTTCATTTACCGGACCGTAAAGCGCGGCGTTCAAGCTCATGGCCATGATCGACACGCAAGACGGCCTCTGTTTGCCTAGGGAACCCGACTCGAGCCTCTATCTTGGGCCGTGGTCCATTCCCGCTTGCCCGTCATGAACAGCGACGTGCGTGGCAGTTTCCCGAGCGAGCGTGCGCCGCTTGCCGGGGCGACCATCCTGCAGATTATTCCCGAACTCGATGCCGGTGGCGCAGAGCGGACCACTGTCGATGTCGCCGCCGCCTTGGCTGCGGCCGGCGCCCGGGCGCTGGTTGCTACAGAGGGAGGGCGCCTGATCGGCGAACTGCAGGCCAAGGGCGGGATATGGCTCCCGTTTCCGGCGGCTTCAAAGAATCCGCTCGTCATGGCCGTGAACGTGGGACGCCTCGCGCGCCTGTGCCGGCGTGAGGGTGTTCAGATCGTCCACGCACGCTCGCGGGCTCCAGCCTGGGTCGCCCTGGGGGCCGCGCGCCGCGTGAAGCTGCCGTTCGTGACAACGTATCACGGCAGCTATTCGGGTCGCACGGGCGTGAAGGTTCTTTACAACTCCGTGATGGCTCGCGGTGACATCGTCATCGCCAATTCTCACTACACCGCCGATTTGATTCACACCTTGCACCTGGACCAGGCGGGTGACCGAGTCCGGGTGATTCATCGCGGCACCGATCTGACTCAGTTCACTCCCGCGGCCGTGCTCCCATCGCGGGTCGAGGCCCTTCGTCGTGCCTGGGGCGTTGCTCCGCATGAGCGTGTGGTGCTGCTGGCCGCACGCCTCACGGGCTGGAAGGGACAGCGTGTTCTGATCGAGGCGGCTTCTTTGATGCGCGATCGTGGGGTCACGGACATCGCAATCGTGCTCGCTGGTGATCCGCAGGGGCGCATTGCCTATGAGCGCGAACTTGACGCTCTGATCGCGGCGCGCGGTCTGCAGGCGATCGTGCATCGAGTCGGACACTGCGCCGATATGCCAGCGGCTTTCCGGGCTGCCTCCGTCGTGGCGGTACCCTCCGTGGAACCCGAGGCTTTCGGCCGGTCCGCCGTGGAGGCGCAAGCCTTAGGGACTCCGGTGGTCGTGTCGGATCTCGGCGCCGTACCGGAAACGGTCTTGGCGCCGCCCGAGGTTCCGCCGTCCCAACGAACTGGTTGGCGGGTACCGCCTGGTGACGCTGTAGCCCTGGCCGATGCCCTCACGGAAGCTCTTTCGCTTGGCGCGAGCGCCCGGGATGCAATGACTCGTCGTGGCCGGGCGCACGTAGAGGCTCATTTCTCACTGGAAGGTATGGTTGGCGACACGCTCGCGGTCTACGCAGACCTCATAGCCCGGCAACTCGCTAGCGGCGAAGGGGTGACCTAGTTTCCGCCGATGAACCAAACTGCGGCGACCGTGTTGACTTGCACGAGAGTTCAGCCAAGGTATCGCACCGAATTTCGCGAGCGATGGGTGGCCAGGATCGACCCCAAACGGGGATTGAATTCGTGGGCTGCCGTTCCGTCGTTTCACTAGGAGATTAAAGCCATTCGTAGACCTATGAGAGCTATGCCGGCCCCGCAGAAGGACGGGCCGCGCGCCAACCGGGACATCCGTGGCGTCCGCGAAGTGCAGCTCATCGACGACACCGGACAGAACCGTGGCGTCGTCGCCTTCTTCGACGCCATCGCCATGGCCGAGGAAGCAGGTCTCGACCTTGTCGAGATCGCGCCGAACTCCGTTCCTCCCGTCTGTAAACTTCTTGATTATGGCCGCTTCCGCTTCAACGAGCAGAAGAAGCAGAATGAAGCGCGCAAGAAGCAGAAGACGGTGGAGGTCAAGGAGATCAAGCTCCGCCCCGGCATCGATAAGCACGACTACGACACCAAGATGAAGGCTGTGATCCGGTTCTTCGAGGAAGGCGATAAGGTCAAGGTGACCCTGCGCTTTCGTGGTCGTGAGATGGCGCACCAGGATATTGGCCTGCGTCTGCTCGAGCGCGTGAAGAACGAAACTCAAGAGATTGCCAAGGTCGAGAGCGAGCCGATGCTTGAAGGTCGGCAGATGATTATGATCTTGGCGCCGCGCTGATTCGCTTTCTCGATCGCGCTCGGTTTTGAAAAATACCGCCTCCTTAAGAGGCGGTATTTTTCGTGGCGGAGACAGCGTTTGGCAGGGATGCTTAGTAGACGAGGATCCAAGGAACGCCTCTCGGAAGAGAGGTGGACGAATGTCTTGAAGGAACACAAACTGTGGGGGACGCCCGTAACGGAGCGTCACCCCGTTCTTGGTCCTACTTCAGCAGGGAGATCTGCGCGTCGCCCGTTCGTCTCAGGACATTAACCGTGACGTCCTCCCCGTAGCGCTGGAGTCGAAGGTCTACCCTTGAGGTGCCAATCTTCAGATTGAAGATTGAGACACCATCGAGGAAGGGCGGCAGTGTCGGATTGCGGAACCGAACGCGATTGCGATCGTGGTCGATCTCAAGCCCGAGGCAGGCTGCCAAGAAGGCGAAGGGCGCCGCTGCGGCCCAGGCTTGCGGTGAGCAGGCCACGGGATACGAGACGGGACCGCGCTGATGACGCCGCATGAAACCGCAGAACAGCTCGGGCAAGCGCTTCTGATCCTGGTAGAGGGCTGTGTCGAACATACCCTCGAAGATCCGCGAGGCTTCCGGCTTCAAGTCATAACGCGCTAGTCCGAGGGCGATAAGGGCATTGTCGTGAGGCCAGATCGAACCGTTGTGGTACGACATCGGATTGTAGCGCGCTTCGCCGCGCGCGATCGTGCGCACGCCCCAACCGTTGAAACCGTCCTTTGACAGGAGGTTTGCGGCGACGCTCGCTGCTCGCTCCGGCCGTGCGATGCCGGTGAAGAGCGCGTGGCCGGCGTTGGACGAGCGCACGGCGCATTGTCGCTTTTCGCCGTCCAGGGCAAGGGCGTAGGTCCCGATCGCCTCGCACCAGAATGCCTTGTCAAAATTCTCCCGTAGGACGTGTGCCTCCTCGCCGAGACGCTGTGCGAGGTCATCGTGGCCCAGCAGCGAGGCGAGTTTGGCAGCCCCGTTTTTGGCAGCATAAACGTACCCCTGGACCTCGCAGAGGGCGATCGGCCCCTTCGCAAGATTGCCATCGGTGTGGAAGATGGAGTCGTGGCTGTCCTTCCAGCCCTGGTTCTCGAGGCCTTTGTCGGTGTCGCGGGCATATTCCACGAACCCATCACCGTCCCGGTCCCCATACTCGTCCATCCAGGTCAGGGCGAGCTCAAGGGCGGGCCAGATCGCCGAGATGGTCTCTAGGTCGCCTGTGACGGCGTAGTACTCCCAGGCCAGCATCACGAAGAGTGGCGTGCCGTCGATGGTGCCGTAGTAGTGGCGGAACGGTACCTCGCCGAGCATGGCCATCTCACCACGCCGGGTCTCGTGCAGGACTTTGCCGGGCTGCGCATCGGCGGCCGGGTCGACAGCCTTGGCTTGAGTGGAGGCGAGGTAGCGCAGGACGCCCTTGCCGAAGTTCGGATCGATCCAGAGCGCCATCATCGCGGTGATGATACCGTCGCGCCCGAAGACCGTGGAGTACCAGGGGATACCGGCGAAGGGATAGATTCCCTCCGGTGTCCGGCTCGCCAGCATGTAGAGGTCGGCAGTGGCGCGGCAGGCCGCTTCGTTGAATTGATCGTTCGATGAGATAATCGTGGTGATGCCGGCTGTAAGCTGGCGCAGATCGCGCCGGGAGTCACGATAAGCTCGGGCGAAGATGACACCCTCGGCCAGCCCCTTCGGGTGGCGCGGAGCGGCGGAGCTGCCTGCGGCGCGCGACAAGCCGGCTGCCGCATCCTCACCGACCCGCTCGGCTGCGGGAGCGCTCGTGAAGGCGCGGTGCGATTCAAAGACCGCTCTCAGAAACAGCGAGGCGCGTCCGCCCGGAGGCAGGGAGACAATGAACTCGGCTCGACCCGGCTCGATATGCTCCGGCTTCGGCCCGAAATGCAGGCTCGTAGTGCGCACGACCTCATCGAGGCCGGCATAGCGGAATTGAACCTCGGCTTCGCTCGCCACCTGGACGCTGCGCTTGCCGCGCACCGGGCGGTCCATACCACGCACCTCGAAGAGATCGCGGAAATCTGCGTCGAAGGTGACGGCGACCTTCAGGTGCCAATGCCGGGAATCGTAGTTGCGCAGGCCGATCCGGTCGTAGCAGGCGCCCTTGAACAGGAACTTGGTGCGCTCAATCGCGATCAACTCGCGGGGAATCGTGGTTTCGTCGTGGGCGTCGATGCGGATATCGGGCGTCGTCATGTCGACGCTGAGGGCACCGTTGTCGTCCTGCATCACGGAGGACAGCAGCAGGGGACGCTGATCCTCAATGGTGACATGCAGACGCGAGAGGTAGCGCGTATCCTGAAAGTAGAGTCCCTCGGGACCGGGCAGGACGCCGATGTCACCGTAGCTGTCGAGGACCGCGAAAGCCTCGCCGTACTTCAAAGAGCGCAGCGGACGCTCGACCAGGGAAGTCTGGGCCTCGATATGGTATTGCGGCAGGACCTCGTCGGCATCCTGGAAGCCCCGGGGAATCCGTGTCTCAGTTGCGGGCTCGGAGGTCGCCTTCAGTGTATCCGCTGCCATGCCTGAGCGTCTCCGAATTGGGGTCGAATCAAAAGGGCCACCGGTCGCATGATGCGGCGCGGCGGCCCTCAGTGGCAGAGGTAGTGCGGCAATCTTGCGGCGCCAGCCTATCCGGCGACGGGCAAATTCGATGCCGGGCCTAGCCCCGCTCGGGCATGATTAAGCGGGCATAGCAGCAACAGAGATCTGGGGCAGAGCGGAGCCGTTCATTTCGCCATAATGCGACGAGAAGGCGCCGGCGTGCGGCAGCTTGATCACCGGGTTCGCGCCGGCGAGCAGCCGTTCGTAGGCCGACACGTACTTGCGCACCATACACTCAGCGGTGAAGTTGCCTTCGAAGTGCTTGCGCACACCGGTACGACTCATTGATTTCACCGTGTGGACCGCTGCCACCGCGTCATCCATCGAGTCGCACAGAACGCCCGAGATGCCGTCGGCAATGACCTCTGGTACGGAACCATTGCGGAAAGCGATCACCGGTGTGCCGGCCGACATTGCCTCGATCATTACGAGGCCGAAGGGCTCTGGCCAATCGATCGGGAAAGCGAGAGCGAGAGCGTTTCCGAGGAAATCCTTCTTCTGTTCCTCGTTGATCTCCCCGATGAACTCGACGAGGGGATGGTGGATCATGGGCTCGATGACTTCATCCCAGTAATCCTGGTCAGCCTTGTCGACCTTCGCGGCAATCTTCAACGGAACGCCGGAGCGGATCGCCATCTCGATCGCACGGTCAGGGCGCTTCTCCGGGGAGATACGGCCGAGGAAGGCGAGGTATCCACCCTTCGCCTCTGGATAAAACGGGCAGTTCTGAGCCGGCAGTCCGTGGTGGATGGTCGAAAGCCAGTTGACGTTCTCGGGCATGGGATCCCGCTGATTGTCCGAGATCGACACCAGGGGCATGCCCGTAAACGTACGGTAGACTGGCATGAAGTCTGGCACGTCGAGGCGCCCGTGCATCGTTGTGAGGCACTTGTGATTGAGATCCTCGAACATCGGGTACTGCAGCAGGTCGATATGAAAGTGCAGAATATCGAACTCGTGCGCTCGCTTGTGCACGTGATGCAGCATGGCGAGGTGGCTCGCGGTATGATCACGATAACCGAGAAGGCGGAGACCTTCCGGCGTGCAGGCTGCCAGCTTGGCCGAAGTCTCCGAATCGCCGCTGGCGAACAGGGTCACCTCGTGGCCCTGACGGACCAACTCCTCGGTGATCCACGACACCACGCGCTCGGTACCACCATAGAACTTCGGGGGTACGGCCTCCGACAGCGGAGCAATCTGAGCAATGCGCACGAAGCGTCTCCTATGAGGTCGAATGTTGCGCAGACCTAACGCGATCCGGCCTGAGTGGGACATGAACGAAACGGACGGCCAAGGTTATGGTTCCCGCTGTGTGACCATCGCCAGCGCCGTCTGACAGGAGGTCGAGGATGTCCCCGATATCCCCGTGCTGCCGGCCATCCGACATGCCGCACAAGCCGATGACAGGGCCTGCAAGAACGCGGCCGTAAACCTCCCTGCGCGCATCCGTCGTGTTGTGAGGAACGGGAGAAGAACTACCTCAGGCTCATGGCCGATTTTGTGCGACGCACGATGCCCTTGTTTCACCCCAGGGGGTCGTCTAAGCCTCGCGCCTGCGCAGTCTGGCATTGGAGCAGTTCCACGTGGCCGGCGGCGCCGAAGGCGTCGCAATCGTCTGCGAACACGAGAGGTCCCGCATGTCCGGCCTGATGGCAGACTATCTGCCCCTCATCGTTTTTATCGGGGTCTCGGTGTTCATTGCCGCGGCCTTGCTGGTTGCGCCTTTCCTGGTCGCTTACAACAGCCCCGACCCCGAAAAGCTGTCAGCCTACGAGTGCGGCTTCAATGCCTTTGACGATGCGCGCATGAAGTTCGATGTGCGCTTCTACCTCGTCGCGATCCTGTTCATCATCTTCGATCTTGAAGTCGCGTTCCTGTTCCCGTGGGCAATCTCCTTCGGCGAACTCGGATGGTTCGGCATGTGGTCGATGATGGCTTTCCTTGGCGTTCTGACCGTCGGCTTCGTCTACGAGTGGCGCAAGGGCGCCCTTGAATGGGACTAGTCCTCCCGAATCGCGTCGCCCCAGATGTCCTTCCGTCCGAAGCCTGATCCCGAGAAACCGATGGCCTTCAGCCCCGACCTCTCCCGCGCCCCGGCGATCGCACCGGCCCCAAAAGGGATCATCGATCCCAACACGGGCCTTCCGATTGGGGCCAATGATCCGACTTTCCTGTCGATCAATGACGAACTTGCGGATCGCGGCTTCCTCGTCACGTCGACGGATGACCTCATCAACTGGGCCCGCACCGGATCACTGATGTGGATGACCTTCGGCCTCGCGTGCTGCGCCGTCGAGATGATGCAGATGTCGATGCCGCGGTATGATTGCGAGCGCTTTGGATTCGCGCCGCGTGGCAGCCCGCGGCAGTCCGATGTGATGATCGTCGCCGGCACGCTGACCAACAAGATGGCCCCGGCTTTGCGCAAGGTCTACGACCAGATGCCGGAGCCTCGCTACGTCATTTCGATGGGGTCCTGCGCCAACGGTGGCGGGTACTATCACTACTCCTACTCGGTGGTCCGCGGCTGCGACCGGGTGGTGCCGGTGGACATTTACGTTCCGGGCTGCCCGCCCACCGCCGAGGCGCTGCTGTACGGCGTACTCCTGCTCCAGAAGAAGATCCGCCGCACCGGTACGATCGAGCGCTGAAAAAGGACGCCCGGCATGACCAATGGCATCAGCATCCTCGCCCACACCGCGCCGGAATCCGGCGTCGACGCCTTGCGGCAGATCAGCGACCATGTCGCCGGAGCGCTCGGGCCCGCGGTCGTCTCTCGCACCATCGCGTTCGGCGAGCTGACCCTCGTGGTGCAGGCCAGCGACATTGTCTATGTGCTGACCTATCTGCGCGATGACCCCACCTGCGCTTTTCGCTGCTTCATCGACATCTGCGGAGCCGATTATCCGTCCCGTGAGAAGCGCTTCGACGTGGTCTACCACCTGCTGTCGCTGCGCCATAACTCCCGCATCCGCGTGAAGGTGCAGACCGACGATCAGACACCGGTGCCCTCCGTCATCGAGGTCTTTCCAGCTGCGAACTGGTTCGAGCGCGAGACCTACGACCTCTACGGGATCCTGTTTTCAGGCCATCCGGACCTGCGACGGCTCCTCACCGATTATGGCTTCGAGGGACACCCCCTGCGGAAGGACTTTCCGCTCACCGGCTTCGTTGAGGTTCGCTACGATCAGGACGAGGCCCGCGTGGTCTACGAGCCGGTGAAGCTCACCCAGGAATTCCGCAACTTCGACTTTCTCTCGCCGTGGGAGGGCACCGAATACGTGCTTCCGGGCGATGAGAAGACGTCGGCTTGAGCGGCGGAGCAGGGCCATGACCGAGCACAACATCCGCAACTTCGCGATCAATTTTGGACCTCAGCACCCGGCGGCGCACGGTGTGCTGCGCCTCGTGCTGGAACTCGACGGCGAGATCGTCGAGCGCGTCGATCCGCATATTGGTCTCCTGCATCGCGGCACCGAGAAACTCATCGAGCATAAGACCTATCTACAGGCAACGCCCTACTTCGACCGCCTCGACTACGTCTCGCCGATGAATCAGGAGCACGCTTTCTGCCTCGGCATCGAGAAGCTTCTCGGGCTTGAAGTTCCGAGGCGGGCGCAACTCATCCGCACGCTGTTCTGCGAGATCGGTCGCATTCTCTCCCACCTCCTCAACGTCACCACGCAGGCCATGGATGTCGGCGCTCTGACACCGCCGCTCTGGGGCTTCGAAGAGCGTGAGAAACTCATGATTTTCTACGAGCGCGCATCGGGCGCTCGCCTACACGCCAACTACTTCCGACCCGGTGGCGTCCACCAGGATCTGCCACCGGCGCTGATCGACGACATCGAAGCCTTCATCGACCCGTTCCTGCAGGTGGTCGATGACCTCGATAACCTCGTGATGGGCAATCGCATCTTCAAGCAACGCAACGTCGACATCGGCATCGTCACCGTGGACGAGGCAATGGCCTGGGGATTCTCTGGCGTGATGGTTCGCGGCTCCGGCATCCCTTGGGACCTGCGTAAGTCGCAGCCCTACGAAGCCTACGAAGAGATGAATTTCGACATCCCGGTGGGAAAGAACGGCGACACCTACGATCGCCAGGTCATCCGCATGGAAGAGATGCGCGAATCGGCCAAGATCATGAAGCAGTGCTGCCTCAAGCTGCGGGAGCCGGCCGGACAAGGCCCGATCTCGGCCACTGACGGCAAGATCGCGCCTCCGCCGCGGCGCGAGATGAAGCGCTCGATGGAAGCGTTGATCCACCACTTCAAGCTCTACACCGAAGGTTTCCATGTGCCGGCCGGCGAAGTTTACGCCGCCGTCGAGGCGCCGAAGGGCGAGTTCGGTGTCTATCTCGTCGCCGACGGCACCAACAAGCCCTACCGCTGTAAGATCCGCGCTCCGGGTTTCGCCCACCTTCAGGCGATGGACTGGATGTGCCGCGGCCACATGCTGGCGGACGTCTCGTGCGTGCTCGGTACGCTGGACATCGTGTTCGGCGAAGTGGACCGGTGAGGATCAAGGTTCGAAACTGATGGCCAACCGCAGACTCGCCCCCGCCGCCGAGCAGCCCACGTCCTTCGCGTTCTCGTCCGAGAACGCCGAATGGGCGAAGGGTCAGATCGAGAAGTATCCTGAGGGCCGCCAGGCCTCGGCGGTGATCCCACTGCTGTGGAAGGCGCAGGAGCAGAACGGCGGCTGGCTGCCGCAGAAGGCGATCGAGGCAGTGGCCGACGAGCTTGGCATGCCGCATATCCGCGTGCTGGAGGTCGCAACGTTCTACACGATGTTCGCTCTAGAGCCGGTGGGCAAGTTCTGGATCCAGCTCTGTGGGACTGTGCCGTGCGATTCCTGCGGCGCGCGCGAGCTGAAGGACTACCTGCACCACCGCCTCGGCGCGCCGGGCCACGTCAGCGCCGACGGCAACTTCTCCTGGCTCGAGGTCGAGTGCTTGGGCGCCTGCTGCAACGCGCCGATGGCCCAGATCAACCAGGACTATTACGAGGACCTGACGCCGGACCTCCTCGGCAAGCTCATGGACGACCTCGCGGCCGGACGGCCCGTCAAGATCGGCTCGCAGGTCGGACGGACCTCCTCGGAGCCCCTCGGCGGGGCCGAGACCCTCAGCGACGCGACGCTGTTCGACGGCTCGCGGGTCGGCGCCTGGCGCAAGCGGTTCGAGGAGAAGCAGGCTGAAGAGGGCAGCGAGCAGGGCCGGGCCGAGGCGGCCTCGTCCGAGCGGCGCGCAGCCGCCGAGCCGAAGCCGGCCCGTCCCGATGCCGGCCGGGCCGTGGAGACGCCGGCGACCGATGCGCCCGCCCAGCGGACCGCCGCCGGCGAGCCGCCACTGAAGGCCAGCGACAAGGCGGAGGCTGCCGGCGGGGCCGACGCGACGGCGCAGCCGACGGCACCGACCGCGCCCGCGCCGGAGACGATCGCGAAGGTCGAGGCGGCCGGCGCCGAGGCTGGCACGCAATCCGACCTGCCGCGCACCGCGCCGCCGCCGCAGCCGGCCGCCTCCGGGGCGGAGGCCGTCCCGGCTCCGTCCGACGCGAAGGCTCCGGCCGCGAAGAAGCCGTCGGCCCCCAAGTCTCCCGCCCCCGAGTCTCCCGCCCCCAAGAAGGGGAACTGACATGCTCGCCGATCAGGATCGCATCTTCACGAACCTCTACGGCCTGCACTCCCCGGGGCTGGAAGCCGCGAGGCAGCGCGGTGCCTGGGACGGCACCAAGTTTCTCTTGGAAATGGGCCGCGACTGGATCATCGACGAGATGAAGCAGTCTGGCCTGCGCGGCCGTGGCGGCGCTGGCTTTCCCACCGGACTCAAGTGGTCGTTTATGCCCAAGAAGTCCGACGGGCGCCCCCACTACCTCGTCGTCAACGCTGATGAGTCAGAGCCGGGCACCTGCAAGGACCGGGAGATCATGCGGCACGATCCGCACCTCCTGATCGAAGGTTGCATGCTGGCATCCTTCGCGATGGCGGCGCATGCCTGCTACATCTACATTCGCGGTGAGTACGTCGCGGAGAAGCACGCCCTTCAGCGGGCGGTGGACGAAGCCTACGAGGCCCGCCTCGTCGGCAAGGACAATGTCCATGGCTACCCCTTCGATATCTACGTCCACCACGGGGCGGGCGCGTATATCTGCGGCGAGGAGACTGCGCTGCTGGAGAGCCTCGAAGGCAAGAAGGGCATGCCGCGCCTGAAGCCTCCGTTCCCTGCCAATATGGGCCTCTACGGTTGCCCAACGACCGTCAACAACGTCGAATCAATTGCGGTGGCTGGTACCATCCTGCGCCGCGGCGGCGCTTGGTTTGCCGGCCTTGGCGGCAAGAACAACACCGGTACCAAGCTGTTCTGTGTCTCGGGCCACGTCAACAAGCCCTGCAACGTCGAGGAGGAGCTCGGGATCACCTTCCGCGAACTCATCGACAAACATTGCGGCGGCATGCGCGGTGGCTGGGACAACCTGCTCTGCTCCATCCCAGGCGGTTCCTCGGTTCCTCTGGTGCCGGCCGAGCAGATCATCGATGCCAAGATGGACTTCGACACCCTGAAGAACCTCGGCTCCGGCCTCGGCACGGCGGCGGTGATCGTGCTCGACAAGTCCACCGATATCGTCTCGGCGATCGCCCGCATCGCCTACTTCTACAAGCACGAGTCCTGCGGCCAGTGCACCCCGTGTCGCGAGGGTACGGGCTGGATGTGGCGCGTGATGCTGCGCATGGCGGAAGGCCGGGCCCAACGCCGCGAGATCGACATGCTTCTCGACGTCACGAAGCAGATCGAGGGCCACACCATCTGCGCGCTCGGCGACGCGGCGGCCTGGCCGATCCAGGGCCTGATCCGGCACTTCCGTCCCGAAATCGAGAAGCGCATCGACCGCTACAGCGCCAATCCGCATTCCGATCCGGTGCCGATGGCGGCGGAGTGATCCGCCCCTCGCGCCGCCCTTAAGTTTCGAGACCGAGACCCACGCATGACCAAGATCGTCGTCGACGGCACCGAGGTCGATGTTCCGGCTGAGTACACGCTGCTCCAGGCCTGCGAGGCTGCAGGCGCGGAAATCCCGCGCTTCTGCTTCCACGAGCGGCTGTCCATCGCGGGCAATTGCCGGATGTGCCTCGTGGAACTCAAGGGTGCGCCGAAGCCGGTGGCCTCCTGTGCCTATGCGGTGAAGGACTGCCGACCCGGACCCAACGGCGAGCCGCCAGAGGTGCTGACACGCTCGGGCCAGACGAAGAAGGCCCGCGAGGGGGTGATGGAGTTCCTCCTCATCAATCACCCGCTCGATTGCCCCATCTGCGACCAGGGCGGCCATTGCGACCTGCAGGACCAGGCGATGGCCTATGGCGTCGACTCCACGCGCTACGGGGAGAACAAGCGCGCCGTCGAGGAGAAGTATATCGGCCCGCTGGTGCGGACCGCTATGAACCGCTGCATCCATTGCACCCGCTGCGTCCGCTTCCTGGCGGAGGTCGCCGGCGTGCCGGATCTCGGCGCCATCGGGCGCGGCGAGGACATGGAGATCACGAGCTACCTCGAATCCGCCATGGGCTCGGAGCTTCAGGGCAACGTCGCCGACCTCTGCCCCGTGGGCGCCCTCGTCCACAAGCCGCAGAGCTACGAGGTGCGGCCCTGGGAGCTGTCGAAGACCGAATCCGTCGACGTGATGGACGCCGTCGGTTGCGCCATCCGGGTCGATGCCCGCGGTCGCGAGGTCATGCAGATCGAGCCGCGCGTGCACGAGGGCATCAACGAGGAGTGGATCTCCGACAAGACCCGCCACGCGGTGGACGGCCTGCGCACCCAGCGCCTCGACCGGCCCTACCTGCGGGAGAACGGTCGCCTGCGCCCTGCCTCCTGGGGTGAAGCGTTCGCCGCCATCGCCGCGCGGGTGAAGGGGGCCGATCCGACGCGCATCGGCGCGGTGGTGGGCGATCTCGCGGGTGTCGAAGAGATCTATGCGCTCAAGGCCTTGATGACCTCCCTCGGGGTGACCAGCCTCGACTGCCGCCAGGCCGGCGAGGCGATCGACCCGGCCTGGGGCCGGGCCGCCTACACGCTCGGGACCGGCATTGCCGGGATTGAGGAGGCGGACGCGATCCTCCTCATCGGCACCAATCCACGCCTCGAGGCGTCCCTCCTCAACGTGCGCATTCGCAAGCGCTGGCGCATGCGTCCCCTGGCGGTCGGCCTCATCGGCGAGCCGGTCGACCTCACCTATCCGCACACCTATCTGGGCGCCGGACCGGAGACCCTGGCCGACCTCGCCTCCGGCCAGCACAGCTTCGCCGAGGCGCTGAAGGCGGCGAGCCGGCCCCTCATCATCGTCGGCACCGGCGCGCTCGCGCGGCCCGACGGCGCCGCGATCCTCGCCGCCGCGGCGACGCTCGCGCGGGATCTCGGCGCGGTCACCCCGGATTGGAGCGGCTTCGGCGTGCTCCAGACCGCGGCGGCACGGGTCGGCGCCCTGGATCTCGGCTTCGTGCCGGGGGCGGGCGGGCTCGACTTCGCCGGGATCGCGAACGGCGCAAATCTCGACGTGGTATACAACCTCGGTGCCGACGAGGTCGCGGTGGGACCGGGTGCGTTCGTGATCTACCAGGGCACCCACGGCGACCAGGGCGCCACGCGGGCCGACGTCGTCCTGCCGGGGGCCGCCTATACCGAGAAGAGCGCGACCTACGTCAACCTCGAGGGCCGGGTCCAGACCACGAATCGGGCCGGCTTCCCGCCGGGGGATGCCCGCGAGGATTGGGCGATCCTGCGCGCCCTGTCCGACGTCCTGGGCAAGCGCCTGCCGTTCGATTCGCTGGCGGCCCTGCGCCGGTCGCTCTACGCCGAGCATCCGCACTTCGCGGCCCTCGACGCCATCGCCCCGGGCGATGCGGTGGCCACGGTGGAGACGCTGTCGGGTCTCGGCGGCGAGCCGACCCGAACGGCCTTCGTCTCGGCGGTGCCGGACTTCTACCTCAGCAACGCGATCGCCCGCGCCTCGCGCGTGCTCGCCGAGTGTTCGAGCCTCGCCCGGGTGCGCGGCCTCGAAGCGGCCGAATAAGGATCTCCTGCGATGACCTTCTGGGAAGTCCTCGGCACCGTCCTGCTGCTGGCGTTCAAGAGCTTCGTGCTCCTGGCGCTGCTGCTGGTCTTCATCGCCTACGCGCTGCTGGCCGATCGCAAGATCTGGGCGGCGGTGCAGCTCCGGCGCGGCCCCAACGTGGTCGGGCCCTGGGGCCTGTTCCAGTCCTTCGCCGATCTTCTGAAGTTCGTCCTGAAGGAGCCGGTGATTCCGGCCGGCGCGAACAAGGCGCTGTTCCTGCTGGCCCCCCTGGTCTTCGCCACCCTGGCCCTGGCCGCCTGGGCGGTGATTCCCCTGGCCGAGGGCTGGGCCATCGCCGACCTCAACGTCGGCATCACCTACATCTTCGCGATCTCGTCGCTGGGCGTGTACGGCGTCCTGATGGGCGGCTGGGCCTCGAACTCGAAATACGCCTTCCTGGGCGCCCTGCGCTCGGCCGCACAGATGATCTCCTACGAAGTCTCCCTCGGCTTCGTCATCATCTGCGTCCTGCTCTGCGCCGGCTCCCTGAACCTGTCGCGCATCGTCATGGCGCAGGACACCGCGCTCGGCATCCTGGGCTGGTACTGGCTCTGGCTGTTCCCGATGTTCGTGGTGTTCTTCGTCTCGGCGCTGGCCGAGACGAACCGCCCGCCCTTCGACCTGCCGGAGGCCGAGTCCGAGCTCGTGGCCGGCTACATGGTCGAGTATTCCTCGACCCCGTACCTGCTCTTCATGCTGGGCGAGTACGTGGCCATCATGACCATGTGCGCCCTCGGGACGGTGCTGTTCCTCGGCGGCTGGCTCTCGCCGATCCCGTTCGCGCCTTTCACCTGGGTGCCGGGCCTGATCTGGTTCGCCCTCAAGGCGAGCTTCCTCTTCTTCATGATCGCCATGGTGAAGGCCATGGTGCCGCGCTACCGCTATGACCAGCTCATGCGCCTCGGCTGGAAGGTGTTCCTGCCGCTCTCGCTCGTCTCGGTCATCGTCGTCGCCTTTGTCCTCAAGCTCACCGGCCTCGCGCCGGGCGCCTGACAACCCCTCACGGAGATCCGGGCCATGAAGCTCGATCAGGTCGCTAAGGGTCTGCTGCTCAAGGAGTTCGCGTCCGGGTTCGTCCTGGCGATGAAGTACTTCTTCAAGCCGAAGGCCACGATCAACTACCCCTTCGAGATGGGCCATCGCGGCCCGCGCTTCCGGGGCGAGCACGCCCTGCGCCGCTATCCCAACGGCGAGGAACGCTGCATCGCCTGCAAGCTGTGCGAGGCGATCTGCCCCGCCCAGGCCATCACCATCGAGGCGGGCCCGCGCCGCAACGACGGCACCCGCCGCACGACCCGCTACGACCTCGACATGGTCAAGTGCATCTATTGCGGCATGTGCCAGGAGGCCTGCCCGGTGGACGCGATCGTGGAAGGGCCGAACTTCGAGTTCTCGGTCGAGACCCGCGAGGAGCTGCTCTACGACAAGGAGAAGCTGCTCCTGAACGGCGACCGCTGGGAGCGCGAGATCGCCCGCAACCTCGCGGTGGACGCGCCCTACCGCTGAGCACGACCGGGCACCGGACGCGCGTTTGCCCATCCGCAGACAGCGCGTCCGAGCGCCGGACGCGCCCCGGCGCAGCCGCGGGATGAGACAGAGGGGCGATTCCGTGCCCACGGAGTCGACCGGAACCCGCCGAGGCGGTTGTGCACCGCAGGGGCGGGTTCTATAGACGGGCGGCCGGTGGGCCGTGGCACAATTTCGGCAGAAGGGGCCGTCCTCGGGACGGCTGATCTCTAGAATCGCATGAGTGCAGCCGCTGCCTTCTTCTACCTGTTCGCAGGTGTGACCATCGCCTCGGGCTTCATGGTGATCGCCTCGCGCAATCCCGTGGCCTCCGTGCTCTTCCTCATCCTGGCCTTCGTGAACGCCGCCGGCCTGTTCGTGATGATGGGCGCCGAGTTCCTCGCGATGATCCTCGTGGTCGTCTATGTCGGCGCGGTGGCGGTGCTGTTCCTGTTCGTCGTGATGATGCTCGACGTGGATTTCGCGCAGCTGCGCCAGGGCTTCCAGCAATACCTGCCCATCGGCGCGCTGATCGGCGCGGTCTTCCTGATCGAGCTGCTGCTCGTGGTCGGCTCCTGGACCATCGATCCGGGCCTCGTGCAGGCGCCCCTCGGTCCCGTCGCCAGCGCCGAGGCCGTCACCAACACCCAGGCCCTCGGCCGGGTGCTGTACACGGACTACGTCTTCTTCTTCCAGCTCGCCGGCCTGATCCTGCTGGTGGCGATGATCGGCGCCATCGTGCTGACCCTGCGCGACCGTCCGGGCGTCAAGCGCCAGAACATCTCCGTGCAGAACGCGCGCACCCAGACCCTGGCGGTGGAAACCCGCAAGGTGCCGTCGCGCCAGGGCGTGGAAGTCTGATGGCCGGCGGACCTCGAACGGCAGAGACCGGGAGCCACATCCGATGATCGGCCTGAGCCATTACCTGACGGTCGCCGCGATCCTGTTCACGCTGGGCGTGCTCGGCATCTTCGTGAACCGCAAGAACGTCATCGTCATCCTGATGTCCGTCGAGCTGATCCTGCTCGCGGTGAACATCAACCTCGTCGCCTTCTCCACCCACCTCAACGACATCACCGGTCAGGTCTTCGCCCTGTTCGTGCTGACGGTCGCGGCGGCGGAGGCGGCCATCGGCCTCGCCATCCTCGTCGTGTTCTTCCGAAACCGCGGTTCGATCGCGGTCGAGGACGTCAACATGATGAAGGGCTGAGCGGAACCGAGGCGACACTCGATTTGACGCCCGGCAGCGCGGTGACCGCGCCGCCGGGGCGGTGACACGAACCCCACAGGGCGCCGCTCGGGCTCCTCGCGCATCGCGCGGGGACCGGGCGCACCCAGGAGGCCGGACAAGCCAGCGATGTATCACGCGATCGTCTTCCTCCCGCTCGTCGGCGCGCTGCTCGCCGGCCTGTTCGGCCGCCAGCTCGGCGCGAAGCTCAGCGAGGGCATCACCACCGGCCTCCTCGCCTTCTCGGCGCTGCTGTCCTGGGGCGCCTTCCTCGAGGTTCCGGGCACCGAGCACGCCACCCGCGTGCAGGTCGCGACCTGGTTCACCGCCGGCGACCTGGTGGTCGACTGGGCCTTCCGCATCGACACCCTGACGGTGATCATGCTGGTGGTCGTGACCTCGGTCTCGACCCTCGTGCACCTCTACTCCATCGGCTACATGGAGGAGGATCCGCACCGGCCGCGCTTCTTCGCCTACCTGTCGCTCTTCACCTTCGCCATGCTGATGCTGGTGACGGCCGACAACCTCGTGCAGATGTTCTTCGGCTGGGAGGGCGTCGGCCTCGCCTCCTACCTGCTGATCGGGTTCTGGTACGAGAAGCCCTCGGCCAACGCCGCGGCCATGAAGGCCTTCATCGTCAACCGCGTCGGCGATTTCGGCTTCTCGCTGGGCATCTTCCTCGTCTTCGTGCTCACCGGCTCGATCGCCTTCGACGGCATCTTCGCCCGTGCGCCCGAGATCAAGGACGCCACCTTCCACTTCCTCGGCTACGACTGGAGCGCCCTGACGCTCGCCTGCCTGCTGCTGTTCATGGGCGCCATGGGCAAGTCGGCCCAGTTCCTGCTGCACACCTGGTTGCCGGACGCGATGGAGGGGCCGACCCCCGTCTCGGCGTTGATCCACGCCGCCACCATGGTGACGGCCGGCGTGTTCATGGTGGCGCGCCTGTCGCCGCTGTTCGAGCTCGCCCCCAACGCCCTCATCGTGGTCACGGTCATCGGCGGCATCACGGCGTTCTTCGCGGCCACGATCGGCCTCGTCCAGAACGACATCAAGCGCGTGATCGCCTACTCGACCTGCTCGCAGCTCGGCTACATGTTCGTGGCCCTCGGCGTCGGCGCCTACTCGGCCGCCGTCTTCCACCTCTTCACCCACGCCTTCTTCAAGGCGCTGCTGTTCCTCGGGGCCGGCTCGGTCATCCACGCGATGCACCACGAGCAGGACATGCGGAACATGGGGAATCTCCGCCGCTACATCCCCTTCACCTCGGCGATGATGACCATCGGCACCCTGGCGCTGATCGGCTTCCCCTTCACCGCCGGCTACTACTCCAAGGACGCGATCATCGAGGCGGCCTACGCCTCGACCCGGCCCGGGCACACGCTCGCCTTCCTGTGCACCGTCGTCGCCGCGCTGATGACCTCGTTCTACTCCTGGCGCCTGTTCTTCATGACCTTCGAGGGACCGGCCCGCTGGGCCGGCCACGGGGCGCACCACGACGACGACCACGCGGTGGCGCAGGCCGCTCATGCGCCGACTTCGGCCGCGACTCCGGCCCATGCGGCGACATCGGTCCATGCGGCCACCTCCGCGGAGGCCGACGGCGCGCCGGGCCATCACGAGGGCGTCGCCCACGACGACAAGGGCCACGACCTGGAGCCGGCCTCGCACAGCGCCATCGAGCACCACGACCATGCGCAGACCCCGCATGAGAGCCCGCTGGTGATGACGATCCCCCTCGCGCTCCTGGCCTTCGGCGCGCTCTTCGCTGGGCTGATCTTCAAGAACCGCTTCATCGGCGAGGGCATGGACGCGTTCTGGGGCCATGCCCTGGGCCACGGTCCCGACAACCACATCATGCACGACATCCACGCGGTGCCGGCCCTGGTCTCCTACGCGCCCTTCATCATGATGCTGATCGGCTTCGTGCTGGCCTACTGGATGTATATCCGCCGGCCCGAGCTGCCGGGCCAGCTCGCCGCCCAGCAGCCGAGCCTGTACCGGTTCCTGCTCAACAAGTGGTACTTCGACGAGCTCTACGACCGGATCTTCGTCCGTCCCGCCAAGGACTTCGGCAAGTTCCTCTGGAAGGAGGCCGACGGCCGCGTCATCGACGGCATGGGCCCCGACGGGATCGCCACGCGCGTGCTGGACGTGACCCGCGGCGTGGTCCGCTTCCAGACCGGCTACGTCTACCACTACGCCTTCGTCATGCTCGTCGGCGTCGCCGCCCTCATCAGCTGGTACATGCTGACCGGCTTGCCCAAGGTCGCCCATTGATGGCCGCTGTCACGTATCGGAGCGCCCGCTAATGTTCGGCCTCGGAATCCTCTCCGGCCTCCTGATCGTGCCGCTCTGCGGCGCGGCCTTCATCCTCACCCTCGGCGAGGAGACGGAGGCCTCGAAGCGCAACGCCCGCTGGGCCGCGCTCATCACCACGCTGGCCACCTTCCTGCTCTCGCTGGTGGCCTGGGGCCGCTACGACGCGACCACGGCGAATTTCCAGCTGGTCGAGACCCATGCCTGGCTGAGCGAGGCCACCCGCTTCAAGCTCGGCGTCGACGGCTTCTCGATGCCGCTGATCCTGCTGACCACCTTCCTGATGCCGTTCTGCATCGGCGCCTCGTGGCTCTCGGTGAACACCCGGGTGAAGGAGTATTTCGTCGCCTTCCTCGTCCTCGAGACGACGATGATCGGCGTGTTCTGCGCCCTCGACCTGGTGCTGTTCTACCTGTTCTTCGAGGCCGGCCTGATCCCGATGTTCCTCATCATCGGCATCTGGGGCGGCAAGCGGCGCATCTACGCCAGCTTCAAGTTCTTCCTCTACACCCTGCTCGGCTCGGTGCTGATGCTGCTCGCCATCATGGCGATGTACTGGCACGCCGGCACCACCGACATCCCGACCCTGCTGCACACCCGCTTCCCGGTGGAACTCCAGACCTGGCTCTGGCTGGCCTTCTTCGCCTCCTTCGCAGTGAAGATGCCGATGTGGCCGGTCCATACCTGGCTGCCGGACGCGCACGTGGAGGCGCCCACCGCCGGCTCGGTGATCCTGGCGGGCATCCTCCTGAAGATGGGCGGCTACGGCTTCATCCGGATCTCGCTGCCGATGTTCCCGGATGCGAGCCACGCCTTCGCCCCGATGGTGTTCGCGCTCTCGGTGATCGCGATCATCTTCACCTCGCTGATCGCGCTGATGCAGACCGACATCAAGAAGCTCATCGCCTATTCCTCGGTGGCGCATATGGGCTTCGTGACGCTGGGCCTCTTCACCATGAACGAGCAGGGCATCCAGGGCGCCCTGTTCCTGATGATCTCGCACGGCATCGTCTCCGGCGCGCTCTTCGTCTGCGTCGGCGTGGTCTACGACCGGATGCACACCCGCGAGATCGCCGCCTATGGCGGCCTCGTGAAGCGGATGCCGCTCTACGCGGCGGCCATGATGGTCTTCACCATGGCCAATGTCGGCCTGCCCGGCACCTCCGGCTTCGTCGGCGAGTTCCTGGCCATGATGGGGGCCTTCCGGGCCAACCCGACGGTGGCGTTCTTCTCGGTCTTCGGCATCATCCTGTCGGCCGGCTACGCCCTCTGGCTCTACGCCCGGGTGATCTACGGCAAGCTCGAGAAGCCCAACCTGCAGGGCATCCTCGACCTGGACCTGCGCGAGAAGATGATCATCGCGCCGCTCGTCGCCCTGACGATCTACTACGGCGTCCACCCGGCCCCCGTGCTCGACACCTTCGCGCCCTCGACGGAAGCGTTGATGCAGAGCATGCGGACCGCGCTCTCGAACACGCAGACCGCCGCGGCCACCCTGCCGCCCGCGTCGCGCTGAAGGCTTTGACCCGATGAACGCCGCTCAGATCGTCCTGCCCGCGCTCGGGCCCGCCCTGCCGGAGCTGATCCTCAGCATCGGCGTGCTGGTGCTGATCCTCTACGGTGCGTTCCGGGGCGAACGCTCCGCCGAGGGCGTCAATGTCGGGGCGCTCATCCTGCTGGTGGTCGCGCTGTTCGCGGTCATGTCCCAGTCGGGCGCCAAGATCACGACCCTGAACGGCTCCTTCATCGTCGACAACTTCTCGAAGGTGATGAAGGCCCTGATCCTGCTGGGCTCGGCGGCCACGATCCTGCTCTCGCGCGACTACTTCCAGCGCGAGCGCATCGACCGGTTCGAGTTTCCGATCCTGCTGATCCTCTGCACCATCGGCATGATGGTGATGGCCTCGGCCAACGACCTGATCTCGCTCTATCTCGGCCTGGAGCTGCAATCGCTCGCCGCCTACGTCATCGCGGCCTTCCATCGCGACAACCTGAAGTCGACGGAAGCCGGGCTGAAGTACTTCGTCCTCGGCGCGCTCTCCTCGGGCATGCTCCTGTACGGCGCCTCCCTGGTCTACGGCTTCACCGGCACGGTCTCGTTCCCCGGCATCGTCGCGGCCCTGGACGGCACCGCCGGCTTCGGCATCGTGCTCGGCATCGTCTTCGTCTCGGCCGGCGTCGCCTTCAAGCTCGCGGCCGTGCCGTTCCACATGTGGACGCCCGACGTCTACGAGGGCTCGCCGACGCCCGTCACCGCCTTCTTCGCCTCGGCGCCCAAAATGGCCGCCATGGCGATGACCGTGCGGCTGTTCATCGGCGCCTTCCCGGACGTGACCGCGGTCTGGCAGCAGATCATCGTCTTCGTGGCGATCGCCTCGATGGCGCTCGGCTCCTTCGCCGCCATCGGCCAGCGCTCGCTGAAGCGCCTGATGGCCTATTCCTCCATCGGCAATGTCGGCTACGCGCTGGTGGGCCTCGCCGCCGGCTCGCAGGAGGGCGTCAGCGGCGTCGTCGTCTACATGATGATCTACCTGGCGATGACCCTGGGGGCCTTCGCGGTTCTGCTGTCGCTGCGGCGCGGCGGCCAGATGTTCGAGACCGTCGACGACCTCGCGGGCCTGTCGCGTACCCATCCGGTCATGGCCTTCTGCCTCGCCGCGATGATGTTCTCGCTGGCCGGCATCCCGCCGCTGGCCGGCTTCTTCGCGAAGTACTACGTCTTCCTCGCCGCCATCAAATCCGGCCTCGTGGCCCTGGCGATCATCGGCGTGGTCACCAGCGTGGTCGGCGCGTTCTACTACCTGCGCCTCGTCAAGGTGATGTACTTCGACGAGCCGGTGGCCGCCTACGAGCCGATGCCGCCGGGCGCCCGCATCGTGCTCGGCCTCGCCAGCGTGGTCGTGGTCCTGCTCGGGATCGTGCCGGGTCCCATCGTCGGGGCCGCGAGCGCCGCCGCCAAGTCGCTGTTCTAGGTCCTTGAGCGGATACGCCCTCGGTGCCCTGGCGCGGGGGGAGGGGCACCGCCTCCACGTCCACGACCGCCTCGGCTCCACCAACACCGAGGCGCTGGACCGGTTTCGCGCGGGCGAGGCGGGGCCGCTCTGGGTGGTGGCCCACCGGCAGGAGGCCGGACGGGGCCGGCGCGGCAACGCCTGGGTCTCCGAGCCCGGGAACCTGACCGCGAGCCTGCTCTGGCCGGTGGACGACGTCGACCCCCATCAGGTCCCGACCCTCGGCTTCGTCGCCGGCACCGCCCTGGCCTCCGCCCTCGCGGCGGCCGGCATCACCGGGTGCCGCCTGAAATGGCCGAACGACGTCCTGGCCAACGGCGCCAAGCTGGCGGGGCTGCTGCTGGAGGCGGAGAGCCGGCCCGGCGGGCGCCGCGCGGTGGTGATGGGCTTCGGTGTCAATGTCGCTGCGACGCCGCAGGGCTTGCCTTATCGCGCGACGTGCCTCAGGCAGATGCAGTACGACACGCGCGCCGAGGATCTGTTCGTCCACCTGACGGACGGACTCGTCGACGCCGCGCGACGTTGGGAGTGTGGCCGCGGATTCTCGAGGATCCGCGAGCGCTGGATCGCTGACGCGGCCGGGATCGGCGCGCCGGTTTCGGTGCGCACGGGCGACACCCTCGTACACGGAATTTTCGAGACGATCGACGAGGCGGGGCGGCTCGTGGTCCGATCGGAGGATGGGACGCGACGGACCGTGACGGCGGGCGAGGTGCATCTGGGAACGGCCGCGACGGCGGCTTGAGGTTTGGACGGACAATGACGACAGGGCAAGACGAACTCGTCTTCGTGCCGCTCGGCGGCGTGGGCGAGATCGGCATGAACGCGGCGCTCTACGGCTTCGGCCCCCCGAAGCGGCGCAAATGGATCATGGTCGATTGCGGCATGGGCTTCGCCGGCGAGGAGGGATTCCCCGGCATCGACCTGATGTTCCCGGATCTCAGCTTCATCGAGGAGCGCAAGGACGACCTCCTGGGCATCTTCATCACCCACGCGCACGAGGACCATATCGGCGCGATCGGTGAGCTCTGGCCCAAGCTCAAGGCGCCCGTCTACGCGACGCGCTTCGCCAAGAACCTGCTGGAGGCCCGCCGCCTGAGCGAGCCGGGCGCGCCCAAGGTCATCCTGAAGGAGATCCAGGCCGGCCGCCGGGTCCAGATCGGCCCCTTCGAGATCGAGTACGTGCCCGTCTCGCACTCGATCCCCGAGTCGAACGCGGTGGCCATCCGGACGCCGCACGGCCTGCTGCTGCACACCGGCGACTGGAAGCTCGACCCGACCCCGATCCTCGGCGACGTGACCTCGGAGGCCGCCTTCCGGGCCCTCGGCGACGAGGGCATCCTGGCGATGATCAGCGATTCCACCAACGTCGTGCGCGAGGGGCGCTCCCCCAGCGAGGCCGAGGTCGCCGCCACCCTGCGCGAGCTCATCGCCGACGCCCCCCACCGGGTCGCGGTGACGACCTTCGCCTCCAACGTCGCCCGCATGCGCGCGGTGGCGGAAGCGGCCCAGGCCTGCGGCCGCGAGGTGATCGCGGTCGGTCGGGCCATGGACCGGGTCATCGGGGTCGCCCGTGAATGCGGCTTCCTCGACGGCCTGCCGGACTTCCGCTCGTCGGACAGCTACGGCTACCTGCCCCGCGACAAGGTCGTGGCCCTGCTCACGGGCTCGCAGGGCGAGGAGCGCGCCGCGCTCGCCCGCGTCTCGCGCGACGACCATCCCGACATCACCCTGGCGGCGGGCGACCGCGTCATCTTCTCGTCGCGGGCCATTCCCGGCAACGAGCGGGCGGTGGGCGCGATCATCAACGACCTCGTCAATGCGGGCATCGAGGTGGTCACCGACCGCACCAAGCTCGTCCATGTCTCGGGCCATCCCCGGCGCGACGAGATGGCGGAGATGTATGCCTGGACCCGGCCGCAGACGGCGATCCCCGTCCACGGCGAGGCTCTGCATCTCGACGAGCACGCGCGCTTCGCCCGGGCCCAGGGCGTGCCGAACATCGTCAAGGCCCGCAACGGCAGCGTCGTGCGCCTGGCGCCCGGCACGCCGGAGATCGTCGACCACGTCAAGGCCGGGCGCCTGTTCAAGGACGGCAACGTCCTGATCGACGCCAAGGACCGGGCCATCCCCGAGCGCCGCAAGCTCTCGCAGGCCGGTCTGGTCTCGGTGGCCATCGCCATCGACGAGCAGGGCGAGATCCTGGGCGAGCCCGCGATCGACATCATCGGCCTGCCCAATCGCGGCCGGAACGGCCAGGCGATGCTCGACGTCGTGGTGGAGTGCGTGTCGCGCACGCTCTCGGGCCTGTCGAAGCAGAAGCGCCGGGATGCCGAGGGCGTCGAGAAGGCCGTCGACCGCGCGATCCGCTCCGCGGTGAACGAGGTCTGGGGCAAGAAGCCCGCCTGCCACGTGCAGGTGGTCGAGGTCTGATGCGCGAACCCTCCCCCTCCGCGGGGGAGGGGCGTCGCCGATGGGGCGTGTTGCGCGGGACGCCCGCGCAACCCATCGTCATCCCGGGGCCGCCCGAGGCGACCCGCGATGACACCGCGGTGCCATCGCGAATCGCCCCGCTCGACGGGGAGGGGTGGCGGCACCGTTTCGGAGGGAAGGGGAGCAAACCATGATCGGACGCCTGAACCATATCGCCATCGCGGTCCGCGATCTCGACGCCGCCTGCGCCATCTACCGGGACACCCTCGGGGCCACCGTGACGGAGCCGCTGCCGCAGCCCGAGCACGGCGTGACCGTGGTGTTCGTCAACCTGCCCAACAGCAAGGTCGAGCTGATGTCGCCCCTGGGCGAGGGCTCGCCCATCGCGAGCTTCGTCGAACGCAACCCCCAGGGCGGCGTCCATCACGTCTGCTACGAGGTCGACGACATCATCGCCGCCCGCGACACGCTCAAGGCCCAGGGCGCCCGCGTCCTTGGCACCGGCGAGCCGAAGATCGGGGCCCACGGCAAGCCCGTTCTCTTCCTCCATCCGAAGGACTTCCTCGGCACCCTCGTCGAGCTGGAGCAGGTCTGAGCCGGATGAACGGCATCCTGCAGACCCTGGCGGCCTCCACCCTGCGCACCCTGGCGGTGATGGGCGTGGTGCTGGTCGCGGTGGTCCTCCTCGCGGTGGGCCTGTTCAAGCTCACCGTGTTCGGCGCCCTGGCCCTCTACTTCGTGGTCTGGTGGACCCTGCTCTTCGTCATCCTGCCCCTGCGCAACCAGGTCGAGACCGACCCGGAGCGGATCGTGCCCGGCCAGGACCCGGGGGCGCCCGCCGCTCCGCGCCTGCGCGAGAAGGCGATCCTCACCTCCGTCCTGGCGAGCGTCGTCTTCCTGGCGGCGATCCAGGTCTTCGAGCTGGCCGGCCTGTAAGGACGCCGGGGACGTCCGGTCGAACCGGATGGGATCCCGCCCGCGGACGACGCTCACGCGGCCGTCACGGTCCAGACTGGTCGCGTCGCTGCCCCCGCAAAGAACGGACATAGCGTACGCGGGACATGAGCCGCGGCCGCAGAGACAGCACCGCGTCGTTCCGGGGCGCCGCAGGCGAGCCCGGAATCCAGAGCCGACGACGGTGCAAAGTCTTGCGCACCCTGGGTTTCGGGAGCCCGGGTTCCGCGGCGCGGCCCCGGGACGACGGCGCCTCGACGCGGGATGGCGCGGGAGCGGCCACAGCCTCGCGCAAGCCTTCAGGCATAAAAGCAAGCCTTCAGGCATAAAAAAAGCAAGGCCTAAGCCTTGCTTTTGTAAAGATGGTCGTTTGCTCAGCCTCGATTGTCTCACGCATTGCTGACGGCGTGGCGGCTGAAATTCCTCCCAAGACTCGGACCGTGTGGCGCCACTGCTTGGCGGCGCGATCATCACGGAGGCGCTTATAGGAACAACAATTCTCATTGTCACCTGTCTCGTGAGACATTCCTGCGCTTTTCTACCGGAATGGCGGGCAAGGCATGCCCGGCGACCGGTAACGCTTGCCCAACGGCCGGCCAAGCTTGCCCGACGGCCCGCGAGGCTTGCGGTTTGGCGGACCGGCCTTGACGGGAAGGGACCTCGGCCGCGGGGGCGAAACGCCACGCTGCGGACCAGTGTCACCCCTCCGCGCTTGTGTTTTCCCAATGCAATGTGTTGTGTGCCGGGGCGTGCCGCCGACCCGCTGGCACGCTGTTTCCAGGGCCTTTCATGCGTCTCTCCCGCTACTTCCTGCCGACCTTGCGCGAGACGCCCAAGGAGGCCGAGATCGTCTCTCACCGCCTCATGCTGCGCGCCGGGCTCGTGCGCCAGGAGGCCGCCGGCATCTATGCGTGGCTGCCGCTGGGCCTGCGCGTCCTGAACAAGGTCTGCGCGGTGATCCGCGAGGAGCAGGACCGGGCGGGGGCCATCGAGATCCTGATGCCGACGATCCAGTCGGCCGAGCTCTGGCGGGAATCCGGCCGCTACGAGGCCTACGGCAAGGAGATGCTCCGCATCTCGGACCGTCACGACCGCGAGATGCTGTTCGGCCCCACCGCCGAGGAGGTCGTCACCGAGATCTTCCGCGGCAGCGTGCGCTCCTACAAGGACCTGCCGAAGAACCTCTACCAGATCTCCTGGAAGTTCCGCGACGAGGTCCGGCCGCGCTTCGGCACCATGCGCTCGCGCGAGTTCCTGATGAAGGACGCCTATTCCTTCGACATCGACCAGGCCGCCGCCCGCCACGCCTACAACCGGATGTTCGTGGCCTACCTGCGCACCTTCGCGGGCCTCGGCCTGAAGGCGATCCCGATGCGGGCCGATACGGGTCCGATCGGCGGCGACCTCAGCCACGAGTTCATCATCCTGGCCCAGACCGGCGAGAGCGAGGTCTACTGCGACAGCCAGTACCTCGACTTCGAGGTCCCGCCGATCACCACCGATTTCGAGGACGTCGCGGCGCTGCAGGGCACCGTCGACCGCTGGACCTCGCTCTACGCCGCCACCTCCGAGATGCACGAGCCGGCGGCCTTCGCCGAGGTGCCGGGCGACAAGCAGATGGCCGCGCGCGGCATCGAGGTCGGGCACATCTTCTACTTCGGCACCAAGTATTCAGAACCGATGGGCGCCAAGGTCACCGGCCCCGACGGCGTCGAGCGCCCGGTCCATATGGGCTCCTACGGCATCGGACCGAGCCGCCTCGTGGCGGCGATCATCGAGGCGAGCCACGACGAGGCCGGCATCATCTGGCCGGACGCGGTGGCGCCCTTCGACGTGGCGCTGATCAACCTCAAGACCGGCGATGCCGCCACCGACGCCGCCTGCGGCGAGATCCAGGCCACCCTGGAGGCGGCCGGCCTCAGCGTGCTCTACGACGACCGCGACGAGCGCCCGGGCGCCAAGTTCGCCACGGCCGATCTCATCGGCCTGCCCTGGCAGGTCATCGTCGGCCCCCGCGGCCTCGCCGAGGGCAAGGTCGAGCTGAAGCGCCGGGCCGGCGGCGAGCGCGAGAGCATCGCCCCGATCGATCTGCTCGCCCGCCTGAAGCGGCTCTGAGGCATCCCATGGCGGCGACCCTGACGGACAGGCTTGCGGGCCTACGCGCCCGGTTCCGGCGCGGGAGCACGCCACCCTTCGCCGGGTTCGAGTGGATCATCGCCGGGCGCTACCTGCGGGCCCGGCGCCGGGGCGGCGGCGTCTCCGTGGTGGCGTTCTTCTCGCTCCTCGGCATCGCCCTCGGCGTCGCCACGCTGATCATCGTGCTGTCGGTGATGAACGGCTTCCGGACCGAGCTGCTGTCGAAGATCGTGGGCATCAACGGCCACGTCTTCGTGGCGCCGATCGACAAGCTCTTCACCGACTATGCCGACCTGTCCGAGCGCCTGTCGAAGGTCGCCGGGGTCCGGGCGGCGATTCCCCTGGTGGAGGGGCAGGCCTTCGCCTCGTCGCCCTATGGCGGCGCCGGCAGCGGCGTGCTGGTCCGCGGCATCCGGGGCGAGGACCTCGACAAGATCGGCGCCATCGCGAGCAACATCAAGGGCGGCAGCCTGGAGGGCTTCGACGACGGCTCGGGCGTCGCCATCGGCCGGCGCCTGGCCGAATCCCTCGGCGTCCAGGCCGGCGACCAGATCAACCTGCTGACCCCCAAGGGGGCCTCGACGCCGTTCGGCACGGCGCCGCGCACCAAGGGCTACACCATCAAGGCGATCTTCGAGATCGGCATGACCGAGTTCGACTCGACCTTCGTGTTCATGCCGCTCACCGAGTCCCAGGCCTTCTTCAACCGGGACGCCGATGTCAGCCTGATCGAGATCTACCTCGACAATGCCGAGGCGGTGGGCGCGATGCGGCCCGACCTCGAGATGGCGGCCGAGCGCCCGGTGCTCCTCACCGACTGGCGCCAGCGCAACCGAACCTTCTTCGGGGCGCTGGAGGTGGAGCGGAACGTCATGTTCCTGATCCTCAGCCTGATCGTCGTGGTGGCGACCCTGAACATCATCTCGGGGCTGATCCTGCTGGTGCGCGACAAGTCGAGCGACATCGCCATCCTGCGCACCATGGGGGCGACCCCCGGCACCATCATGCGGGTGTTCCTCATCAACGGGGCGCTGATCGGCGTGGTCGGGACCCTGAGCGGCCTGGGGCTGGGCATCCTGATCACGATGAACATCAAGGGGATCCAGCGGGTGCTGTTCCCCTCCGCCTGGGACCCCACGGTGCGCTTCCTGGCCGAGATCCCGGCCGAGATGAACGCCAACGAGATCACCGTGGTGGTCGTCACCTCCATCGCCCTGTCGCTGATCGCGACGCTGTATCCCTCGTGGCGCGCCGCCCGGCTCGATCCGGTGCAGGCCCTGCGCTACGGCTGAGGCCCGAACATCCATGACCACGAAAGCCGAGGCGCCCGGCGCGCAGCCGGTCCCGGCCCTGTTCTTCGCCAAGGTGGAGCGGCGCTACACCCAAGGGGCCGGCGACGGGGCCGGCGCCCTCGAAATCCTGCGCCAGGCGGATTTCGCGATCTGGCCGGGCGAGCTCGTCGCCCTGGTGGCCCCCTCGGGGGCCGGCAAGAGCACCCTGCTGCACCTCGCCGGCCTGCTGGAGCGCCCCGACGGCGGCGAGATCTATATCGGCGGCAGTCCGACGGCCGCGATGGGGGATGCCGAGCGCACCCGCCTGCGGCGCGAGGAGATGGGCTTCGTCTACCAGTTCCACCACCTCCTGCCGGAATTCTCGGCCCTGGAGAACGTGGTGATGCCGCAGCTCATCCGCGGGCTGTCCCAGCGCGAGGCCCGCGAACGGGCGAGCGAGCTGCTGAGCTTCCTCGGCCTGAAGGAGCGCCTCCTGCACCGGCCGGCCGAGCTCTCGGGCGGCGAGCAGCAGCGCGTCGCCATTGCGCGCGCGGTGGCCAACGGCCCGCGCCTGCTGCTCGCCGACGAGCCCACCGGCAACCTCGATCCGCACACCGCCGCCCACGTCTTCGGCATCCTGGTCTCGCTGGTCCGCGCCTCCGGCCTCGCCGCCCTGGTGGCCACCCACAACATGGATCTCGCCGCCCGCATGGACCGGCGCGTGACGATCCGGGACGGGCTGATCGAGCAGCTGCCCTGAGGGCGGGTGGGGGGGCTCCGCGCGGGCCATCCCTGCACTGGAGGGGCCGACGCCTCGCTTGAGCCCTCCCGGCCGATCCGCGACCCCGGGCCGGGGCGATGGAATTTACGCGACGTTAACGACGATCCGCCAGCGCGGAGACTTTCGCTTTACATAGAACAAAACAAGAACAAAACTCGGGGCGTCAACGAAAGGCGAGGCCCATGTTCAAGCGGATGATCCTGACGGGTGCGGTCGAGTTCATGGCCTTCGGGCTCCTGGCGATGTCCTTCGCCGCCTGGGCTGTCGCATTGGCGCCCTTGCGATAGCGTTGCGGCGGAGTCACAGGGGGCGCGCGGTCCACAGGGAAACGCGTCCGGGCGCCGGTTTCTCATGGATTGGAAACCACGACTCGGGCTGTTGGTCTCATGGCGCGCATCCTCCAGAATCCCCTGCTCAAAGACCCGGCTTACGTCCACCTTCACGTTCACTCGTCGTTCTCCCTGCTGGAAGGGGCCCTGAAGGTCGGCGACATCGTGAAGGCCGCCCTGGCCGACCGGCAGCCGGCCCTCGCGCTCACCGACACCAACAACCTGTTCGGGGCGCTGGAATTCTCCGAGAAGGCCGCCGGCGCCGGCATCCAGCCGATCGCCGGCCTCCAGCTCACCGTGGCCTTCGAGGCGCCCGATCCGATGGCGCGCGTCGGGCAGGGCCAGGCCGGCTGCGCCAACATCGTCGTGCTGGCGCAGGACGAGACCGGCTACGGCAACCTGCTGCGGCTGGCCAGCCGCGCCTATTTCGACGTCGCCCTGGGCGATGCCCCCCGCGTCAGCGTCGAGGCCCTGGCCGAGTCGAGCGCCGGCCTGATCGCCCTGACGGGCGGCTCCACCGGCCCCCTCGACAGCGCCCTGCGGCAGGGCCGGGCCGAGCTCGCCGCCGGTCGCCTGGCGCAGCTGCGCGGGGCCTTCGGCGAGGACAGGCTCTACGTCGAGATCCTGCGCCACGGCCTCGCCGACGAGCGCATGGTCGAGCGGGAATTGCTGCGCCTGGCGGACACGAACGGCCTCTCGGTGGTGGCCGCCAACGAGCCGTTCTTCGCCCGCGAGAGCGACTACGACGCCCACGACGCGCTCCTGGCGATCGCGGATGGCCGCCTCGTCTCGGACGACCGCCGCCGCAAGCTGACCCCCCGGCACGGCTTCAAGACCCGCGCCGAGATGGCCGCGCTCTTCACCGACCTGCCGGACGCCCTGAGCGCCACCGTCGAGATCGCCATGCGCTGCGCCTATCGCGTGCGCACCCGCAAGCCGATCCTGCCGAATTTCGGCGTCGTTGCCGCCCGCGACGCCACCGCCCCCGCGGCCACCCCCGACGTGGCGGCCGCGCCGCCCCTCGACGAGCCGGCGGAGCTGCGCCGGCAGGCGGAGGCCGGCCTCGAACTGCGCCTCGCCCAGCACGGCACCGCGCCCGGGATGTCCGAGCAGGTCTACCGCGACCGCCTCGCCTTCGAGCTCGACGTCATCGTGGGCATGAAGTTTCCCGGCTACTTCCTGATCGTGTCGGACTTCATCAAGTGGGCCAAGGACCACGACATCCCGGTGGGTCCGGGCCGCGGCTCCGGCGCCGGCTCCCTGGTGGCCTGGTCGCTCCTCATCACCGATCTCGACCCGCTCCGCTTCGGCCTGCTGTTCGAGCGCTTCCTGAATCCCGAGCGCGTCTCGATGCCGGATTTCGACATCGACTTCTGCGTCGAGGGCCGCGAGCGCGTGATCCAGTACGTGCAGCAGCGCTACGGCGAGCGTCAGGTGGCGCAGATCATCACCTTCGGCACGCTGCTCGCCCGCGGCGTGCTGCGCGACGTCGGCCGCGTGCTGGAGATGCCCTACGGGCAGGTCGACAAGCTGACCAAGCTCGTGCCGCAGAACCCGGCCAACCCCGTCACCCTGGTCCAGGCCATCGAGGGCGAGCCGAAGCTCCAGCAGGCGATCGAGGAGGAGCCGATCGTCGCCCGCCTCATGGAGATCTCGAAGAAGCTCGAGGGCCTGCACCGGCACGCCTCGACCCACGCCGCCGGCGTCGTCATCGGCGACCGTCCCCTCGAACAGCTGGTGCCGCTCTACCGCGATCCGAAGACCGGGATGCGGGTGACCCAGTTCAACATGAAGTGGGTCGAGGCCGCGGGCCTGGTGAAGTTCGACTTCCTCGGCCTGAAGACACTGACGCTGCTGCGCTGCTGCACGGATCTCTTGAAGAAGCGTGGCATCGAGGTCGACCTCGCGCAGATTCCACTCGACGACAAGAGAACTTACGAACCCCTCAGCCGGGGTGAAACCGTGGCGGTCTTCCAGGTGGAGTCCGCCGGCATGCGCAAGACCTTGTGCGAGATGCAGGCCGACCGGTTCGAGGACATCATCGCCCTGCTGGCGCTCTATCGCCCCGGCCCGATGGGTGAGATCCCGGTCTACTGCGCCCGTAAGCTCGGGCGCGACGCCGGTAACGAGGCCAACTGGTACCTGCACCAGAAGCTGGAGCCGATCCTGAAGGAGACCTTCGGGATCATCCTCTACCAGGAGCAGGTGATGGAGGTCGCCAAGGTTCTCGCGGGCTACACGTTGGGCGAGGCCGACATGCTCCGCCGGGCCATGGGTAAGAAGATCAAGGCGGAGATGGACGCCCAGCGCGAGCGTTTCGTGAAGGGTTGCACCGACGGGGGGCTGACGGCGGCCAAGTCCAACGAGATCTTCGACTTGCTCGCCAAGTTTGCGGATTACGGGTTCAATAAGTCTCACGCAGCGGCTTACGCGCTGATCACCTTCCAGACGGCTTATCTGAAGGCTTACCACCCTGCCGAGTTTCTGGCGGCTGCCATGACACTCGACCTCGACAATACGGATAAGATTTCCGAATTCCGCCAGGACGCGCAGCGTCTGCAGATCACTGTCGAGCCCCCGTCCGTGAACACCTCCGGCGTCGTCTTCGACGTTCAGGAAGGCCGTATTCTCTATGCCCTCGCGGCGATCAAGGGTGTCGGCCGGTCGGCCGTGGAATCCATCGTCGCCGCACGGGGCGACAAGCCGTTCAAGGATCTCGCCTGCTTTGCTCGGCGCCTCAATCCCCGTCACGTCAACAAGCGGGCCCTGGAGAACTTGATCGCCGCCGGTGCCTTCGACTGCATCGAGCCGGACCGCGCTCGTGCGCGCGCCGCCATCGAGCCGATGATCCGGATGGCGCAAGGGGCGGCCGAGGCCGAGAGCACCGGCATCGTCGACATGTTCGGCGGGGTCACCGCCGCCGACGTCACCCTGCGGATCCCGCCCTACGATCCGTGGCCGATGGCCGACAAGCTCAGGAAGGAATGCGACGCGATCGGCTTCTTCCTGTCGGGCCATCCCCTGGACGAGTACGGCGACCTCCTCGGCAAGCTCCGGGTCCAGACCTGGGCCGAGTTCTGCCGGGCGGTCCGGGCCGGCACCACCAGCGTGGGCCGCGTGGCGGCCTCGGTCCTCGATCGTTCCGAGCGCCGGACCAAGACCGGCAACAAGCTCGGCATCGTCATCCTCTCGGACCAGACCGGGCATTTCGAGGCGATCATCTTCTCCGAAGGTCTCGGCCAGTACCGCGAGATCCTCGAGCCGGGCCGGCCGCTGGTGCTCCAGCTCCAGGCCAACCTCGAGGGCGAGGACGTGCGCGCCCGCATCATGACCGCCGAGCCCCTCGACGTGGCGGTGGCCCGCCACCAGAAGGGCATGCGCGTCTATCTGCAGGACGAGCGCCCGATCCAGAGCGTGCAGCAGCGCCTGCAGGTGCGCGGGGAGGGCGAGGTCTCCCTGATCCTCCTCCTCGACGGCGCCCGCGAGGTCGAGGTCAAGCTGCCGGGCCGCTACCAGGCGACGCCGCAGATCGCCGGGGCGCTCCGGGCGGTCCCGGGGGTGGTGCAGGTCGAGGTGAACTGAGCGGAGGCCCGACGCGGGCCGACCGCCTGGGGGGAGCGACGTCGGCCGGGCCTTAAGCCCGACCGACGCTGCGTCTCACGCCGCGCGGATGGCGGCGAGGAAGCCCTCGACCTCCTGGCGCACGTTCACCGACTGGACCGAGAGTTCGCCCGCCGCCATCAGCACCTGCTGGGCCGCGGAGCCGGTGTCGCCGGAGGAGGTGAGAACCTGGGCGACGTTCCGCGAGACGTCCTGGGTTCCGCGTGCCGCTTCGGCCGCGTTGCGGGAGATCTCGCCGGTGGCCGCGGTCTGTTCCACCACCGTCGCGGCGATGCTCTCGGTGATCGCGTTCACCGACACGATGGTCTGGCCGATCTGGCGGATGGCCGCCACGGCCTGGGCGGTCGCCTGCTGGATCGCCGTGATCTGACCGCCGATCTGGTCGGTGGCCCGGGCGGTCTGGCCGGCGAGCTCCTTGACCTCGGCGGCCACCACCGCGAAGCCGCGTCCCGCTTCGCCGGCGCGGGCGGCCTCGATGGTGGCGTTGAGCGCCAGCAGGTTGGTCTGGCTGGCGATGCCGGAGATCATCGTCACGGCCTCGCCGATCCGGTCGGCGGCCTGGATCAGGCTGCCCATGGTGACGTCCGTCGCTTCCGCCTCGCGGGCCGCGGCACCCGCGGCGGCGTTCGATTGCTGAACCTGGCGTTCGATCTCCTGCAGGGACGCGACCATCTCCTCGGCGGCCGCCGCCACGGTCTGCACGTTCGCGGCAGTTTCCTGCGCGGCCGCGTTCGAGGCCAGCGCCTGCCCGCTGGTGCTCTCCGCCACATGGGTCATCGAGCGGGCCGTGGCGTCGAGTTCGGTCGCCGCGGAGGTGACGATGCCGATGGCGCCCGAGATGGTCTGTTCGAAGCTCTGGACCAAGCCGTCGACCCGGTCCGCCCGGCGCTGGCGGGCCGACTGCGCGGCGACCTGCTGCGCCTCCAACTCGCCGCGCGCGATGGCGTTCTGGCGAAACACGTCGACGGCCTTGGCCATCTCGCCCATCTCGTCCCGGGCCTCCTGCGAGGGCACCGTGATGGCCGTCTCGCCGGCGGCCAGGCGGCTCATGGCTTCGGTCATGCCGGAGATCGGCCTGATGATGCTGCGCGCGATCAGGAAGGCGAGGGCGCCACCGAGCGCCAGCGCCAGAGCGATGAGGCTGAGCTGCAGGACCCGCGCCCGGTCGACGCTCGCCTCGGTGGCGGCGGAGATCTCGTTGACCGCCGCCTCAATCTTCATCCGGACTTCGTGGCCCGCCTGCATCAGCGCCGCCATGTGCGGCTTGAGCGCGTCGTCATGGGCGGCCCGTGTCGCCTCGATCGCGGCGGCGGCGGCGTTGAATGCGCCGATATAGGCGTCGATCGTGTCCTGCAGCTGCTTGATCGGGCGCGTGAACGTGCCGTCCGTGTCGAGGTCGCGCAGCGCCTTCAGCGCGGCGCCCGCCTTCAGGCTGTTCGCCGCGAAGGTCGCGGGACCCTTCGGATCGCGGGTGGCCAGGAACCGCCAGTTCGCGACCCGCATCAGCAGCACCGCGCTGTCGATCTGCGCCGCCTGGCTGACCTCGGCGGCGGAGCCGTTCTGGCGGATCTCCGTGGCGAGGAGGCCGCTCACGCGGGTCAAGGCATCGCCGGTCTTGAACAGCGCCGCCTTGCTGTCCGTGAGCGTGATTCCGGCTTGGCCGAGGCGCTGGAGATCGTCCTTCAGGGTCGCGGACTGATCCTGCATGCGGGTGTAGAGCGCGCGCCGCTCGTCGGAGAGGGCGATGTCGATCTGGCGCTGGAGCACGGTGGAGATGGCCTGGCGCGTCTGCTCGACTTGGTTGATCTGATCGGGAGTCTGGCTCGCCTGCAGTTCCAGGGCCTGGCCGGAGAGGCGCTCCGCAAGGCCGTTCAGCGAGAAGACGTTGCGTGCTCCCTCCTCGAGGCGAGCGACCCGCGCGTATTCAGCCACGATGGAGCCGAGCTGATACTGCGCGGTCAGGCCAATCCCGCCGGTGATCAGGATCAGGCTCCCAAATCCGGCGTAGAGGCGGGCGCGGATACCGTATGTCATCGATAGGCCTGATCAGTCGTGTAGCGTCTCCGCTTGTCTTAGGGAGCGGCCAATAAAAATGTATTAAATTACATCCTCTGTCGGCTTCGTCAGATCTAAGTGGACTAATTCGGATCATCTATACGGTCGCGCCGGGCCTGTTCCGGCCCAGAACGCCGCGCGCGTCACCGATCGGGGTTCTGTCGGGGCCGCGGGGGGTGCAGGATCCGACCGCCCGACACCGCATCCCGTGCCGGCCGACCGATCCCGCCGCGGCTCCGGACTGGCGCGTCAGGCGCCGGCCGCCGAGGGACCGTCGCGCCCGGCCCGAAGCCGCGCCTGCAGGCGTTCCGCCACCATCGCCTGCAGGGTCAGCAGGTGCGGGCAGCGGATGCCCGCCCCGAGGCAGGCGGCCACCGTGCGGAACAGGTACTCCGCACTCGGCCCAAGGTGCCCGGCCCCGGCGGCGATCCGGTCCGCGATCGCTTCGTCCGAGATCGGCCCGGTGTAGCGGTCGCTCTCGGGGTTCACCAGGAAGGTCAGCGCCTGGATCGTGCCGGCGGCCGTCTCCACCGGGACCCAGCGCCCGAGATAGCCGTTGCCGCGCATCTCCCGGCGCCAGACCGGCAGCAGGGTCTCGGCGGCCTCCGCGCCGGTCAGCCGGAAGGCGACCCCCTCGCAGGCGCCTCCCGTATCCAGGGCGAGGACGAGGCCGGGATTGTCGACGCTGCCGCGGAACCGGCGCTGGAGCAGGCAGAAGCGCCGATGATAGCCGTGCACCGTGCCGACCCGGCGCTCGGAATAGGCGAATTCCGGCTGCCAGATCAGGGAGCCGTAGCCGAACACCCAGAGGCCGTCCGCCGGGGCGGGGCGCGCCGCCAGGGCGGCGGCGAGGCCCGGCGCCAGCTCGGCGTCGGTCATCAGCGCCAGGGCGGTGGCATCGTCGGCCACCGGCACCGGGTGGGCACGGGCGATGAGGTCGAGGCTCAGGGCGATGGAGGGGTCCGGCATGGCGCCACCGAATCATCCGGCGCGCCGCGGCGCAAGCGTCGCGGTCCCGGGACGACGCCTCGGCGCAGGCTCCTCCGGGTCAGCGCTCTGCTCTCAGGGCATGGCTTTCAGGGCTTGGCCCTCAACGTTTGGCCCTCAGGGTTTGGCGACGGCCATCGTCTCGAGTTCGGGCAGGGGCTCGGTCCGGTGGAAGTCGCAGGTCTCCTTGTCCTCGTCGATGACGCGCAGGACCCCGGCCTTCTCCTCGATGACGACCTTGGCCCGCTCGGCCCGGCCGAAGGTGCGCCCCCGCATCCGGCTCGACACGCAGTAGAGCGTGCGTCCCTCGTCGAGGAAGGGCCCGGAGGCCCGGCTCTCCGCGAACCGGACCGGAATCAGCGAGAGCGATCCGAACTCCGGGCGGCTCAAGGCCAGGGCGGCGAGGCGCTCGTGCAGCGGCGCGGTGGCGGACGGAATCGGGATCGACGGGCGGGCGCTGCAGCCGGCGAGGGCCGAGCCCGCGACGCTCGCGAGGAGGACGCCGAGGCGCGGCAGGGGGCAGGCGCGTGACATGGCGGGGCAGCCTCGATTCGGATCCCGCCGAGCCTATCAGGGTTCGCGTTTTGCGCGAGTTGAATGATTGATGCAACCTGCGCCGTTCCGAGGCATTTGCAAGGGCGGGACATCGCCGTAAGACGGCCCATGCAATGGACCGACGAGGCCCTGGTGCTCGGCCTGCGCCGCCAGGGCGAGACCAGCGTCATCCTCGAACTCATGACCCGGAACCACGGCCGCCACCTCGGGCTCGTGCATGGCGGCCGCTCGCGCCGGATGCAACCGGTGCTGCAGGCCGGCAACCGGGTGCAGGCCACCTGGCGGGCGCGCCTCGACGAGAGCCTGGGCGCCTTCGTGGTGGAGCCCATCGAATCCGTCGCCGCCCGGCTGATGGGGTCGGGGCTCGCCCTCTACGGCATGAGCCATCTCGCGGGCCTGCTCCGGCTGTTGCCCGAGCGCGACCCCCATCCCGAGTTGTTCGCGGCGGCCGGACTGCTGGTCGCGCACCTGGACGACCCGGACATCGCCCCGCCGCTGATGGTGCGCTTCGAGCTCGCCCTCCTGGCCGAGCTCGGCTTCGGGCTCGACCTGGCGGCCTGCGCCGCGACGGGCGGCAACGACGCCCTGATCTACGTCTCGCCCCGTAGCGGGCGGGCGGTGAGCGCCTCGGCCGGCGAGCCCTATCGCGACAAGCTGCTGGCGCTGCCGGACTTCCTGCGCGAGCGCGCCCCCGGCGCGGGGCTGCCGATGACGCCGGACGCCCGGGACGTTACCGAGGGGTTTACCTTGACGGGGTACTTCCTCGACCAGCACATCTGGGGACCGCGTGCGATCCCCGTGCCCGAGGAGCGGACGCGCTTCGTTGCATTGGGCACGGGAAACGCCTAAATTCCGTTCGTGCTTTGTTCTGATTTGGGTCGTGTGCGGCCCGGGAGTTCGTGATGGGCCAGCCCTTCGAGCCGCCATCGGATCCCGATGGCATCGAGAGCGTCGAGCTGAAGACCGCGCTGGAGGATCGCTACCTCGCCTACGCGCTCTCGACGATCATGCACCGGGCGCTGCCCGATGCCCGCGACGGGCTGAAGCCGGTCCATCGCCGCATCCTGTTCGCCATGCGGCTTCTGAAGCTCGACCCCAGCTCGGCCTTCAAGAAATGCGCCCGCATCGTCGGCGACGTCATCGGCAAGTACCATCCGCACGGCGACACGGCGGCCTACGACGCGCTGGTGCGCATGGCGCAGGACTTCGCGCAGCGCTACCCGCTGGTCGACGGCCAGGGCAACTTCGGCAACATCGACGGCGATAACGCCGCCGCCCAGCGCTACACCGAGGCCCGGATGACGGAGGTGGCGCGCCTCCTCCTCGAGGGCCTCGACGACGATTCGGTGGATTTCCGCCCGAACTACGACGGGCAGGAGGAGGAGCCGGTGGTGCTCCCCGCCGCCTTCCCGAACCTGCTCGCCAACGGCAGCCAGGGCATCGCGGTGGGCATGGCGACCTCGATCCCGCCCCACAACGCGGCCGAGCTCTGCGACGCGGCGCTGTATCTCATCACCCATCCGGAGGCGACCTCCGCCCAGCTCCTGACCTTCGTGAAGGGGCCGGACTTCCCCACCGGCGGCATCCTGATCGACAGCGCCGAATCGATCACCGAGGCCTACCGCACCGGGCGCGGCGGCTTCCGCGTGCGCGCCCGCTGGGCCAAGGAGGATCTGGGCCGCGGCACCTGGACCATCGTGGTCACGGAGATCCCCTACGGCGTGCAGAAGGCGCGCCTGATCGAGAAGCTCGCGGAGCTGCTGCAGGAGCGCAAGCTGCCGCTGCTGGCCGACGTGCGCGACGAATCGGCCGAGGACGTGCGCATCGTGCTGGAGCCGCGGGCCCGCAACGTCGATCCCGTCATCCTGATGGAATCGCTGTTCCGGCTCACCGAGCTCGAATCGCGCATCTCGCTCAACATGAACGTGCTGGTGGGCGGCCTCGTGCCCCGCGTCATCGGTCTCGCCGAAGCCCTGCGCGAGTGGCTCGACCACCGCCGCGTCGTGCTCCAGCGCCGCTCGCGCCACCGCCTCGGCCAGATCGACCGCCGCCTGGAGATCCTGGGCGGCCTGCTCATCGTCTATCTCGACCTCGACGAGGTCATCCGGATCATCCGCGAGGAGGACGAGCCGAAGCCCGCCCTGATGAAGCGGTTCGAGCTCACCGAGATCCAGGCCAACGCCATCCTCGACACGCGCCTGCGCTCCCTGCGCAAGCTCGAGGAGATGGAGATGAAGCGCGAGCTCGACGCGCTGACGCAGGAGAAGGAGGGGATCGAGGGCCTGCTCGGCTCCGACAAGCTGCAATGGGCCGACATCACCAAGCAGATCCGCGCGGTGAAGAAGACCTTCGGCCCCGAGACCAAGATCGGCGCCCGCCGCACCACCCTGGAAAACCCGCCCGACACCGCCGGCATCGACTTCGCGGCCGCCATGGTGGAGCGCGAGCCGATCACCGTGATCGTCTCCAACAAGGGCTGGATCCGGGCGCTCAAGGGCCACGTCGCCGACCTGTCCGGCGTCGCCTTCAAGGGCGATGACGGCCTCAAGCTCGCCTTCCCGAGCGAGACCACGGCCAAGATCCTGGTGCTGGCCTCGAACGGCAAGGTCTTCACCCTGGAGGCGGCCAAGCTGCCGGGCGGGCGCGGCTTCGGCGACCCGATCCGCCTGATGGTGGATTTCGACGACGGCACGGAGATCGTCGCGGCCATCCCCTATCAGCCGGGCGCCAAGGTCCTGGTCGCGGCCACGGACGGGCGCGGCTTCCTGGCGCCGGCCGATGCGCTCGTCGCCAACACCCGCAAGGGCAAGGGTATCATGGGCCTCGACGCACCGGCGACGGCCGCCGTGCTGGTGCCGGCGACCGGCGACCACGTGGTGGTGTGCAGTGCCGACCGGCTGATGCTGGTCTTCCCCTTGAGCGAATTGCCCGAGATGGTGCGCGGCAAGGGCGTGCGCCTGCAGCGCTGCCGCCAGACCACCCTCACGGACGCCCATGTCTTCACCCTGGCCGAGGGCCTGCCCTGGCGCGAGGCGGGCGGCGAGGCGCGCCTCGCCCATGCGGGGATCCTGGAGAAGTGGCTGGGCCACCGCTCGGACGCCGGTGCCCTGATGACCCGGAGCTTCCCGAAATTCGAGCGGTTCGGGAAGTAGGGCCCGGACCGGCAGGGACCGGGTCCTGCGCATTGCGCCGATGCGGCGCGTCGGTCGGCAGGGGCCGAAAAGGCCGCCTCTGCGTGGGGGCGAGGTTGGGAACGAGGGATGTGCCCCTGCGGTTCGGTCGCCAGCTCCGTCCTGTTCCCGCTCCTTTCCGGAGAGGGGACGCGCGCCCGAGAGACGCCGGACGGGTGGAACGAAGTCGGTCCAACACCTTCGCCCGGTTCGCTGAACCACGCGCCGGAGGGTCCAAAACAGCGATGCCTCCCAGGGGGAGGCATCGGCGGGACGCTCGGGCGATCAGCGGCGGCGGAACTGGCCGCGCATCGGCGGGCGCGGACCGGCGGAGCGCTCGTCCTTGTGTCGGAACACGAGGCGGCCCTTCTCCAGGTCGTAGGGGGACATCTCGACGGTGACGCGGTCGCCAGCCAGAGTCTTGATGCGGTTCTTCTTCATCTTGCCGGCCGTGTAGGCCACGATCTCATGCCCCTGATCGAGCTGCACGCGGTAGCGCGCGTCCGGCAGGATCTCGATCACGAGACCGTCGAACTGCATCAACTCTTCTTTTGCCATCCACACTCTCCAGCCGGACGGCCTGAATGGGGCGACCCGGGACACAAAACGAAGCCGTTCGGCAAAACGCGGCGGGCGGCGGGTCCGATCCCATCGGATGCGCAACACCGGCGAGCGTTGCCCCGACATAATGTCCGCACCGGCTGGAAGCAAGCTTTTCCCGATGCAGCCCGGTGGTGAACCCGGAACAATCCTCACGAGGATTCGGCGAGGATTCCAGAAAATCAAGATTCGACGCGGGATTTCATACTTTGCGGCCGGTGTTGTCGAGGCGTCGCGCGCTCGGCCGGACCGCGTGCTCCGCCCGTGGCGGCCGGTCCTGCGTCAGGGCGTGACGTCGTTGCCGGAAAAGTCGATCCGCCCGTCCGGCATCCGCTTCCAGGCCTGCAGGATGGTGGAGGGGCGACGGGGATCGGGCTTGAGGTCGCCCCTGGCATCGTAGGCGAGGTCGCCGAGGATCGTCCGCAGGGTCCGGCCCTGATGCAGGTAGGCCGCCACCGCCCGGCCGTCCGCCGATCCGGCGCCGAGGACTCCCTGGCGCAGGACCTCGACGGCCGCGTAGGCCTGGGCGGCCACGGCGTTCGCCTCCGGGCTGCGCGGCCCCTTCGCCGTCTTCATGTCGGAGGCCTTGGTGTCGGGCCCCTTGGTGTCGGGCGCCTTCGCATCGGGCGCCTTCGCGTCGGGCACCTTGGGCTCGGGCAGCCGGGGCGGGTCGGCCGGGAGGGTCATCACCGTGCCCTCGGCAGCCGGCCCGGCGGCCTGGGGAAAGGCCGGATCGAGGAGGCCGTCGCTGCCCACCAGGGGCGCGGTCACGCCCGCGTCGCGCAGGCCGCGCAGGAGCACGGCCGCGTCCGGCGCGAGCCCCCCGAAATACACCACCTCGACGCGCGCCCGCTTCAGGCGCGCCACCAGTGCGGAGACGTCGCGTTCGCCGCGGCTCAGGGTCTCGAAGGCCGCCTCCGGCTGGTCGGCCGCCTTGAGGACGCGGCTCACGCCCTCCGCGAGGCTGCGTCCGAACGGGCTCTTGTCGTGCACGAGGGCGATGCGCTGGCCGCCGTGATGGCCGAGGAGGTAGGCGCCGGCGAGCCGCGCCTGCTCGGCCTCGTTCGGCACGGTGCGGAAAACGTTCCAGAGGCCCTTGGCCGTCAGGGCGGCGGAGCCGGTGCCCGGCGTCACCGCGACGATGCCGGCCTCCTCGTAGACCGGCATCGCCAGGCCCGCGACACCGGCATTGAAGGGGCCGACCACGAGGCCGACCCGCTCGGCGGCGAACCGCCGGGCGACGGCGAGGCCCTGCTTGCCCTCGCCCGCATCGTCGGCCACCACCAGGACGAGGCGCTGCCCGTTGACGCCGCCGGCCCGGTTGAGGTCGGCCACCGCCTGTTCGGCCCCGAGCCGCAGGCCCTGTCCGAAGGCGGCGTCCGGGCCGGTCAGCGGCGCCGACAGGCCGATCCGGACCTGCGCCTCGGCGGAGCCGGACGCCGCACCCATCAGAAGGCCGGCGACGGCGAGGGCGCAGGCGGTGGCGCGGAGGCTGGGCATCGGGGCACGGGTCCATCTAGGCGGGTGGGCGTGGCCGCACGATAGGGCTGCCCGGTCGGTGCGGGAAGTCACGCCCCGATGCCCGCGCCGCAGGGCTCGCATTGCCACGGCGGCGCGGGACCTTACCTGCTTTTCCCGGGTTTCCCTCCATGTTCCCGGGTTTCCCTCCATGTTTCACGTGGCGGGTGCGATCCCGCGCCGGAGTTCGTCAGGACCATGCTTTCCACCGACAACGACATCCTCGGTGCGGCCGAAGCCTGGCGGCGCGAGGGTCGCGCGGTGGCGCTCGCCACCGTCATCGAGACCTGGGGCTCGGCGCCCCGTCCGGTGGGAAGCCACCTCGTCGTCGACGGCGAGGGCAACTTCCTCGGCTCGGTCTCGGGTGGCTGCGTCGAGGGCGCGGTGATCACCGAAGGCCTGGAGGCGATCGCCGACGGGCGAGCGCGGGTCATCGCGTTCGGGGTGGCCGACGAGACCGCCTGGCAGGTCGGCCTGTCCTGCGGTGGGCGCATCCGCGTCTTCGTCGAGCCCGTGGCCTGAGGCGCCGGCATGCAGCTCAAGACCCTCGCGATCCTCAACGCCGAGCGCGCCGCGCGCCGCGCCGCCATCCTGGTGACCGACCTCGACGGTGGGGCCCAGCGGGTGGTGCGCGAGGCCGAGATCGCCGGCGATCCCCTGGCCGACCTCCTCGCCCGCCACCTTGCCTCCGGCAAGAGCGGCCTCGCCGAGGCGGACGGCCGCTCCGTCTTCCTCACCGTGCAGGCGCCCCCGGTGCGCCTGGTGGTGATCGGCGCCGTGCATATCAGCCAGGCCCTCTGCCCGATGGCCCGCGCCCTCGACCTCGCCGTCACCGTCATCGATCCGCGCACCGCCTTCGCCACGCCGGAGCGCTTCCCCGGCATCGACCTCGTGGCCGAATGGCCGGACGACGCCCTGGCCGGGCCGGTCCCGCCCCTCGACCGCTACTGCGCCGTGGCGGCCCTGACCCACGACCCGAAGATCGATGACCCGGCCCTGGCCGCCGCGCTCCGGGCGGGGTGCTTCTATGTCGGGGCCCTCGGCTCCCGCAAAACCCATGCGGCCCGCGTCGCCCGGCTGGCCCAGGCCGGGTTCTCGGAGACCGAGATCGGCCGGATCGCGGCGCCGATCGGCCTTTCCATCCAGGCGGTCAGCCCGGCCGAGATCGCGGTCTCGATCCTGGCGCAGATCATCGCGGCGCAGCGCACCCCCCGCAGCGGAGCCGCCGCGTGAAGTTCGGATCCGTCCCGACGCGCGAGGCCGCCGGGCTGATCGCCGCCCATACGGTGCGGTCCCACGACGTGACCCTGCGCAAGGGCCGGGTGATCCCGGCCGAGGACGCCGCGCGCCTCGCCGCCGCCGGGCTGTCCGAGCTCGTGGCCGTCACCCTGGAGCCGGGCGACGTGGCCGAGGATCTGGCGGCCGAACGCCTCGCCGCCCATCTCGCCGGTCCGCACCTGGACCGCGAACGGCCCTTCACCGGACGCTGCAACCTGCACGCGGCGACCGCCGGGCTCCTGCATATCGACCGGGCCGCCATCGACGCCGTCAACGGTGTCGACGAGGCGATCACGGTGGCGACGCTCGCGCCCTACAAGCCGGTGGTGGCCGGCGAGATGGTCGCCACGGTGAAGATCATTCCCTACGCGGTCCCGGGCGCGGCCCTCGACCGGGCCTGTGGCGCCGCGCCCGCCGGGGCGCTCGCGGTGGCGCCCTACCGGTTGACCCGGGTCGCCGTGGTCTCGACCCTGCTGCCCGGCCTGAAGCCGGCGACCATCGACAAGACGCTGGCCAGCCTGCGCCACCGCCTCGCCCCGACGGGGGCCGACCTCGTCACCGACGCCCGGGTGCCCCATCGGCGCGAGGCCGTGTCCGAGGCGATCCGGGCGGCCGTCACCGAGGATCGCGCCGAGCTGGTCGTGGTGTTCGGCGCCTCGGCCATCGCCGACCGGCGCGACGTGATTCCCGCCGGGATCGAGGCGGCGGGCGGGCACGTCGAGCATCTCGGGATGCCGGTGGACCCGGGCAACCTCCTCCTGGTCGGACGGGTCGCCGACGTGCCGGTCATCGGCGCGCCGGGCTGCGCGCGATCGCCCAAGGAGAACGGCTTCGACTGGGTGTTGCACCGGCTGCTCGCCGGCCTCGCCGTGACCCGGGCCGACATCGTCACCCTCGGCGTCGGCGGGCTCCTCATGGAGATCGTGTCGCGGCCCCAGCCGCGTTCCGGCGGCGACCCGGCCGATGACGATGCGTGAGGACGATGCCTGAACTCGATGCCTGAATTGGGACTCATCCTGCTGGCGGCCGGGCGCGGGACGCGCTTCGGCGCCGAGCCGAAGCTGCTGCAGCCGCTCGCCGGGCGGCCGCTCGTGCGCCACGCCGCGGAGGCCGCGCTCGCCTCCGGGCTCGGCCCGGTGGTGGCGGTGCTCGGCGCCCATGCCGACCGGGTCGGCGACGCCCTCGGCGGGCTCGCTCTCGCCCGGGTCGTGAACCCGGCCTATGCGGACGGCCTCGCCACCTCGCTCCAGGCCGGCCTCGCGGCCCTGCCGGCGGGGCTCGGCGGCGCGATCGTGCTCCTCGGCGACATGCCGCGCGTGACCGCCCGCCACCTCACCGACCTGGCCGACGCCTTCCGCCGGGCGGACCCGGCCCCATCGGCCGTCGTGCCGGTCCATGCCGGCCGGCGCGGAAACCCGGTGCTCCTGAACCTGGATCGCCTGGCCCCCGCCCTCGCCGTCCTCTTGGGCGACCAGGGCGCCGGGCGCCTGCTCGCCGGACGCGCCGACGTGCTCGAATGCCCGATGGATGCGGGCGTCGGCCTCGACGTCGATACGCCGGACGGTCTCGCGGCCCTCGGGTGAGGTCTCAGTCCTGCGCCGCCCGCGCCGGCGCACGCTTGGCCTCGGCCCGGCAGCGGTCCGAGCAGTAGCGGACCTCGTCCCAGACCCGCTCCCACTTCTTGCGCCACGCGAACGGCTTGCCGCACTGGACGCAGGTTTTGGTGGGCAGGTCGGCCTTCTTGCGCATCCGCGCCATGGGATCTGCTCGATCGCTCTCGTGGGGGTGTCGCTTCGAGGGAGGGCGGCCTACCGCCCCAGCTGTCCGGCCTCGCTGGCCGGGACGGGGCTCCAGCGGTTGAGCTGGATATAGCCGTCGCGGGCGGCGATGACGACGTGGCGGCGGTAGCGCTGCACCACCGTCCCGGGCGCATGGCGATGCGCCTCGCGCCAGCCCTCGGCCGCCGCCACGTAGACCCGGGATTCGCCGACCCGGGCGATCGTCTCGATGGTGCCGAAGGCCCGGACCCGGCGCAGGATCGCCTCGACCTCGGAGCGGAAATCCAGGGTGCGGTCCGCATCCGTCACCCGCGGCCAGTACGAGCCGGCGCCCTGGGGGGCGGGCGTGCGCCAGAGGGCGGGCAGGTCGCGGGCGATGGGGCCGGCGGCGATGCGGCGCGCCGCCATCTGGCACTTGGCGAGCAGGGTCTCGTGCGACTCCAGGGCTGCGAGCGGGAAGCGCTCCTGGGCCAGGATGTCGCCGGTGTCGAAGCCGTCCTCGGCGAGGACGTGGGCGGTGACGCCCCAGTCCGGCTGCCCGTCGCTGATTGCCTTGAACAGCGGGTAGGGCCCGCGGCCCAGGGGAAGCGGGGAGGGGTGGAAGTTGAGCGCGTAGGCGGCTTGGCCCCGCCAGCCCCGGATCAGCCAGGGATAGCCGGCCACCACCAGGGCCCAGTCCCGGCCCTGCGTCTCCGCGAGCCCGGCGAGGTCCTCCGGCCGCATCCGCGAGATCTGGATCGGCACGCGGTGGCGGCGGGCCTGGGCCACCACAGCCTCGTTGTGGTCGTAGATCCCGTCGCAGGGCCGGGTGAACAGCTTGATCGGCGTCCAGCCCGCCCCGATCAGGGTCTCGAACACGCCGCCGAGGAAATCGATTCCGGCAAAGGCGAACTTCATGCGGCTCCCGACGGTCCTGCGACGTCACGGATCGGTCGATCCCGCGCAAGGACGGCTCCCCGTCCCCGGCACCCGCCATACCTAACCGATCGGGAGCGAATTGGGAGCGGGCATGGCGGCGGAGCGGACATGAGGCGGGACTTCGTCACCGACGACGCGAGGCTGCCCGTGCCCGGCCGGTGCGCGCCGCGGGACGCCCGGCCGCGCCGTCCGCAGGCCGAGGGCTGATCCCCATCCGCACGCTCCGCTTCCTCCTCGGCGACCAGCTCACCCGCCGCATCGCCACCCTCACCGATCTCGATCCGGATCACGACGTGGTCCTGATGGTCGAGGTGCGCGCCGAGGCTACCTACGTGCGCCACCACAAGCAGAAGATCGCCTTCCTGTTCTCGGCGATGCGGCACTTCGCGGCGGAGTTGGAGGCGGAGGGCATCGCCGTCGACTATGTCCGCCTCGACGCGCCGGGCAACACCGGCAGCTTCACCGGCGAGCTGGCACGCGCGGTCGCGCGCCACGCCGTCGACCGCGTCGTCGTCACCGAGCCCGGCGAGTGGCGGGTCTGGGAGATGATGCAGAGCTGGCGCGCCGATCTCGGCCTGCCCGTGGAGATCCGCGACGACAACCGCTTCCTCTGCCCCCGCGCCGACTTCGCCGCCTGGGCCGGCGACCGGCGGAGCCTGCGCATGGAGACGTTCTACCGTGGCATGCGCCGCCGCACCGGCCTGCTGATGGAGGGAGGCGAGCCGACCGGCGGCCGCTGGAACTTCGACCCCGAGAATCGCAAGGGTCTGCCGAAGGGCCACGTCGTGCCCGAGCGCGTCGGCTTCCCGCCCGATGCCGTGACCGCGGAGGTCATCGCCCTGGTCGAGCACGCGTTCGCGGACCATTTCGGCGAGACCGACGCCTTCGCTTGGCCGGTCACCCGGGCCGAGGCCATCACCGCCTTCAAGCACTTCCTCGTCGTCGGCCTGCCGACCTTCGGCGACTATCAGGACGCGATGCGCGCGGACGCGCCGTTCCTGTACCACGCGCTGATCGCGCCGGCGCTGAATGCCGGGCTTCTCACGCCCGAGGAGGTCTGCCGGGCGGCGGAGCGGGCCTACCGCGCGGGCGCGGCGCCGCTTCACTGCGTCGAGGGCTTCATCCGCCAGATCCTCGGCTGGCGCGAATACGTGCGCGGCCTGTACTGGGCCCGGATGCCGGACTACGCGGCGTCGAACGCCCTCGCGGCCACCCGCGACCTGCCGTGGTTCTACTGGTCGGGCGAGACCGCGATGAACTGCCTGGCGCAGTGCATCGGCGCCACCCGCACCCATGCCTACGCCCACCACATCCAGCGCCTGATGGTGACGGGCAACTTCGCGCTCCTTGCCGGGATCGCGCCGGCGCAGGTCGAGGAATGGTACCTCGTCGTCTATGCCGATGCCTACGAGTGGGTCGAACTGCCCAACGTCCACGGCATGGTGCTCTGGGCCGATGGCGGCGTGATGGGCTCGAAGCCCTATGCGGCCTCGGGCGCCTATATCAACCGCATGTCGGATTACTGCCGGGGCTGCGCCTACGACGTGGCCAAGAAGTCCGGTCCCTCGGCCTGCCCGTTCAACTATCTCTACTGGAACTTCCTCATCCGGCACGCGGAACGCCTGGCGGACAATCCGCGCCTCGCCATGCCCTACCGCACCCTGGCGCGCATGGATCCGACGAAGCGGGCCGCGATCCTCGACGATGCGGCGCGCTTCCTCGACGGGCTCGACGCCGCGCCCTCGGCCGCCCCGGCCGACCAGGGCAGCCTCGCCCTGGCCGCGCCCCGGTCCGACCCCGCCCGCCGGCCGGCCCGGGATACGGCTACCACGGCGTCCAGACGGAAAGGGTGAGGTAGGGGCCGGGGTCCTGATCGCTGGCGATTTGCAGACCCGCGGAGAGGCGCACATGGAAGCGACCGAGGGCGAAATCCGTCGCGTGCAGACCGACCGTCCATTTCCGGTAGCCGGTCTCGTCCCCGTAGAAGGCGAATTCCGGTCCGAGATAAGCGTCCCAGTGCCGATAGCCCCAGGCGAGGCGGCCCCAGGCGCTCATGCGGGTGGTGCCGGTGACCAGCGTGGCGGTGAAGAGGGTCGCGTCGGTGGGATGGGCCCAGACCTCGCCGTGGAGGCGCAGGCCGAAGCGGGGTGGCAGGGCCCGGGCGCAGCCGCAGCCCGACACCGCCTCCATCGACCCTTCCGGGCCCGCGTAGGCGGCCACGACGCCCCAACCGGGAAACCACTGATAGCCGAGCACGACCGCACCGACCGCGGTGTCGCGCGTGAGGGCGCCCTCGCGGCGGCGCTGGCCGCCGAGGCTCCCCAGGGCCACGAAGCCTTCCCGGTCGACCCGGTCCAGCGCCAGCTTCGCCCCGGTGGTCACGAAGACGGCGGGGCTCGCCTCCAGGCTGCCGAACAGGAGGATCGAGGCTGGCGAAGATTCCGAGGCCTGTGAGGATTCCGAGGCTGGTGACGATGCCAAGGTCTGCGAGGATGCCAAGATCTGCGAGGATGCCGAGACCGGCGTGCCGAGAAGGAAGGCGGCGCAGGCGGCCGGTCCGACGAACCGCCCGCGCTTCCGCTTGCTCTCGAACCGGGGTGTGGCCGTCGCTCGCACAGGCGTCCCACGTTCGAATCCGATGACGGTCTGATTGTCATGGCGTCGAACAGAGAGATCAATTGAAAATTTAAGTCCTCCAATATTGATCTAACAACAGTTGCATTTATCACAGGTCTTCGAGAACAAAACCCGATCAAAATACCTTAGAGAAAGCAATCTGCAATTTAACAACCTGAAATTGATTGGTGGCGCGTGGGCCGTCGTCTCCGGTACGGCGAACCGTGCAACGGCCGCATTTCACTGCCCTCCCGGCGCGCGGAAGCGCCGCTTGGCCTTGGCGCCCATCTCGGCTACAGCCCGGCTCAGGACCGTCGCCAATGGCCGAGCTTTCTTGTCACCAGCTGCCAGAACTTCCGAGGTTCTCACCGTGCTCGCCGAGCAGGAAGGGGAACGGCTGACCGTCGGCGAGATCGTCGCCGTCCTGAAGGATCGCGCCTTCGCGCTCCTCATCGTGATCCTCGGCTTGCCCAATTGCCTGCCGATGCCGCCGCCGATCCCCCTGGTCTGCGGCCTGCTGCTGCTGCTGGTGGCGATCCAGATCACGGCCGGCATGGCCTCCCCCTGGCTGCCCCGCGCGCTGCTGCGCCGGTCCGTCGCCCGCAGCGACGTCGAGCGGGCCGCCAACCGGGCCGTGCCGCTGCTGCGCCGACTCGAGCACTGGTCGCGTCCACGCATGAGCCTGTTCGAGACCGCCCTCGGCATGCGCGGCGTCGGCCTCATCCTGCTGACCCTGTCGCTGGCCCTGATCGTGGCCGCGCCGATCGTGGGGCAGATCCCCCTCGGCCTCGCCATCTGCCTCGTCGGCCTCGGCCTCGTCGAGCGGGACGGCGTCGTGGTCCTGGGCGGCCTCGCCATCGGGGCGGTGGGCGTCCTGCTCAATGCCGGCTTCGTCTACGCCATCATCTCCGGCCTCATGAGCCTGTTCAACCTCTGACGGCGTGCCGCGCTGCGGGCCGACGCGCCCCGAGCGACCCTTCGCCGGTCAGGCCTCGAGATGGCGCGCCCGCACCAGCCGGCGGACCAGGCCGCCCCGGCGCCCGATCAGCATCGACACCAGGTAGAAGCCGCCCGCCGCGAGCACGATCGCGGGCCCGGTCGGGAGATCGGCCTGGTAGGACACGCTGAGACCGACCACGCTCGACAACATCGCGATCAGGATCGAGACCGGGATCATGCCCGAGAGGTCCGCCGCCCAGAACCGTGCCGTGATGGCCGGCAGCAGCATCAACCCCACCGCCAGCAGCGTGCCGAGGGCCTGGAAGCCGCCGACGAGGTTCATCACCACGAGGCCGAGGAAGGCGTAGTGCACCGGGCCGCCGGCCCGGCTGACCGTGCGCAGGAACAGCGGGTCGACGCATTCCATCACCAGGGGCCGGTAGATCGCCGCCAGCCCGAACAGCGTCACGGTGGCGATGCCGCCCAGGAGCCAGAGGGCCGGATCGTCGAGGGCGAGGACGCTGCCGAACAGGATGTGCAGCAGGTCGATCTGCGAGCCGCGCAGGGAGACCAGCAGGACGCCGCCGGCCAGCGAGATCAGGTAGAAGGCCGCGAGGCTCGCATCCTCCTTGATCACGGTGGAGCGGGTGACGAGACCCGCCATCAGCGCCACCGCGAGGCCGGCCACGAGGCCGCCCAGGGTCATGGCCGGCAGGGACAGCCCCGCCACCAGGAAGCCCACCGCCGCCCCGGGCAGGATCGCGTGGCTCATGGCGTCGCTCATCAGGCTCATGCGCCGCAGCATCAGGAACACGCCGACGGGCGGGGCCGAGAGTGACAGGGCGAGGCAGCCGACCAGGGCCCGGCGCATGAAGCCGAATTCGAGGAAAGGACCGAACAGGAGGTCGATCACGCGGCATGCCCCCGGTCGCGCGCCACCCCGTGGCCGTGGTCGCGCGGATGCGCCTGGCGCCGGTCGGCGCCGTGGTCATGACCCTGATCATGACCCTGATCGTGATCATGGCTGTGGTCATGGTCGTGGTCATGGCCATGCCCGTGGGACGGGCCCGGCGCTTCGTGCCGGCCGCAGACCGCGGCATCCTCGTCCCAGGCCTCCGACAGGCTCTGGGCACGGGCGAGGTTCTGGGGCGTGAGCACCCGCTCGGTCGGTCCCCAGGCCACGCCCTCCCGCGCGAGCAGGAGCGTGTGCGGGAAGTGGCTCCGCACCTGTCCGAGATCGTGAAGGGCGGCCACGATGGTGCGTCCCTGCCCGTGCCAGGCGCGGACCAGGGCCAGGAGGTCGGCCGTGGTGCGTCCGTCGACTCCCGTGAAGGGCTCGTCGAGGAGGAGGACGCGGGCCTCCTGCACGATCAGGCGCGCGAACAGGGCGCGCTGGAACTGGCCGCCCGACAGGGTGCCGATCAGGCGCGTCTCGAATCCGGCGAGGCCGACGGCGGCGAGGGCGTCCAGCAGCGTCGCCCGATGCCGACGCGCGCTCCGCCAGGGACCGAGGCGCCGCCACAGGCCCATGGCCACGAGATCCAGGACGCTGAGGGGAAAGCTGCGGTCGATCTCCGCCGCCTGCGGCAGGTAGGCGATGGCCTCATCCAGGCCCGGACGGGCGATCCGGCCCTCGAGGCAGGGGATTTCGCCGACGATGCCCTTCAGGAGGGTCGACTTGCCGGCCCCGTTCGGCCCGACCAACGCGAGGAGGGCCCCGGGTGGGATGACTCCGTCGAGGTGATGCACCGCCGGGTGGCGGTCGTAGCCCAGGGTCAGCCCATGGAGCGTGATGGCGCCGGGCAGATCACAACTCATGATCAGGACTCATCGGGAAGCCCACAGGATGGCGGCCCAGAGCAAGAGGGTCAGGACCAGCGCCACCGCGAAGCGCAGGGACGCGCCGGCCTGGAACAGCGAGCGGCGGAGGGAGGCGGGGGGGCGCGGGTCTCGAGTCACGGAGGGATCATTTGCCCGAACGGGAGCGCCGGCTTATGTTGGCGGTGATACACTGTAACACTCGGGCAGTTCAACGGGCCGGGTTCACGGGGCAGATCATGCACGACCATGCGGCGACGCATGACCACGGCTGCGGCGGGGCGGAGGAAGCGATCGCCCGGGCGGAGCGCTTGTGTCGCGAGCGCGACCTGCAATTCACCCGCCTGCGTCGCGACGTGCTGGCGGCCGTGGCGGGGCAGACGCGGCCGATGGGCGCCTACGACATCGCCGAGGCCCTGAGCGAGCCGGGACGGCGCGTGGCCGCGGTCTCGGTCTACCGCGCCCTGGATTTCCTCACCGAGCACGGGCTGGTGCACCGGATCGCCAGCCGCAACGCCTTCGTGTCCTGCGGGCATTCCCACACCGACGGCGCGGGCCTCGTCTTCCTGATCTGCCGGAACTGCGGCACCATCGACGAGACCACCTCGCCGGAAGTGGAGGATCAGCTCGGCCGCACCCTGGCCAAGGCCGGCTTCAAGCCGACGAGCCGCATCCTCGAGGTCGAGGGCGAGTGCGGCGCCTGCCTCGGCCGGTCCAGCACCGACTGAGCGGACGCCTCCGCTGCCCCGGCCCGCGCCGCCCCCCGGCTCGGCCCGCGGTGCTCAGCACGCGTTCTTGTAGGCGCGCGGTGAGACCACGGTCATGAACATGATCCGCAGGTCGAACCAGATCGACCAGTTGTCGATGTAGTGCAGGTCGTGCTGGACCCGCCGCTCCATGTCGAGATCGGTGAGGGTTTCGCCCCGGAGGCCGTTCACCTGCGCCCAGCCGGTGATGCCCGGCATCACGTTGTGACGTCGCGCGTAGAGGGCGATGCGGTTCTCGAAGCTGCGATCATGCGCCAGGGCATGGGGGCGCGGCCCCACCAGGGACATCTCGCCGAGCACCACGTTGATGAGCTGAGGCAACTCGTCGATGTTCGAGCGCCGCAGCACGCGGCCGATCGGCGTGATGCGGCTGTCGTTGCGGGTCGCCTGCCTGAAGACCGCTTCCTGCTCGGCCTTCATGCTGCGGAACTTGAAGACGCCGAAGGGCTGCTGGTTGAAGCCGTAGCGCCTCTGCCGGAAGAACACCGGACCCGGGCTGTCGAGCTTGATCAGCGCCGCCACCACGAGGAAGAGCGGGCTGAGCAGCACCAGGGCGACCAGGGCCAGGGTGAGGTCCAGGCTGCGCTTCAGGAACAGCTCGCCGGCCTGCAGCGGGCGACGCCCGATATTGATGCCCGACAAGCGGCCGACCCGGGCGAGGGTGAGGTCCGGGAAGCGGTCCATCACCGCGCCGGGACGCAGGTGGAGCGCCGCCGGCACCCTCAGGAAGGCGTCGATGCAGCGCTCGATATCCGAGGCGTCCGACCAGGGCAGGAGGATGAAGACGTCGTCCGGGCGCAGGAAGCGCACCACCGAGACCGCGAGATCGAGATCCTCCGACATCTGGGCCTGCCGGGCGGCCGCGTCGCCGGTCGGGTCGAGCCGGCGCAGATAGCTCGTGCCGATCACCCGCAGGCCGAGGGCCTCGGGATCGTTATGGGCCTCGAACCGCGCGATATCCTCCTCGTAGCCGACGAGATGGATCCGGTTGGTGTTGCCCGATGTCGGTGTCGCCGCGCTGCGGACGAGGCGCAGCATCGTCGCGCGGGCCAGCAGCATCGCCGGGAGTCCGCCGGCGAACATCCCCAGGGACACGAGGCGCGAATACTCATGGGTGGTCTTCGTCGCGAAGCCGATCAGCAGCACGATGGCCCAGGCCCCGATCCAGACCGTCGTCGCCCGCCGCAGGTGCGGCCTGCGGGAGAGCAGCGTCTCGATGTTGTAGTCCTCGCGGACGAGGTTCGTCAGCAGCACGAACAGGGCGACCAGGGCGGCAAGCTCGAAGCTGCCACTGTGGCCCGCGAACGGCTCGCTGCCCGCGAAGGCCGTCCGGTAGGCGAGATCGATGCCCGCGGCAACGCTGAAGATGACGAGGATGTCGGCGATGGCGGTCGCGGCCGAGAGCCCGACCCGAAAGGCGGTGCGGCTGCGTCGTGGGAGAAGCGCTGCCCAGACGCCGTGACGCGTACGAAACACCGGAAGCTTCTCGAGAGCGGCTGGGATTCGGTCATGAAACATCTGGAGCGCTCTGTCCCGTCCTGATGCAAAGACTGTCCGACACTGAACCAAATCACGAATCGGCCATGGATGCCGAGAGTATCGGTGCAAGACGCGGGCCTGAAGACACCGGGCTGACGACGCGGGCCTGACGTCCGTTGCTCGGTTCCGACGGCGCGGCACGGGTCCGCAACCGCGACGGGGCCGTGCCGTCGACGACGTGTTTCGAAAGGGAGCGCGTCTTGCTGGCCCTTGAGATGCCGTCCCGCGATCGTTCCGATCCGTTCGGTCGCGCACACCGCCCCACAACGTCGGTTCGGCCGATAGGGTTGCGTCCGGAGTTCCGTTCGACCGGGAGCGGTCGAGCGCACGGGGTCGCTCGTCTCGATCCCGGCTCCGGACTGGCCCGGTTCCGGACTGGCCCGGCTCCGGACGGGTCCCGACGGAACGATGGCTGCCGCGACGGCCGCGGCATCCCGCACGTCGCGGCGTTCCAGCCGCGCCTCGGCAGGGTCTGTGACGTCTCGGCCCGGGCCACATCACACCGGGTCGGCGCGAATCAAGCGGCGGCGTTCGAATCGGGCCGTGCGACGGTCTGGATCGTCTCGAAACCCTCGAATTGCGGATGGCCCAGGTAGAGGGGCTTGGTCGACGGCACGCGGCCATGCGCTTTCCGGAACTGCTCCGACCGGGTCCAGGCCTCGAAATCCGCCTTCGACGACCAGATGGTGTGGGAGGCATACAGGACGTGGTCCTCGGCTTCAGGACCGCGCAGGAGATGGAACTCGACGAAGCCCGGCATCTCTCCGAGATGACTGTCGCGGCCGAGCCAAACCTGTTCGAAGTCTTCCGTCGCGTCCTTGACGACTTTGAAGCGATTCATTGCGATATACATGATCCACCTGGGTTTTTCGGCGTCTCGGACGATCCCGTGCGACACCTTAAACCTGGGACGTCGGGACACGAAAGCCATCCGGTGCGGCGGATGCGCCGCGCCCCGCCTTGCACGCAGCGCCCGAGGAAAGCCGGGCTGCCTCATGGTTCGTCCGGCATTCGGACCCGTCGGCGCGTTCGCAGTGCAGCGAAACTCGTGAGGGACGGTTACAACGTCACGCTTGCAATCCGTGCCAGCTTTGTGGTCAAGCTGTCAGAACGGTCACCTCCGATGCTCATGCGGAGTAAACATCTAGTGGCGTTTGACTGCAGACAAGGATAGTCTCTATCGCCACGTTCAATCCTTGATCGACTGCCTTGGTTTCCTGGCGAATGAACTTAAGGAATCCTGCACGCCTTCGTACGAAAGCGCTCCAACCTCATCGTCCCCGGGTCTGGTCCGGGCGGGGGCCGAAAATTTCTATAGGGACTGAATCGAGAGATGATGCCTAAGCAGACTACCGACGTCGATCGCCTCGTCGGATTGAGGATCACCGCTTTGCGCAAGGCGCGCGGCCTGAGCCAGACCGCGCTCGGAACCGCCGTGGGCGTGACCTTCCAGCAGGTTCAGAAGTACGAGAAGGGGCAGAACCGCGTCGGGGCCGGGCGCCTGCGCGAGATCGCCCGTCTCCTCGAGGTCCCGGTCTCGGCCTTCTTCGAGGAAGACGAGGTCGGCGGGACCCAGTCCGACGTCTTCGGCTTCCTCAGCGCGCAGGGCGCCATCGAGCTGCTGCGGGCCTACGCGCTGATCGAGGACGATCAGTTGCGCCGCGACGTGCTCGCCATCGTGCGCACGGCCGCCAAGATGGGCAAGCAGGCACCCGCCGAGCCCGCCGCCGCCAGCTAGGGGCTCGCCGGGCCCCTAACCGATCCAGTGGAAGAAGCTGCCGGTCACCGGGCCGCGCCGGTGTCCGGCGAGGCCGAGGGGCACCCCTTCCGCATCGGTCACCGCCGCGAGCCCCGTCTCGGGCGTCGGCGGCGCACTCGTCTCGCTGGCATAGTGGAACTCGTGCCCGACGAGCCGTGCGCCCGTGCCCCCGAGGGGGCCCTCGGCCAGCAACGTCGCGACGCGGTAGCCCAGGTGCAGGCGGCGGGTCCTGTAGGAGGTCGCCACCGGCAGCAGGCCGGCCATGGCATGGGTGACGCCCTCCGCATCCTCCAGGCTCTCGCCCAGGACCATGTAGCCGCCGCACTCCCCGTGCACCGGCTTCGCCCGCGCGAAATCCCGTAATCCGTCGAGGAAGCGCCGCGCCTGCGACAGGGCGCCGGCATGGAGCTCGGGGTAGCCGCCGGGCAGCCAGCCGGCATCGCAATCGGCCGGGGGCGACTCGTCGGCCAGGGGCGAGAACGGCACGAGTTCGGCCCCTGCCGCCCGCCAGCCCGCCGCCATGTGCGGGTACAGGAACGAGAAGGCCGCATCCGACGCGATGGCGATGCGCTGGCCCGGCGGCCGGGGCAGGATGCCGGCGCCCGGGGCGGGCGCCGCGCCCGCCGCGACGGCCAGGATCGCGTCGAGGTCGAGGCCGGCCTCGGCGAGGTCGGCGAGCCGGTCGAGGCGGGCCTCGAGGTCGTTGGTCTCGCGGGCCTGGACGAGGCCGAGATGGCGCTCCGGCAGGACGAGGGTCGCATCCCGCATCAGCGCCCCGAGCACCGGCATGCCGATGCGGCTCAGGCCCGTCTCCACGAGGCGGCGGTGGCGGGCACTCGCGACCTTGTTGAGGATCACCCCGGCGATGCGGATGCGCGGATCGTAGGCCCGGCACCCGAGGGCGAGGGCGGCGGCCGATTGCGCGGCGCCGGAAACGTCGAGGACGAGGATCACCGGCCAGCCGTAGCGCGCGGCGATGTCGGCATTGGCGCCCGTGCGCCCCTCCGGCGCCACGATGCCGTCGAACAGCCCCATCGAGCCCTCCGCGACCACCAGGTCGGCGCCCGTGGCCGAGAGGGCCGCCACGGCGTCGAGCATCGGCTCCGGCATGGCGAAACTGTCGAGGTTGAAGCTCGGATGGCCGGTGGCCGCCTGATGGAAGGCCGGGTCGATGTAGTCCGGCCCGCACTTGGCGCCGCGCACGGCCAGGCCCCGCCGGGCGAGCGCCCGCATCAGCGCCAGGGTCACGGTGGTCTTGCCCGAGCTGGAGCGCGGCGCGGCGACGAGGAGACCGGGCACGCTCACGATCGGTCTCCGTTCGCCCGCGCGGTCCGCACGGTCTCGCCCGTCGGCCGGAAGCGTCGGTCGTAATCGGTGGAGTAGAGGGCGCTCTCCCGGAACTCGGCGGGATCGAGGGCGGGGCCGACCAGGATCAGCGCCGTGCGTTCCAGGCCGGCCTCGGCCACCTGGCCCGCGATCGTCGCCAGGGTTCCGCTGAGCACCCGCTCGTCGGGCCAGGTGGCGCGGAACACCACCGCGACGGGGCAGTCCGCGCCGTAGAACGGCGTCAGCTCCGTGACCACCGCGTCGATGACGTGGATCGACAGGTGGAGGGCGAGGGTGGCGCCGGTGCCCGCGAAGGCCGCCAGGGTCTCGCGCTCCGGCATGGCGCTGGCGCGCCCGGAGGTCCGGGTCAGGACCACGGACTGGGCGAGGCCCGGCACGGTGAGTTCGCGCTGCAGGAGCGCGGCGGCGGCGGCGAAGGACGGCACGCCCGGCGTCACCGTGAAGGGGATGCCCGCCTGCGTGAGGCGGCGGGTCTGCTCGGCCAGCGCGCTCCAGATCGAGAGGTCGCCCGAGTGCAGGCGCGCCACGTCCTGGCCCGCCGCGTGGGCGGCCGCGCATTCGGCCACGATGGCGTCGAGGTCGAGGGGCGCCGTGTCGACGATGCGGGCGCCCGGCGGGCACCAGCCCAGGATCTCGGGCGCGACGAGGGACCCGGCATGCAGGCAGACGGGGCAGCGCGCGATGAGGTCGCGGCCGCGGACGGTGATGAGGTCGGCGGCGCCCGGACCGGCGCCGATGAAGTGGACTGTCATGGATCCTGCGTGACGGATTGTGCGCGAAGCGCAAGGGCGCAGGTCGCCCCGGCGCTGGCGATTCGCCGCAGCAGCAGCGTCGCACCCGGGCCGGCGGCGGCCAGGGCCGCGGCCTCCGCCACCGAGCCGATCCGGCGCGAGGCCTCGATCCGGTGCGAGCGGGTCGGCACGTCGGCGTCCACGGCGATCAGCGCCTCGGGCGGGACCGCGTCCAGGGGACATCCGAGCGTCTCGGCGACGGCGCGGATCGCCGGCTCGCCGGCGCGGTCGCCGGCGGTGGCGAGGCGGGCGAGGCGGGCGCGCGGCAGGCCGGCCGCGTCGCAGGCCTGCGCGACCAGGGCGAGGATCTCGGCCGGCGGTGTCGCGTGGCGAAACCCGATTCCGGCGACGATGTCGGCGCCGCCGGGCCCGGCCGGAACCGGCCCATCCGGCCTCATGCCTTCACCCAGGCCCACTGCGTCACCGGCATCGCCCCGCGCCAGCCGTGCAGGTGCCCGACCGGATCCGCATGGGCGACCGTCAGGCGCTTGAGGCTCCCGCCCCGCTGCGCGAAGGCGGCGAGCAGCACGGCCTCGCCCTCCAGGGTCACCACGTTGGCGACGAGGCGCCCGCCCGGGGACAGGGCCGCGACGGCCGCGTCGAGGAGGCCCGGCGCGGTGACGCCGCCGCCGATGAAGACGGTGTCGGGGGCCGGCAGGCCGGCCAGCGCCGCGGGGGCCGGGCCCTCCACCACGCGCAGGTCCGGTACGCCGAGGCGGGCCGCGTTGCGGGCGATGCGGGCGGCCCGGGCCGGGTTGCCCTCGACGGCGATGGCCCGGAGGCTCGGGTGGCGCAGCATCCACTCGATGGAGATCGAGCCGGCCCCGGCGCCGATGTCCCACAGGGTCTGGCCGGCGCGGGGGCGCAGGGCCGCCAGCGTCACCGCCCGGATGTCGGCCTTGGTCAGCTGGCCGTCATGGTCGAACCAGGCATCGTCGAGGCCGGGGCTCAAGCTGACGACCTGCGCCGCGGCCGTCCCGACGACCGCGATTCCGAGGGTGTTGAGCGGGTCGATCCCGGCGAGGTCGAAGCTCTCGGCCGTCGCGCTGCGCCGGCGCTCGCGCGGGCCCCCCATGGCTTCCAGCACGGTGAGGCGGGACGCGCCGAGGCCGCGCTCGACCAGGAGCGCGGCGACCGCGGCCGGCGTGGTCTCGTCCCAGGTCAGGACCAGGAGGCGGGCACCGGGCTGCAGATGCGGGATCAGGCGGGGCAGCGCCCGGCCGTGCAGGGTGAGGCAGCCTGTCTCCGCCAGGGGCCAGCCGAGGCGGGCGCAGGCGAGGCTGAAGGCGGAGGGCTGGGCGAAGACCCGCAGCTCCGCGGCCGGGACGAGGCGGGCGATCTCGGCGCCGATGCCGTAGTGGAAGGGATCGCCGGTCGCCAGGATGCAGGTGGGGGTCCCGCGCCGGGCGAGGAGGCCCGGATAGGCGTCCGCGATCGGGCTCGGCCAGATCCGCGTCTCGGCCGCCAGCGGCCCGGCCAGCGCCAGGTGACGGCGTCCGCCATAGACGAGGCGCGCGCCGTCCAGGGCGGCGGCGGCGGCGGGGCTCAGGCCGGCGCGTCCGTCCTCGCCGATGCCCACGATGGTGAGCCAGGGGGCGGGGGCCGCCGCGGTGGACACGGTGTCACCGGTCATGGAGAACGGCCCCGAGGGTGGGGGGAGCATGCGGATACTGATCCTGGGCGGCACCGGCGAGGCGAGCGCCCTGGTGCGCGGGCTCCTGGCCATGGGCCGGCGCGACGCCGTCACCCTGTCGCTCGCCGGCCGCACCCGCCAGCCGAAGGCGGAGCCCGTGCCGACGCGGATCGGCGGCTTCGGCGGCGCCGAGGGCCTCGCCGCGTGGCTGGGCCAGGACCGCACCGATCTCGTGATCGACGCGACGCATCCCTTCGCGGCCCGGATGAGCGCCAACGCCGCCGAGGCCTGCGCCCGGACGGGGACGCGGCTGCTGGCGATCCGCCGTCCGGCCTGGACGCCGGTGCCCGGCGACCGCTGGACGGAGGTGCCCGACATGGAAGCCGCCGTCCGGGCCCTCGGCCGCGCGCCGCGCCGGGTCTTCCTCACCATCGGCCGGCAGGAGGTCGCGGCCTTCGCCGGCGCGCCGCAGCACGACTACGTCGTGCGGGCCATCGAGGACATCGCCCTGGCGGTGCCGCGCCTCACCGCGATCCAGGCCCGGGGCCCCTTCGACGCGGCGGCCGAGGCGGCGTTCCTGGCCGAGGGGGCGATCGAGATCCTGGTCAGCAAGAATTCCGGAGGCGGCGCCACCTACGGCAAGATCGCCGCCGCGCGGGCCCTGGGCCTGCCGGTCGTGATGGTCGCCCGTCCGGAGAAGCCGGACGTGCCGAGCGTGCCGGACGTCGCGGCCGCCCTCGCGGGGATCGCCGCCCTCTGATCGTCGATCCGGCGGATCGCGGGGGTTGATGGGGCCGGAACGGCCCCCCTTCCCCGCGTGGGAGAGGGCCGGGGTCAGGGGCGTGCCCCATCCGGACACGTCCCAGACCTCACCCTGTCCCTCTCCTGCGAGGAAAGAGGACCCGCGCGCGTCCGAATCCGAAGGGATCGAGCGGCGACGATCCAAGGCCTGCGCCGACCCGCGCATCACGCCGCCGGGACGCTGCGCGGCGTGTAGACGAAGGGTGTCGCGTCGCCGCGCGGAATCAGGCGGGTGGCCGAGGCGCCGATGATCACCATCGTGGCCATGTCGGCCGTCGTCGTGCGCGCCTCGTCGAGGGTGAGGACGCGGATCGCCTCGTCCGGCCGCGAGACGGCGCGGGCGAAGATCACCGGCGTGTCGCCGCGCCGGATCTCGGCGGCCAGGTCGAGAGCCTTGCCGAGCTGCCAGGGCCGGGCGGAGGAGATCGGATTGTAGAGGGAGATCACGAAATCCGCCCGCAGCACCGCCTCCAGCCGGGCGGTGATGACCTCCCAGGGCTTGAGGTTGTCCGAGAGGGACATCGCGCAGAAATCGCCGCCCAGCGGTGCGCCGAGGCGGGCCGCGGCCGCCAGCATCGCGGTGATGCCGGGCTCCACCGTGATGGGGAGCCGGGCCCAGGCCGGATCGCCGGCCTCCACCGCCTCGAACACCGCCGCCGCCATGGCGAACACGCCGGGATCGCCGCCGGAGACCACCGCGACGCGCCGGCCGGAGGCGGCGAGTTCGAGGGCGTGGCGCGCGCGGTCGACCTCGACCCGGTTGTCGCTGGCGTGGCGGACGAGCCCCGGCCGCTCGGGGACGCGGGCGACGTAGGGAATGTAGCCGATGAGGTCCTGCGCCTGGGCCAGGGCTTCCTGGGCGGCCGCCGTCAGCAGGCGCGGATCGCCGGGGCCGAGACCGATGATCGCGACGGACCCGGAATCCGGGGTGGGGCCGCTCACGGCCGGCGTCCCTCGCCGGGCAGCAGCACCATCGAGAAGTAGGGCGCGTCGTCGTCGGGCTTGTCCTTGAGGGCGATCACCCGCTCGCCCGCCATGGTGCCGCGCTCCACATAGACCGCGCGCTCCAGCACGCCGGCCTCGGCCAGCGCCGCCCGCACCTTCGGCAGGTGGCGGCCGAGCTTCATCAGCACGGCGGCGTCGGTGGCACGCAGGCGCTCCACCAGGGCGGCATGCGACAGGGTGGCGGGCAGCACGGTCAGCACGTCGTCGCCCCAGGTGATGGGGGTGCCGGCCCGGGTCCAGCAGCCGGACATCCCGGTGACGCCGGGCACGACCTCCACGGGGAAGCGGTCCTTCAGGCGCCGCCACAGGTGCATGAACGAGCCGTAGAAGAACGGATCGCCCTCCGACAGGATGGCGACGTCCCGGCCCGCGCCCAGATGGTCGGCGAGGCGCCCGGCCGCGTCGTCGTAGAAGGCGGCGAGCGCCGCGACGTAGTCCGGGTGCTCGGGGTGGAGCTCGGTGGTGTAGGGGTAGACCAGGGGGCATTCGCGCCCCGGCTCGGCCGCCAGAACCGCATCCGCGATGGTGCGGGCGTTGCCCCGTCGGCCCTTCTTGCAGAAATGCACCAGCACCGGAGCCCGCTCCAGCACCCGCATGGCGCGGACGGTGAGGTAGTCCGGCTCGCCCGGGCCCATGCCGACGCCGTACAGGGTGCCGGTGGTCACCGCCCGCGGAGTCTCGGTCCGCTCCGCCGCATCGGGGGGAAGGCGCTCGCCCGAATCCATCACTCGATCACTCACTCGATCTCTTGCGCGAGCGCGTTGATGGCCGCAGCCGTCATGGCGCTGCCGCCGCGCCGACCATGAACCACGATGAAGGGCACGCGGCCGTCGCGGGCGAGCGCTTCCTTCGACTCGGCGGCGCCGACGAAGCCGACCGGAATGCCGATGACGGCGGCGGGGGGCGGCACGCCCTCGTCGAGGAGTTCGAGGAGGCGGAACAGCGAGGTCGGGGCGTTGCCCACCGCCACGACGCTGCCGGGCAGGTGCTCGCGCCAGAGCTCCATCGCGGCAGCCGACCGGGTGGTGTTCATGGCAGCAGCGAGGTCCGGCACGCGCGGATCGCTCAGGGTGCAGATCACCCGGTTGTCGGCGGGCAGCCGAGCCCGCGTGACGCCGTCGGCGACCATGCGGACGTCGCACAGGATCGGCGCGCCGGCCTTCAGGGCCGCCTCGCCGGCTTGTGCGAAGTCGGGCGAGGCCTCCACGTCGCGCGGCAGGTCGGTCATGCCGCAAGCGTGGATCATCCGCACCACGACCCGCTCGGCGGTGCCCTGGAAGCGCGCGAGGTCGGCCTCGGCCCGGATCATCGCGAAGGAGCGGGCATAGATCGCCCCACCGTCACGCAGGTAGTCGAGGCGGGAACTCATGACGGTCGTGGTCCTGGCGGGTGTTCTGGGAAGATCTGGGCGAGGGAATGGGCCGAATCCGCCCTCCTTACGCGCTCCAGCGCGGCCTCGAAAGGGAGGCGCATCGCCGGCAACGCATCGGGCCGCCCGGACAGCACCACGTCGTACTGCCCCTCCCGCCCGACGAGGGTGAGGTCGGCCGCACCCGGATGGGCACAGCCCTTGAGGCAACCCGAGACATGGGCGCGCAGGCCCTGCGCCGCGAAGGGCCGGAAGGCTTCGGCCAACCGAGCGGCGTCGAGCAAGGTCGGCGTCGAGCCGGACGCGCAGGCCGGCGCCCCGGGGCAGGCCGCCACCGCGCCGCGCGGATCGTCGGCCCGCGTCAGGAATCCGGCCCCGGCCAGGGTGTCGCGCGCGATTTCGGCGGCTGCGGCATCGGGGCAGACGAGGAGGAAGCCGCGGGTCGGCGAGAGGCGCAGGTCGGCTGCACCGACGGCGTCCGCCGTCTCAGCGAGACTGTCGAGGGCGTCGGCCGTGCAGCGCCCGAAGGGGGCGTCGACCAGGAGGGCGACGGGGCCATCCGCCCTCGGCGGTGAGGATCGCGGGGCCTCCCGCTCCTGGAAGGAGAGGGGTGGGGTGCGGTGTGCGATCGCTCCGGACAACCCACATACCTCACCCTGTCTCTCTCCCTCTGGGAGAGGGAACCCGCGTTCGGGTCCGATGGGAGTCGGCAGGGCGAACACGCCCGGGCTCAGGACGGACGCCGCCGCCGGGGCCGGGATGCGCGACAGGGCGAAGCGAGCCGGGATCTCCGCGCGCGCCACGTCGGGGACATCGCGCATGCGGCGTTGTCCGCTCGCTGCCAGCAGGTGCAGGGCCGCCGCCAGGACGGTCTCCGAGTCATCGTCGGGCAGGCGCCACCAGGCCGCATCGCCCGCGAGATGCAGGGCCAGGCCGCCCCGGGTTACGACGCCGTGAAGGTCCGCTTCCGCGGTGCCGAGGGTGATGCCCTGGGCGGCTGCCTCGACGGCGACCAGCGCCTTCGGCGGCAGGCCGGGGATTGCCAGCCCGAGCGCCTCGATCCGGCGCGCCAGGGCCGGGACATCGACCGGCCCCGCGGGTTCGAGCCCGGCCAGCGGCGTGGTCAGGGTCAGGCGCTGCGGGCCTCCGTCGTGGCGGACATCCCCGAGTCCCACGGCCGCCAGGGCTTCGGCCAGACCGCAGCGGGTCGCCTCGGTGACGCCGCGGATCTGCAGGTTGGCCCGGGCGGTGACGTCGACATGGCCGTTGCCGAAGCCGCGCGCGCCCGACGCCAGCGCCCGGGCCTGGGCCGGGGTGAGGCGCCCGAGGGGCGGGTGGACGCGGGCGAGCAGGCCGTCGCCGGTGGGCATCGGCCGGGCGAGGCTCGGGCACCAGCCGCGCCGGCTCGGCGCCTCGGGGGCGACGCGGCGGGGCGCGTTCATTCCGCCGCCTCGCGCAGCAACGCGTCCGCAGCCCTCTCGTCGGCAGCCATCTCGTCCGCCGCCATGGCGTTGCGCCGGGTGGTCCAGAGGCCGCGCCGGCGGGCTTCGTCGAACCGTTCGAGGATGGCGCGGGCCGCCTCGGGATTGGCTGCCCGCAGGGTTTCGAAGGTCTCGAGATCGGCGATCATCGCGCCGTAGAGCCGATCGAGGTCGGCGTCGGAGACCGCATCCGTCGTGGCGGCGAGGACGAACACCGCGTCGATTCCCTGGGCCAGCTCCTGGGCGCCGCGATAGCCGTGCCGGAGCTGCGCCGCGATCCAGCGCGGATGGGCGAGGCGGCCCCGGATCAGGCGGGCGGCATCCTCGCGGGCGGTGCGGGCCTTCGGGGTCTCGGGCGTGGCGACGTCGAGGCTGTAGAGGGCGGGGCGGGCCCCCGTCAGGGCGGCGGCGGCCGAGAAGCCGCCCATCGCCTCCACGGCGGCGTCGCCGTCGAGGAGATCGCGCTCGGCGACGTCGAAGGCGTGCACGTAGGCATCGGCGCCGGCCACCCGGGCGGCGAAGCCCGCATCCGCCGCCTCGGCCGCGCCGCCATAGGCATGGGAGGTGGCGTCGAGATAGGCCCGGCCGAGGTCGTCGCGGCTGTCCCAGGCGCCGTCGAGGGCGAGCCCGCCCGCCCCGGCACCGTAGCGCCCCGGCGCGGCGCCGTAGACGCGGGCCGGCGCCTCGCCCCGGCGGCGTGCGGCGGCGAGGGGATTCTCGTCGTCCTCCTCCTCGCGGGCGGCCACCGCCTCGGCGGCCCGGGCGAGGAGCGACAGGGTCTCCGGGAAGGTGTCGCGAAAGGCACCCGAGACCCGCACCGTCACGTCGATGCGCGGCCGGTCGAGGAGGGCCAGCGGCAGCACCTCGAAGCCGGTGACCCGGGTCGAGGCATGGTCCCAGACCGGGCGCACGCCCATCAGCGCCAAGGCATGGGCGATGTCCTCGCCGCCGGTGCGCAGGGTCGGCGAGGCCCAGAGGTCCATGACGATCCGGGCCGGGTACTCGCCCTCGTCCTGCAGGTAGCGCAGGACCACGGCGTCGGCGGCCTTGGCCCCGAGGGTGGTGGCGGCCCGGGTCGGCAGGCTGCGCGGATCGAGGGTGGCGAGGTTGCGCCCCGTCGGCATCACGTCGGTGCGGCCGCGCGACGGCGAGCCGGCGGGACCGGGCGACACGAAGCGCCCGTCGAGGGCGCGCAGCAGGCCGAGACGCTCGCCCTCGGCACAGGCCGCTACGGCGGCGGGCGCCTCGGGGGCGGCGCGGCCGAAGACGTGCAGCCCGTCGCGCGCGGTCACCTCCCCGAGGTCGCAGAGATGCGCGTCGAGGGCCGCGAGCGCGTCCGGCATCGGCGTCCCGGCGTCGATCCCGGCGCCGGCGAGCAGCCCGGCCGACAGCGCCTCGTCCAGGATGGTGCGCGCCAGGATCGCGGCGCGGCGCGGGTCGAGGACGCTGGCGGCGGAGTACTCCTCCACGAGTTCGCGCAGGCGTGCCGCGTCGGGGTCGAGCCCCGTCACGCCGGTCTGCGGCGTCAGGTGCCCGAGGGCGACGCCCCCGAGGCGGCGCTTCAGGGGCGCGGCCTCGCCCGGATCGTCGACGATGAAGGGATAGACCACCGGGAGCGCCCCGACGGCGCGGGCCGGCCAGCAATCCGGCGACAGGGCGACGGCCTTGCCCGGCAGCCACTCGGTGGTGCCGTGGGTGCCGAGGTGGATGAGCGCGTCGAACCGGCTGCGCAGGCCGAGATGGAAGGCCAGATAGGCGTGGGTCGGCACCGCGTCGGGGTCGTGATAGGCGGCCTTCCGGTCCTTCGACCGCCCGCGATCCGGCTGCAGGAAGACCGCGAGGCGGCTGCCCTGCGGGGCCACGCTCGCGAAGCGGAAGGCGCCGTTCCGGCAGGCCGGGTCGGCCTCGGGCGGACCCCACTCGGCGTCGAGGGCCGCGCGGGCTGTCTCCGGCAGCGTGCCGAGCCACGCCCGGTAGGCGTCGAGGGCGACCGCGAAGTCCCGGGGACCGCGCGTCAGCGCCCGCATCAGCGCCTCGGGCTCGGGCAGCGCGCCGACGCCGTAGCCGGCCTGCCGCAGGTCCGCGACGATCGCGCGCGCGCTTTCGGGCGTATCGAGCCCGACGGCGAATCCCGCGCGGCCGCCGCGGGCGGGGTAATCCGAGAGCACCAGGGCCAGGCGGCGCTCGGCCCGGGGCAGCCGGGCGAGGCGGATCCAGGCGGCGGCCCGCTCGGCCAGGGCCGCGATGCCCTCCGCGTGCGGCACGGCGCGTCGCTCGGCGAAGCCCTCGGTTTCCGGACCCTCCTCCTTGAACGAGATCGGAAAGCCCGAGAGCCGGCCGTCGAATTCCGGCAGGGCGACCTGCATGGCGAGGTCGGCTGCACCCATGCCGCGGGTGGAGGCGGTCCAGGCGTCCCGCGCCGCACCGATGCTGAAGGCCTGGAGGACCGGGCAATCGGCGGTATCGAGGACGAAACCTGCATCCTCCCGGGCCGAGAAGGCGGTGGCGGCGATGACGATGGCGGGCCGGTGCGCGGCGATAACGGCCCGCAAGGGCGCGGTCGCGGCGGGGTCCTTCAGGCTCGACACCGCCACGGCCAGCACCGCGAGGCCGCGCGCCTGGAGCGCGGCGCCCAACGCGGCGATCGGCGCGGTATCACCGGAGAGCACGCTGGACCGGTAGACCACCAGCAGCGCCAGGGGCGCCTCCGCCGGGGCGGTCCGGAACGGCCGTCCGGCGGCGAGCGCCTGGTCGTCCGCGACGGGGCCGCAGCCCGGGCAGCAGACGAATCCGCGGGGCAGGGGCAGCGGCGGTTCGACCGGCCCGGCATAGCCGATCGCGGCAGCCAGGCGTCCGATCAGGCGGCGCAGGTTTGCCGCGCCCCCGGCGCGGAAGTAGGCGTCGAAGTCGGAGGCGAGCTCCGGCTTCGTGGAATAGGCGTCGAGGCGTGGGTCGGGCCGGTCGTCGCCCGGCAGCACCACGAGGGCGACCCCGGCGGCGCGGGCGGCCGCGCTGGCGCGCTCGATCCCGTAGCGCCAGTAATCGAGCCCGCCGAGGCAGCGGATCACCACGATCCGCGCCCGGGCGATCACCGACTCGACGTAGAGGTCGACCGACATCGGGTGGCGGAGCTTGGCGAGCTTGGCGAGTCGCAGGGTCGGGGCCGCGTCCGAGGCTGCCGGAAACACCGCCGCGTAGGCGCCGGCCATGCCGAACAGGTCGGAATCCGTGAAGGAGAGGAAGACGATGTCGCCCGGCGCCTGACCGAGATCGATCGCGGCTTCGCCCTCGTCGAGGGAGACCGTATCGATGCGGATCAGGTGCATGGCGGGCGCTTATCCCGCCAGGGCGGCGGCGACGGCGCCCTGGTCGAAGCCCTTGAGGCCGATCACCACGAGGCGGCCGTCGCGGGGCTCGCTGGACTTCCAGGGGCGGTCGTAATGGTGGGCGATGCGGGCGCCGACGCCCTGGACCACGAGGCGCATCGGCTTGCCGGTGACCTCGGCGAAGCCCTTGATGCGCAGCACGCCCTCGGTCTCGGCGGCGCGGGCGACGCGAAGCGCCAGGTCCTCGGCGGAGGCCGTGGCCGCCACGGGCAGCGCCACCGAATCGAAGTCGTCGTGGTCGTGGTCCTCGCCGTCGCCGTGGTGGGAGGGACGCGCGTCGAGGTCGTCCTCGGCCGCCGCCTGGATTCCCAGGATCACGCGCGGGTCGAGGCGGCCGTGCTCGGCCTCCACCATCTTCACCGCGCGGGGCAGGTGTTCGGTGACCTCGGCGCGCACCTTGGCGCGCCCGGCCTCGTCGAGGAGGTCGGCCTTGTTCATCACCACGAGGTCGGCGCAGAGGAGCTGGTCCTCGAACACTTCTTCCAGCGGATTGTCGTGGTCGACGCTGGCGTCGTCGGCGCGCTGGGCGGCCAGCGCCGCCGGGTCGTCGGCGAAGAAGCCCGCGGCCACGGCGGGGCCGTCGATGACCGCGACCACGCCGTCCACCGTCACCCGCGAGCGGATCGCCGGCCACTGGAAGGCCTGGACCAGGGGCTTCGGCAGGGCGAGGCCCGAGGTCTCGATCAGGATGTGCTCGGGCGGATCGGCCCGGTCGAGGAGCTTGTTCAGGGCCGGCACGAAGTCGTCGGCCACGGTGCAGCAGATGCAGCCGTTGGCGAGCTCGACGATGTCCTCGTCGCCGCAGCCCTCGATGCCGCAGGCGGCCAGGAACGAGCCGTCGAAGCCGATGTCGCCGAACTCGTTGACGATGATGGCGAGGCGCTGGCCGCCGGCGTTCTCCACGAGGTGGCGCACCAGGGTGGTCTTGCCGGCCCCGAGGAAGCCCGTGACGATGGTGCAGGGGATCTTGGCGACGAGGGTCATTCGGCGGCGTCCGTGATGCGGGGCGCCGCGAGCGGCGGCAGAGGAGCGGGGAACGGCGGGATGCGGGCGACGACGCCCTTGCGGAATTCCTGGGGCCGCGCCTTCCAGGGCACGATGCCGTCCGCTGTCTCGGCGTAGAGCGCGACGCCGTCCAGGATGGTGCCGGCGGAGGCAACCGGGTCGAGGTCGCCGTAGACGTAGGTCCAGCGGCCTTGCGAGGCGACCGCCACGGTGCAGGGGCGCTTGCAGACCGAGAGGCATTCGACGCTCTCGACCGTGATGCCGGGGTGGGCCCCGGTGCTCACGGCCTCCTGGAGCGCCGCCAGCAGGCGGGCGCCGGCGCGGGGCTCCGCCGTATCGCCGGCCGCCCGGCAGGTGGCGCAGACGTAGAGGGTGACGGGCGCGGCCTCAGGCATGGGTCGGCCGGGTTCGGCCGAAGAGGCCCCAGGCCCAGCCATAGGCCAACCCGATCACCGCCCAGAACACGAAGGCGATGCCGAGCGAGCGCGCGGCGAACTGGGCGGCGTAGGAGGCCGGCAGGTTCGAGGCGGCGTGGCTCGCCTCCGGCGCCCCGGCAAGATGGGGCGCCACGAGGAGCACGAGGCCGCCCGCGATGGTGATCGGCGCCCGCCGGATCGCGATGAGGTAGAGGCCCATGGCGGTGGCCGCGGCGGTCATCACCCACCAGAACTGGCGGTCGGCCAGCGGCGCGGCCTCCATGCCGGGGAGTTCCGGGGCCAGGCCGAGGGCCGGGGCCAGCGCCACGGCGAGGAAGCCCCCGATGGCGAAGCGCAGGCCGGCCTCGGGGCTGGGCTCGCGGTGGCAGGCGAGGAGCACGGCACCGAGCAGGAGCGCGTAGCCGACGCCGCCCACCAGGGTGGCCAGCGCCGTGAAGGCCATGCGCGGCAGGCCGGGGCCCGGCTGCCAGTCGGGCGCGACTTCGCCGCCCGCCACCGAGGGGGCCTTGGTGCCGTGATCGTGACCGCCGTGGACGCGGACGATCAGGGAAGCGGGGGTCGGCCGGCCGGGCGCGGCGGAGGCCTGCGTCTCGTAGCGCTCGGCCGCGATGATGAGCGGCGAGGTGAGCGCGAGCTGCAGGCCCGTCGCGACGACAGCCGCGAGGAAGCCGGCGACCAGGGCCGCCGACACGAGCCGGATGATCATGGGCGGTTCTGCCTTAAGCGGAGGCGCTCAGTGGCAGGGGAAGTTCTGGCTGTGCCGGAAGTCGTGCGCCGCGTTGTGCAGCGCCATCGCCGGGGCGAAGCCGGCCATGAACACGAGGCCGAGGCCGAGGAAGGCGGCCACGAACACGGCGCCGAGGCGCTCGTTGGTGCGGCTGCCGGTCAGGACGAGGGTGTTGGTCGACATCGGGTACATCTCCTGGCCACCCCGCCGGCGGCCGTCAAGGATGGGGCGTGGACGGCAGGTCCACTTTCGACGGCAGGTCTCCTGGCTCGCGGGTCGCTGGTCCTGCCGCCTTCCCGGATCGCTCCAGTGGCTGATGGCAGTCCCGTCTCCGCTCACAGTTGCGGGGGCAGCCGCGGTTTCAGGGTCGCCCCCTCACCGCATTCCCTTTTCACCCCGTCGCCGGGGCACCGTCCGATCCTCGCTTCTACGCGGTTGCCGATCCGCTGACAACGCGGCCCGGGCGGGTTTCCCGCCTTTGACCTCGGACCTCGATATCGGGCACAGCATGCCCCATGCCGCATCCTCCACCCCGAATGATCCTCGTGCTCGGCGGCGCGCGCTCGGGCAAGAGCGCCCATGCCGAGGCGCTGATCGAGGCCCAGCCTCGACCCTGGCTCTACCTCGCCACCGCCCAGGCCTGGGACGACGAGATGCGGGAGCGCATCGCGCTCCACCGCGCCCGCCGCCCGGAGGGCTGGATCACGCAGGACGTGCCGATCGCCCTGGCCGAGGCGGTCGCCGCCGCGACCGGGCCGGTGCTGGTCGATTGCCTCACCCTCTGGCTCACCAACCTCATCCTGGCCGAGGCCGACCTCGAGGCTGCCACCGCCGCGCTGCTCGCGGCCTGTGCGGCGGCCCCCGGCCCGGTGGTCCTGGTCGGCAACGAGGTCGGCCTCGGGATCGTGCCGGACAACGCCCTCGCGCGCCGCTTCCGCGATGCCGCCGGGCGCCTGCACCAGCGCCTCGCGGCCCAGGCGGACCGCGTCGTCCTCACGGTGGCGGGCCTGCCGATGATCGTGAAACCCCAACCCGGAGCCACCCCATGACGGACGCCGAGACCGAGGCCGCGCGGCACCGCGAGAAGATGGAGAAGCGCAAGGCCGTCCAGGACGCCGAGGTGGCGGAGAAGACGATCGAGAAGGGGCTCCTCATCGTCAATACCGGTCCCGGAAAGGGCAAGACCACGGCGGCCCTCGGGCTGATGCTGCGGGCCCTCGGCCATGGCTGGCGCGTCGGCGTGGTGCAGTTCATCAAGGGCGCCTGGGACACCGGCGAGAAGCACGCCCTCAAGGCTTTCGGCGATCAGATCGATTGGCACACGCTCGGCGAAGGCTTCACCTGGGAGACCCAGGACAAGGCCCGCGACATCGCCGCCGCCGAGCACGCCTGGGCCAAGGCCCTCGAGCTCATGGCCGATCCGACGATCCGCCTCGTTGTGCTGGACGAGCTCAACATCGCGCTGCGCTACGACTACCTCGATCTCGACGCCGTGGTGGCGGCCTTCCGGGGGCGCCGACCGGACCTCCACGTCATCGTCACCGGCCGCAACGCCAAGCCGGCCCTGATCGAGGCCGCCGACCTCGTCACCGAGATGGGCAGCGTGAAGCACCACTTCGCCGCCGGGGTGAAGGCGCAGGCGGGGATCGAGTTCTGATGCGGGCGGCCATCGTGGCGGTCGCGCTGTCCACCGTGCTGGGAGCGCACGGAGTCCGGGCCGACCCGGCCGGGCCGTGGCCCGCCACCTATCTGGGCCGCGTCGAGGCCCTGGCCGTGGTGGAGGGGCTGAACGCCCGGCTGCTCGCCAGCCGCTCCGCCACCGCGACCCTCGAAGGCTGGTGCGCCGAGCACGGCATGGCCGCGACCCCCCGGCTCGCCGCGAACCTGCAGCGCGGCGCGGACAAGCCGGCCTCGGAGGAGACGCGCCGGCGCCTGAATGCCGGGCCCGACACGCTCCTGCGCTACCGTCAGGTGAAGCTCGCCTGCGGCGACCACGTCCTGTCCGAGGCGGACAACTGGTACGTGCCCGAGCGCCTGACCCCGGAGATGAACCGCCTTCTCGAGACCACCGACACACCGTTCGGCCGGGTGGTCCAGGCCCTCGGCACGACGCGGCAGACCATCGGTGCCGAGCTCCTGTGGCAGCCCCTGCCGCACGGGTGGGACCAGGCGCCGCCCCCGGCGGCGACCTGCGGCGACCTCGCGATCCCGGACCATCTGTTCCGGCATCGGGCCGTGCTGTTCACGGCGGAGCGCGTACCGTTCGCGGAGGTGGTCGAGACCTACGGGGCCGCCATCCTGGCCTTTCATCGCGCCGGGCGCCCCGTCGATCCGGCCTGCGCGACGTCCCCGTCGGGGCGGCCACAGCCATGACCCGCGCCCTCATGATCCAGGGCACCGGCTCGGATGTCGGCAAGTCGCTGATCGTCGCCGGGCTGTGCCGGGTCTTCGCCCGGCGCGGGCTCGCCGTGCGGCCGTTCAAGCCGCAGAACATGTCGAACAACGCCGCCGTCACGGCCGATGGCGGCGAGATCGGGCGGGCCCAGGCCTTGCAGGCGCGGGCGGCCGGCGTGGCGCTCTCGGTGCACATGAACCCGGTGCTGCTGAAGCCCCAGAGCGAGACCGGCAGCCAGGTCGTGGTCCAGGGCCGCATGGTCGGCACCGCCAAGGCGCGGGACTACCAGGCCTGGAAACCGCGCCTCCTCGCCTCGGTGCTGGAAAGCTTCGCGTATCTGAAGGCCGAGGCCGACCTCGTGGTGGTCGAGGGGGCGGGCTCGGCCTCCGAGGTCAACCTGCGGGCCGGCGACATCGCCAATATGGGTTTTGCCCGCGCCACCGGCACGCCGGTGATCCTGCTCGGCGACATCGACCGGGGCGGCGTCATCGCCAGCCTCGTCGGCACCAAGGCGGTGATCGATCCGGCCGATGCCGCGATGATCCGGGGCTTTCTCGTCAACCGCTTCCGCGGCGATCCCAGCCTGTTCGCCGACGGCATGGCCACCATCGCGCAGGCGACCGGCTGGCCGAGCTTCGGGCTGATCCCGCACTTTCCCGACGCGGCTCGCCTGCCGGCGGAGGATGCCCTCGGGCTCGCGGGCTCGGGCGCCGGATCGACCGGGCGCAAGGTCGTGGCCGTGCCGGTGCTGCCGCGCATCGCCAACTTCGACGACCTCGACCCGCTCCGGGCCGAGCCCGACGTGGCGGTGGTGCTGGTGCGCCCGGGCGAGCCGATCCCGGTGGCCGACCTCGTGCTGCTGCCCGGCTCGAAGACCACCATCGACGACCTCGAAGCCTTTCGCGCGGAGGGCTGGGACATCGACCTGCACGCCCATGTCCGGCGCGGCGGGCGGGTGCTCGGGCTCTGCGGCGGCTACCAGATGCTCGGCCGGCGCATCGACGACCCGCACGGCATCGAGGGCGCGCCCCGCTCGGTGCCGGGCCTCGGGCTCCTCGACATCGCGACCGTGATGACGCCGGAGAAGCACCTGGCCGCCGTCACCGGCACCAGCCAGCCGGACGGCGTACCGTTCTCGGGCTACGAGATGCATGTGGGCGACACCACCGGGCCCGACACCGCGCGCCCGGCGATCCAACTGGCGGACGGGCGCTTCGACGGCGCAGTCTCGGCCGACGGCCGCGTGACCGGCACCTACGTGCACGGCCTGTTCGCCGACGACCGCCAGCGCGGCGCCTGGCTCGCCCGCCTCGGCGCGGCCCCGGGCGGGCTGGCCTACGAGGCCGGCATCGAGGCGGTGCTCGACCGGCTCGCCGATCATTGCGAGGCGCATGTCGCCTGCGACGCGCTCCTCGCCCTGGCGTCGTAGCGGCCGGACGGATTAGGCTCCGAGCCGGAACGCCCGAGTCGAAGCGGGCGCGGCGAGGAAGCTCCCGATGACCCCGTCCCCGCCCCAAGTCGACGCCCGGGTCGCCGAGGCGACGATCCGCACCGTGACGCTGCGGCTGATGCCGCTCCTCGGGCTGATGTACCTGATCGCCTATATCGACCGGCAGAACATCTCCTACGCCAAGCTGCAGATGGTGGGCGATCTCGGCCTCAGCGAGAGCGTCTACGGGCTCGGGGCATCGCTGTTCTTCCTCGGCTACTTCCTGTTCGAGGTGCCCAGCAACGTCATCCTGGAGCGGGTCGGCGCCCGGCGCTGGTTCGCCCGGATCATGCTCACCTGGGGACTGATTACCCTGCTGCTCGGCTTCACCCAGAACACGACGATGTTCTACGTTCTCCGCTTCCTCCTGGGCGTCGCGGAGGCGGGCTTCTTCCCCGGCGTCCTGTTCGCCCTGACCCTGTGGTTTCCGCAATCGCACCGGGCGCGGATGATCGGCTGGTTCATGATCGCGAGCGCGCTGGCCAACGCCGTCGGCGCGGCCATCGGCGGCGCGCTCCTCGACCTCGACGGCACCCTCGGCCTCAAGGGCTGGCAATGGGTGTTCGTGGCCACCGGAATCCCCGCCCTGGCCCTGGCCGTCATCGTCCTGCGCATCCTGCCCGACGGGCCGGAACAGGCGCCCTGGCTCAGCCGGGACGGACGCGACTGGCTGAGCCGCACCCTCGCGGCCGAGCGCGAATCCGGCGGGAAGGTCGAGCACGGCAATCCGTTCGCGGCCCTCCTCGACCGTCGGGTCTGGATGCTCGCCTCCGTCTACATCGCTTTCCCGCTGGCCGCCTACGGCCTGAGCTACTGGCTTCCGACGGTGGTACGCAGCTTCGACGTCTCGAACACCGTCAACGGTTTCATCAACATCATCCCGTGGCTGATCACGGCGCTGGCCCTGTGGTGGGTGCCGCGGCGGGCGGCGCGCACGGGCGACCAGGTCTGGCACGTGGTGGTGCCGGGCCTCGTGGCGGCCCTGGCCCTGGTGCTCAGCGTCCTACTCCCCGGATCGGTGGTGAAGTTCGCCTGCCTCTGCGTGGCCGCGGCCGGCGTGTTCTCGGCGCAGCCCGTGTTCTGGTCCCTGCCGGCGACCTTCCTCAAGGGCGCGAGCGCCGCCGCCGGCATCGCCGCCATCAATTCGGTGGGCAACCTCGGCGGCCTCATCGCGCAGAACGCCGTGCCGTTCATCCGCGACCAGACCGGCAGCAACCTCGCGCCGATGTACTTCCTGGCGGCCTGCCTCGGGCTCGGTGCGAGCCTGATGTTCGTCGTCCTCTCGGCGCTCCGCCGTGACGCCGCCCGCCGGGTCGCGGCGGATGCCGGCCCCGGGCCTCAGGGGGGCGTCGGCGCGTCGATCTCGGGGATCGGCACCGCGTAGGCGTGCGGCGCCCCGTTCCGGAGGCTGTCGAACAGGACGAGCACCTGGCCCGGCCCGAGCGGGACCACGGCCTCGGCCTTGCCGTCGATGACCTTGCCCTTCTCGTTCTCGCCCCGGACCGGCGCCAGGGTGGCGACGGCGGTGAGGGTGCCGGAGGGCAACGCGGCGAGGGACAGTCGAGAGGGCACGGGCAGGCCGTTGCGGGACGAGCCGGTGAGCACCAGCATCCGTCCGTCGGGCAGGATCGTGAGGTCGCGGATGCCGGCATCGGGTCCGGCCTCCAGGGCGATCGTGGTGACCTCGGCCGACAGGGCGGCGTTTCCGTCCGCGAACAGTGCCTCGACCGGGACGGAGACGAGGAAGGCCTTGCCGTCGAGGCTCGGTGCCCGCAGGCCCGCGTAGAGCCGGTCGCCCACGACGGCGAGCCCCTCGACGTTCAGGCCGTTCGGCTGGGGCGTGCCCTCCGGCGGCACGGCGTTCCAGTCGAATTCCAGGTCGCGCAGCACGTAGTCGCGGACGGGCGCAGCGGCCATCAGGGCGTCGAACAGCCGGTATGTGCTCACCGTCTCCGCGGCGGCGGTGCCGTCGGCGTTCGGTCGCAGGCGCGTCAGGATCATCGACGACAGCTTGTACTTGCGCTTGCCCCGGGTGCAGCCGTGCGAGCCGGTGACGTAGAAGAAGGGCGCGGCATAGGCCACGGCCTCGCCGTCGAGCTGATCGAACTTTCCGTTGCCGCCGCTGCACCGGGACTGCGCGGGGCGCGTGCCGCGGATGTCCCGCGCGGGCGCCGTGCCGAGGTCGTAGGCAACGGCGCCGGGCGTCAGCGTGGTCCCGCCGAGGCGGGCGAACTGCGCGCCGCGGTTCTCGTCGTTGACCACGACGCAGAGGCGGCTGCCGTCCGCGTCCGCCGGGCGGCAGGCCATGCCGCTGAGGTCGTAGGCCCTGTCGTCCGTCGTCTCGCCGTCGAAGTCGCCGATCACGGTGTAGGGCGTCGGCACGGCCTCGCCGGTGCGGCCGGGCGTCGGAGCGACGAGGGCGGCCAGCGCCAGGGCCCCGCATCGCCCGAGGCGCGTCGTCTTCGACCGGATCATGCGAGGGCAACCTTGAGGAGGACGAGGGCGAGGAGGGCGAGCCCGAACAGGAATCCGCACGCCGTGCGGTAGAGTGCAAGCGCCCGCTCCACGTCGGCCGGGGTCGCCGCGGCGCGCCCGTCGCCCATCCAGCCATCCTCGACGCGGGTGGCGCCGTAGGTGCGGGGGCCTGCGAGGCGAAGGCCGAGGGCGCCGGCCATGGCGGCCTCCGGCCAGCCGGCATTGGGCGAGCGGTGGCGGCCCGCATCCCGCCGCACCGCCCGCCAGGCATGGCCGGGCGACGCGCCGGCATGGACGGCCGCGGCCGCGATGAGGAGCAGGGCGGTCAGCCGCGAAGCCGGAAGGTTCACGAGATCGTCGAGGCGGGCGGCGGCCCAGCCATAGGCCGCGTGGCGCGGGGTGCGGTGGCCGATCATGCTGTCGGCCGTGTTGATCGCCTTGTAGAGCGCGCCGCCGGGCAGGCCGCCGACCCCGATCCAGAAGGTCGGCGCCACGATGCCGTCGGAGAAGTTCTCGGAGAGGCTCTCGATGGCGGCCCGGCAGATGCCGGCCTCGTCCAGGGTCTCGGGATCGCGCCCGACGATCATCGACACGGCGAGACGCCCGCCCGCGAGGCCGTCGCGCCGCAGATCGGCCGCCACGCGGGCGACGTGGCTGTGGAGGCTGCGCTGGGCCGGCAGGCTCGCCGCCAGCAGGGCGAGGGCGACGAGCGCGGGCAGGAGGCCGGCGGCCCCGGCCAGCGCGGTGAGGACCAGGGCGAGGCCGCCGACGACTCCCAGCAGCACGAGGAGCCCGGCCACACCCGCGAGACGGCGACGGATGGGCGCCCCCCGGTTCCAATGGTGGTCGAGGGCCGCGATCAGCGCGCCGATCCAGGTGACAGGATGGCCGAGCGCCCTGTAGAGCCGGTCCGGATAGCCGACCGCCGCCTCGACGGCGAGGGCGAGCACCAGGACGATGAGCGTATCGGGCGGATGGGTGAGGGCGGTCCAGGACATGCGGTCTCGGTGATGGCGCGCGGCCCGGGGACCGGGGAGGGAATCGCCCATGGCGGCGACCTCGATGCCGCCCGGCGCCTCTTCCCGCAAGCGCCCGAGCCCTGGCTCGATCTCTCCACGGGGATCAATCCGGTGCCCTATCCGTGTCCGGCCCTCGACGCCAGCGCCTTCCAGCGCCTGCCCTCGGCCGCCGACCTCGCTGCCCTGCGCGCGGCCGCCGCCGAGGCTTACGGAGTGGCCGATCTCGAGCGCATCGTCGCCGCGCCCGGAACCCAGATCCTGATCGAGACCCTGCCGCGCCTGCAGCCCCGTGGCCGGGTCGCCGTGCTGGGACCGACCTATGCCGAGCACGCCGCCGCCTGGACCCGGGCCGGCCACGCCGTCGCGACCGTGCCGGGACTCGCGGCGGCCCGGGACGCGGACGTGGTCGTCGTCGTGAACCCCAACAACCCGGACGGACGGACCTGGGAGGCCGCAACGCTGCGGGCGCTCGCCAGCGACCTCGCGGGCCGTGGCGGCCTGCTCGTCGTCGATGAGGCCTTCGCCGACCTGGAGCCGCTCGAGACCCTGGGGGCCTCCCTCGGCCCGGGCCTCGTGGTCCTGCGCTCCTTCGGAAAGACCTACGGTCTCGCCGGCATCCGGCTCGGCTTCGCCCTCGGCGAACCGGGTCGCGCCGCCGCCCTCGCGGAGGCGCTCGGGCCCTGGGCGGTCTCCGGCCCCGCCCTCGCCATCGGGCGCACCGCCCTATCCGACGCGTCCTGGCGGCGGGAAGCTGCGATCGCCCGGGCCGCGGATGCCGCGCGCCTCGACCGGATGATCCGGCGGGCCGGCGGAACACCCATCGGCGGCACCTGCCTGTTCCGCACCGCCGACTTTCCCGACGCGCCCGGCCTCTACGACCGCCTCGGTGCGGCCGGGATCTATGTCCGGCGCTTCGCCGAGGCCCCCGCGCGCCTGCGCTTCGGCCTGCCGCCGGACAAGGCGGCCTGGTGCCGGCTGTCCCGGATCCTCCGGTAAGGGGGAATCAGGCGCGTCTCGGCTCCAGCAGGTTCACGAGGAAGCCCGCGCCCGCCAGGAGGATGCCGACGGCGCAGACGCCGGACCACCCGGCCATGAGGAAGGCCTGGGAGCCGGCGAAGGCCCCGAGCGCCCCGAACACGAACATCACCGTGAACAGCACGGTGTTGATTCGCCCGCGCGCGGTGGGAACGAGGGCGTAGACCCGGGTCTGGGTGGCGATGAGGGCGGCGTTCAGCCCGATGTCGATCAGGAGGACGCCGAGGCCCACCGCGATCAGGGACCCGGCGCCGCCCGCCCACAGCACCGCGAAGGCCGCGACCACGAAGAGGGCGCCGGCCACCACCATTGGGCGCGGGCCGCGCCGGTCGGTGAAGCGGCCCGAGAGCGGGGCCACGAAGGCGCCCGCGACGCCGATGACGCCGAACATCCCGGCGCCGGCCGCGGTCAGGTTGAAGGGCGGCGCCTCCACCAGCAGGGCCAGGGTCGCCCAGAAGGCGTTGAAGCTGGCGAACAGCAGTCCCTGCGACAGGCTCGACCGGCGCAGCACCGGCTGGCTGCGCACCAGGTGGAGGATCGACAGCATCAGGGCGCGGTAGCGCAGGGGGCGGGTCTGGGGAATCTTCGGCAGCGTGGCGGCGGCGATGCCGGCCATCCCCAGCGCCACGACCGCGGCGGCGAAGAACACCGCCCGCCAGCCGTACTGGGCGCCGACGAGGCCGCTGGCCGTACGCGCCAGCAGGATGCCGGTGAGGAGGCCGGTCATGACCTGGCCCACCACGCTGCCGCGGGTGGCGTCCGGCGCCAGCTCGGCGGCGAAGGGGACCGCCTGCTGCGCCGCCGAGGCGAGGATGCCGATGACGAGGCTGGACAGCGCGAGGCAGGCGAGGTTCGGGCTCAGCGCCGCGGCCAGGAGCGCCACGGCGAGGCCGAGGGTCTGGCCGATGATCAGGCTGCGGCGGGACAGGCTGTCCCCCAGCGGGACCAGGCCGAGGATGCCGAGACCGTAGCCGACGAGGGAGGCGGTCGGGACCCAGAGGGCGGCACGCTCGCCGAACTCCCCGACGAGGAGCCCGAGCAGGGGCTGGTTGTAGTAGATGTTGGCGACGGCCCCGCCCGCGATCAGGGTCAGTCCGATCCGGGCCCGCAGCGTGAACCCGTGGCGTCCGGCCGTCTCGCTCTGTGCTCCACCGCTCATGCCGGGCGGCCCCCGGCGACTCCGCGCGCGTGCAGACAGGGCGACGAACAGGCTTCGATGGTCATGCGTGGAATCTCGGGGAGCGGCGGAGCCGGAGCCGCGATGGGACCAGGGCCCCGGGCGGGGCAGCCGCTGTCCGGTTAGGCCCGCGCATCGACTTCGGCAACCCGGAACGGTCCGGCGAGGGGGACCGGTCGTGCGCCGCCGTCCTGCTCCCCCGGCCGATCGGGGCTCGACTCGTCCGCAGACGGGGGTTTCCCCCGCACACGAGGGCTTTGCCCTGGTGCCGCCCGCTCGGCCAAGCTGCCGGGGTCAAGCCGTCTCGGCCAAGCCGCCTGGCCAAGCCGTCGCGGCCAAGCTGTCTGGCCACGTCGTCGCGGGGCGTTCTCGCAGGATTTCAGTCTTCCCATATACCGGTTGTTATGGGCGACCTGTGTTGCGAGGAGCCGCCGTGCAGCCTGCACTTGGAATTCCGCGCAACTTGCGCTCTGATTGAAATCGGAAACGGTGAGTCGCGGCGTTCGCGGAGGTCAAGTCGGCGTTCCGGCGAGGCAGCACTCATCGTCCGGGGAGTTTCGAATGGCGACGTACCGCGTCAACTTTGCCAAGCAGATCCTGGGAGTGCCGTTCACGGTCGGCTCGGTAGACATTGCCCGCGCCCGTGACCCGATGCGCGCCCTGCGGGCCGCCGAGCTGCGCTTCGCGCGCCAGCACGGAGTGGTGGACTGGCGCGAGCGGGCGGATCAGGCGGAGATCGCCCCCGCTTCCGGCGAAGACTAGGGCCGGACCCGCGCCCTGCGCGTCTTTACGGCCACGGTCTCTGGTCCTGCGCGCTGAGCCGCCTTAAGGTAGCGGCCAAGCCGGGACCCCACGACGCGCGGGGCCACCGGTGCGCCCAGGTCGGGCGCCAGTAAGGGGCAGGCGGCGTGCCATGGCGGCGATCTCTTTCTTCGGCGATCTGCTTCAGACGATCAGCGACCGGGGCCGGGATCTCATCGGCATCGGGCGCGGCGACCTCGCGGCCCGCGCCAACGCGCAGGAACTGGTCAAGCTCTGCGAGGACCTGATCTCCCGCCGGGGCGAGGCCTCCGGCGTTGCCCTGGCCCGGCTGATCCTCGAGCGCTACACCACCCTGGCGCGGCCCGAGCGCGCCAGTTTCCTGCGCCTGGTCGCCACCGAGTTCACCGCCGACCATGCTGCCGTGGACGAGGCGATCGCGGCCTACCGGGCCGATCCGACCCGTGCGGCCCTGGGCGCCCTCCACGACGCGGCCGAGCCGCGGAGCCAGGAGCTCATCCGCCGCCTGAACCTCGCCAAGGACGGGACCCGCGCCCTGGTCCGGATGCGTGAGGACCTGTTCGGGCTGCGCCGCGAACTCCGTCAGGAGGAAGCCGATCCCGATCTCATCGATGCCGCCGACAGCCTCGACAGCGATTTCGAGCACCTGTTCGCCTCGTGGTTCAACCGCGGCTTCCTGGTCCTGCGCCACATCGACTGGACGACCCCGGCCCACATCCTCGAGAAGATCATCCGCTACGAGGCGGTGCACGAGATCACCGGCTGGGACGACCTGCGCCGGCGGATCGAGCCGACGGATCGGCGCTGCTTCGCGTTCTTCCATCCCGCCCTGGTCGACGAGCCGCTGATCTTCGTCGAGGTCGCGCTCACCGCCAGCATCGCCCCCGCCATCGCGCCGATCCTGGCGCATGAGCGCGAGCCCCTGCCGCTGAAGGCCGCGACCACGGCGATCTTCTACTCGATCTCGAACTGCCAGAAGGGCCTCGCCGGCGTCACCTTCGGCAACTTCCTGATCAAGCAGGTGGTCGAGGATCTCGCCCGGGAGATCCCGAGCCTGAAGACCTTCGTCACCCTCTCGCCGGTTCCGGGCTTCTCGGCCTGGCTCGACCGCGAGCGCCGCTCCGATGCCCCGCAGGGGCTGACCCGCGAGGACGTCGAGGCCCTGCGCATCATCGACGAGCCGGATTGGCAGGCCGACAAGGCCAAGTGCGAGGCCGTGCGCAAGGCGATGATTCCGGCGGCCGCCGCCTACTTCCTGCGCGCCAAGAACGAGCGGGGACGGCCCCTCGATCCCGTCGCCCGGTTCCATCTCGGCAACGGTGCCCGGCTCGAGCGCCTCAACTTCCTCGGCGACGTCTCGGCCAAGGGCCTCGCCCAATCCCGCGGGTTGATGGTCAACTACCTCTACGACCTCTCGGCCATCGAGAAGAACCACGAGACCTACGCCAATCTCGGCACCGTCGCCGCCTCCAGTGCGGTGAGCCGCGAACTCCGGACCAACCTGCCGCCGATGCGGGCCGTGGCCCTGGCCGAGGCCTGAGCCGTCCGACCACGCCGCCCTTGAGCGACGTCGCATTTCCCGCCACCGCGATGGAACGAACCGACGATCGTAGGAAATCGACGATCGACAGCGTATCCGTCCCTGCCATGTTCGCCCCGTCATGTCCGAAACGCCGATGACCAATCACCTCTTCGACCTCGTTCGCCACAGCCTGCCGGCCGATCCCGCCGCCAAGCTGTTCCTGGAGACCGGCGAGGGTGCCCGCTACTCCTACGCGGACCTCATCGTGCGCTCGGGCGCCTACGCGGCGGCCCTGGCGGCCGCGGGGGTGAAGCCCGGGGACCGGGTGGCGGTTCAGGCCGAGAAGAGCCCGGAATTCCTGTTCCTGTATCTCGGTGCGGTTCGCGCCGGGGCGGTGTTCCTGCCCCTGAATACCGCCTACACCCCCACCGAGATCGCCTACTTCCTGGGCGATGCCGAGCCGGCGCTGTTCGTCTGCGATCCGGCCAAGCACGAGGCCCTCGCGCCCGTGGCGCGGGAGGCCGGCGTGCCGGTGGTGCACACCCTCGACGCGCGAGGCCACGGCACCCTGGCCGAGGCCGCCGACGCCGAGACCGAGGCGTTCACCGACGTGGCGCGCGGCCCGGACGACCTCGCGGCCATCCTCTACACCTCGGGCACCACCGGGCGCTCTAAGGGCGCGATGCTGAGCCACGAGAACCTCGCCTCGAACGCCCGCACCCTGGTGCAGGCCTGGCGCTTCACGGCGGAGGACGTGCTGCTGCACGCGCTGCCGGTGTTCCACACCCACGGCCTGTTCGTGGCCACCAACACGGTGCTGGCCAGCGGCGGCACGCTGCTGTTCCTCGGCCGGTTCGATCCCGCCCAGGTCCTGGCGCTGCTCCCGCGCGCCAGCGCCATGATGGGCGTCCCGACCTTCTACACCCGCCTGCTGAAGGAGGCCGGCCTGACGCCGGCGGCCACGGCCGGGATCCGCCTGTTCGTGTCGGGCTCGGCGCCGCTGCTGGCCGAGACGCACCGCGACTGGCAGGCCCGCACGGGCCACGCCATCCTCGAACGCTACGGCATGACCGAGACCAACATGAACACCTCGAACCCCTATGCGGGTGCGCGGGTGGCGGGCACCGTCGGCCCGGCCCTGCCGGGCGTGGCCGTGCGGGTGGTCGACCCGGAGACCGGGGCGGCCTTGGCGGCCGATGCCGTCGGCATGATCGAGGTGAAGGGCCCGAACGTCTTCCAGGGCTACTGGCGGATGCCGGAAAAGACGGCGGCCGAGTTCAAGGCCGACGGCTTCTTCATCACCGGCGACCTCGGCAAGATCGACCCGGACGGCTACGTCCACATCGTCGGGCGCGGCAAGGACCTGATCATCACGGGGGGCTACAACGTCTACCCGAAGGAGATCGAGAACGAGATCGATGCCCTGCCGGGCGTGGTCGAATCCGCGGTGATCGGCCTGCCCCATGCCGATTTCGGCGAGGGTGTCACGGCGGTGGTGGTGGGCCGGGCCGACGTGCCGGACGAGGCCGCGATCCTGCGGACCCTCGAAGGGCGGCTCGCCCGCTACAAGTGCCCCAAGCGCGTCCTCTTCGTCGAGGAGTTGCCGCGCAACACCATGGGTAAGGTCCAGAAGAACCTGCTGCGGGAAACCCATGCGGGCCTCTACGGGGCCGGGCGCCCCTGAACGCCGGGGCAAGAGGGCGGACCCGCCGGACATCGTGTCCGATGGTCCCGCGGCGCCCGGATGGGGCCGCACGGTCCGGACGGGCCGCGCGGCGTCCGGAGGCTAAGCGGCGCGAACGGTGCCGAGGAAGCGCTGCACCTCGGCACTGAGATGCTCCGACTGGCGGGACAGTTCGCCCGCGGCGCCCAGCACCTGGCTTGCGGCGGCACCGGTCTCCTCGGCCGCTTGGGCGACGCCCGAGATGGTGCTTGTGACGTCCGCGGTCCCTACCGAGGCCTGGGCCACGTTGCGGACGATTTCCTGCGTCGCGGCGCTCTGCTGCTCCACCGCTGCCGCGATCGCCGTCGCCACCGCGTTGATGTCGCGGATACGCGTCGTGATCGAGCCGATCGCCGAGACCGCCTGGCCCGTGGCCCCTTGGATATGGCCGATCTGGCTTCCGATCTCCTCGGTGGCCCGGGCGGTCTGGTTGGCGAGTTCCTTCACTTCCGCCGCCACCACGGCGAAGCCGCGTCCCGCCTCGCCGGCGCGGGCCGCCTCGATGGTGGCGTTGAGGGCGAGCAGATTGGTCTGGCCCGCGATGGTCGAGATCAGGCTCACCACGTCGCCGATCCGCGATACGGCGCCGCTGAGTTCCTGGACCAGGACCGAGGTGGTGTCCGCCTCGGTCACGGCGGACTGCGCCATCTGGGAGGAGTTCGAGACCTGCCGGCCGATTTCCTGCACCGAGTTGCCGAGTTCCTCGGCCGCTGCCGCCACGGTGCCCACGTTGACGGAGGCCTCCTCGGCCGCCGCCGCCACGGTGATGGATTGCGAGGCGGTTTCGCTGGCGGTGGTGGTCAGGGTCCCCGCCGTCGCCTGCAGTTCGGTGGAGGACGCGGAGACCATGCCGATGATGCCGCCCACGGCACCCTCGAAGCTGTCCGCAAGTTCGATCATCGTTGCGCGGCGTGCGGCGACCGCGGCCTGATCGGCGATGCGGCGGATCTCGGCTTCCTCCGCGCCCTTCCGGGCGACCATCGCCTTGATGCCCTCCACTGCCTTGCCCACGGCGCCGATCTCATCGCCGCGACGCGCCTCCGGAATATCGGCATCGATCTCACCCTGGGCCATGCGCGTCAGGATCGCGACCAGGCGGCTCAGAGGCCGGGTGATTCCGAACATCACGATGGCGCCGCACAGGAGGGCGGCGAGAACCAGACCGATGGCGGTGGCGATGACCAGCCGTTCGACCGCGGTGGCGATGCCCGCATCGAGCGCCTGCTTTCCGGAGTTCATCTCCTCGGTGACACGCTGCAGGCGCTGATCCATGAACGTGTTCAGATGGGACCGGGCAGGTTGCGCTTCGCGCTGGACGGTCTGCATCGCGATCCTATTCTCGTTCCGGAGCCCATACTCCATGGCTCGGGCCGCGGCCGCGAAATAGGCCTCCGCCAAGCTTCGCAGCGTCTCACCGATCTTGCGACGTTCCGGCGTTTCGGTCGCCGCAATCAGACGATCGATGATTTCAAGCGCCGCTGATTGCGACGACATATACTCTGCCTTGTATCGCGCCATCGGGGCTTCCTCGGTTTCCTGGATGATGTTCCGGACCGACACGGCCGCTTCCGCGATGTTCAGCTGAATCTTGAGGTACGATTCCCGCCGCATGCCGAGGATTTCGATCACCTGCTTCGACTGCTCCGCCATGTGGTTCATCGACGTGCGGGCGTAGAGGACGAGCCCGATGGCGAGGGTGCCCAGGGCGAACAGGGGGAGGGCGATCTTCGCCAGGACGCTGACCCGATTGACGAAATGCACGTGCTTGGCTCCTCAGGTTGAAAAGCTTTCGCTCATGAAAGCTTTCGTGATGTGGGAGACTGATATGTTTTGTTTAAAACACCCTTTATGTCTCTCGAAATTTACGTCTATAGTATACATTTTCGCCTATATGAAGTCGTCGTCCTGAGACTGTCGTCTTCCGAGCTTTGCTTCGATTGATCGTGCGGTGCCTGAGGCGTGGCTGCATCCGGTCGAGGTGCCTGGAAGGTTCAAGGTGATGCGCTGACGCCGTCGGAGACGGGAACAGCTCGCCCCGGGCATGTCCGCCGGCATTTCGTCTGTGCCGAGATCAGCCAAGGAGACGATGAGCTTGCGACATCGGGCGCGATGCGGAAGCCCGGGGACGAGGGGTTGGAGCCGGAACGGTCAAGCCTGCGTCACGTTGATCTGGGGCGCCGAGACGACGAGGCGCCGAAGCGCCGTCCATCCCGTTCCGGTCCTGACATGCCATCTCCCCTCCGCCGCAGTCCCGCACCCGATGGCGAGGCGGCGAATCCCGTTCTGTGGACGCTGCTGCTCGGGACCGCGCTGATCACGCTCGCCGCCGCATCCGGGCGTGCGACCCGGCCGCGTCCCGCAGTCGCGCCCGCCCCTCCCTCGACGGAGCAGGGCGCCCGCTCGCACGAGGGGGCGGCGGCGGCATACGTCGCGGCGACGCAGGTCGCGCGCGGGCGTGCCGCGGGCTCGCCCACCGAGATCACCGCCGCGGGCTGGAAGGACATCCTCTACCGGGTCTATCTCGAGTTCAACCAGGACCGGGTCCTGTCGGTGGCGGCGGGCGTGACCTTCTACTCGCTGCTCTCGCTGTTCCCGGCCATCGCCGCGCTCGTCTCCTGCTACGGCCTCGTGGCGGATGTCGGCTCGATCAACGAGCACCTCGCGAGCATGCGGGGTGTGCTGCCCTCCGGGGCCATCGAGATCATCGGCGACCAGGTCAAGCGAATCGCCGCCAAGGGCAACGGCACCCTCGGCCTGACCTTCTTCACCAGCCTTCTGCTCTCCCTCTGGAGCGCCAATGCCGCCATGAAGGCGATGTTCGACGCCCTGAACGTGGTCTACGAGGAGGAGGAGAAGCGCTCCTTCGTGATGCTGAACCTGCGCTCGCTCACCTTCACCATCGGGGCGCTGGTCTTCACCATCCTGGCCCTCACGGGCATCGTCGTTCTGCCGGTGGTGTTCAAGTTCGTCGGCCTGAGCGACACCGCCTGGCTCGTCGCCCTGCTGCGCTGGCCGGCGCTCCTGGTCGTCCTCCTCGGCGGCCTGTCCCTGCTCTACCGCTACGGTCCGAGCCGCCAGCGGCCGCGCTGGCGCTGGGTCGGCGTCGGCGGTGCGATCGCGGGCCTGCTGTGGCTCCTCGCCTCGATCCTGTTCTCCTGGTACGTCTCCAGCTTCGGCAACTACAACGAGACCTACGGTTCCCTCGGCGCCGCCATCGGTTTCATGACGTGGATCTGGATCTCCACGACGATCGTCCTCCTCGGCGGCGAGATCAACGCCGAGATGGAGCACCAGACCGCGCGCGACACCACCACCGGCCCCGAGCTGCCGATGGGGGCCCGCCGGGCGCGCATGGCCGACACCCTCGGCGCCGTCGCCTGAGGCCGGCCTCCCCGCGGAGGCATCGAGCGCCTATCTAGGAGACGTCTTCCCCACGTCTCAGGAGCACCGGCCCGATGTCTTCACCTCCCACATCTTCTTCGTCTCCCACATCTTCTTCGCTGACGTCTTCGGCTGCCGCGGACGCGGTCCAGACCCGCAGCGACGCCGAATGGCGCGAGATCCTCACCCCGGACCAGTATCGGGTGCTGCGCGAGCACGGCACCGAGCGGGCCGGGACCAGCTGCCTCAACGCTGAGAAGCGCCCGGGCGTGTTCCACTGCGCCGGATGCGACGCGCCGCTCTTCGTGACCGGCACCAAGTTCGAGAGCGGGACCGGCTGGCCGAGCTTCTTCGACCCCCTCGACGACGCCGTGGAGACGACGGTCGACCGCAGCCACTGGATGACCCGCACCGAGGTGCATTGTGCCCACTGCAAGGGCCATCTCGGCCACGTCTTCGATGACGGGCCGCCGCCCACCGGACTGCGCTACTGCATGAACGGCCTCTCCCTGCGCTTCGAGCCGGAGGCCTGAGAGGCGTCGGGCCTGGGGAGCCGGGCGGGTTTCGATGGGGACGGATCGGCGGATGACGGGGAGCGACGGCGGGGATGGTCTTGATTTCGCCGTCGTTTTGCTTAGTCCGGAACGAGAATTATTTACCGATCTGTCCCGGCTACGCGGGGCGTGAACACAGATCATATCCTATGTCATCGTTCCACGTGGAGGGCCGACGGGCTCGGCGCGGGGAGCCACCTGAAAGCCGGTCTGTCCACCTCGCGTCACGGGAGGTCGGCGGCCCTGACGTCAGCGTCCGCCCGGACCTCTACCGCCGGGTCGACCGACCTCGCGGAGAATGTCGATGAGCCTCGTACGCCGGTTTCTCGTGGCCCCCTCCCTGGTCCGCCTCATCCGCAAGGAACGCGGGGGCTCCCGGATCACCGAGGGCTACTTCGCCCCCCAGGCCGGCCGTGTCTCCTACGTCCGGGTCGACGGGCAGGCCTGCCACCTCGTCCTGGTGACCGCGGCCCCGGACGGGACCTCCAGCGAAGAGCGCACCGACGTGCCGCGGGCGCACGGCGATGCCCTGATGGATGTCTGCTCGGGCAAGGCCGCCTACGACCGCACCGCGCTCGCCCTCGGTGGCGGCCGCGAGGCACTGATCGACCGCTACGTCGCGCCGGGCGAGTTCGACCTCGTTAGCGTGACCTTCGACGGCGGCGACGAGGCCCAGGGTTTCCCGGTGCCGGCCTGGTTCGGTCCCGAAGTCACCGGCGATCCGAGCTACGACCGGCACGCGGTGGCCCTGCAGGGTGTCCCGCATCCCGGTGAGATCGGCCTGTCCAATGGCGCCCTCGACGCGGTTCTCGACCTGATCGAGCCGCGCTTCGGCTTCGGTCGCTACGGCGCTCCGAAGACCAATGGCGGCGACGGCGACGGGATGATGAAGGCGTTGCGCCGGGTCGCGGGCGGCAGCGCAGCGGCGGCACCGGCCGCCGCCGAGGCCGCACCCGTGCCCGCTCCTCCGGTCGAGGAGCCTGCTCCGGTCGAGGCGCAGGCGGCCGCAGGCCCCGAAGTCGGGGAGGCGCACGCTCAGCCGGACGCCGCGAGCGAGCCTGCCGCCGAGAGCACACCCGCCATCGACTCCCGCATCGACGACGTGATCGAGAGCCTGTCGCAGGCGCTCGGCAACCCGCAGCCGCAGCCGAAGGGAGCCGCGCGCGGCGAGGACGACATCGCGGCCGAGTTCGAGCGCTGGACCGTTCGGCCCCGTCGTACGCAGCAGACCTGAGCGAACGCCGCCGGCCGGAGAAGTTCGCTCGGTGCTCCGGGTGATCCGGGCCGGCACGGAGGCCGGCGCGGCCTGACCGGATCGAGCGGCCGGTGACACCGGGGACTGGGTCTGCCCACCGCCACGCGCTGGCAGGCACCTGTCCCGCGGATCCGCATCCCCGCCGAGCGCCGAAGCAGGCGACCATTCGGCGCCATTCTACGTGCTCGCTGCGGGGACCTTTTCCGGCGAAGGGCATGTAGGCGTTCGTGGTTTGTCATTGCAGCCCACCGCCTGCGATTGAGCGACGCGAATAAACTGGCTAGCGTCGGGATTAACAATCGGCGGGTTGCGCAGAGCGCAGCGGGAGGAATCATGGCCCAAGCGACGACGTATGGAACGGCACCGGCTGCGGTCCCACGTCCGGCCAAGGAGCCCTGGTACAAGGTGCTCTACATCCAGGTGCTGATCGCGATCGTGCTCGGCGTGCTTCTCGGCTGGCTGCAGCCCGAATGGGGCAAGTCGGTCAAATGGCTGGGTGACGCCTTCATCGCCCTGATCAAGATGATGATCGCGCCCATCATCTTCTGCACCATCGTGCACGGCATCGCCTCGATCGGAGACCTGAAGAAGGTCGGTCGCGTCGGGCTGAAAGCGCTCGTCTACTTCGAGGTGGTCTCCACCATCGCGCTGCTCATCGGCGTCCTCGTGGGCGAGGTGGTCAGGCCGGGCGCCGGCTTCAATGCCGATGTCACGAAGCTCGATGCCAAGGCGGTGGAGAAATACGCCAAGTTGGCCGCCGACGATTCGGTGACCGGACACATCATGGCGCTGATCCCGAAGAGCTTCTTCGACGCCTTCGCCACCGGCGACCTGCTGCAGGTGCTGCTGATCTCGATCCTCACCGGCGTCGTCGTGACCGGCATGGGCCAGCGCGGCGAGGCCATCACCCACGCCATCGACACGGCCGGGCAGATCTTCTTCCGCATCATCGGCCTCGTGGTGAAGCTCGCTCCCATCGGCGCCTTCGGCGCCATGGCCTTCACCATCGGTCAGTACGGCATCGGCAAGGTGATCGACCTCGCCTGGCTCGTCGGCACCTTCTACGTCACCGCGTTCCTGTTCGTGATCCTGGTGCTTGGCGGCATCGCCCGGGTCGCCGGATTCTCGATCTTCAAGTTCCTCGCCTACATCAAGGACGAACTCCTGATCGTCCTCGGTACGTCGTCCTCCGAGACCGTGCTGCCGCACATGATGACGAAGATGCGCCGCCTCGGGGCGTCGGATTCGGTGGTGGGCCTCGTGATCCCGACGGGCTACTCGTTCAACCTCGACGGCACCAACATCTACATGACCCTGGCCTCGCTGTTCCTGGCTCAGGCGGTGGGGGCGGACCTGTCCTTCGGCCAGTACGCCACCATCATCCTGGTGGCGATGCTGACCTCGAAGGGCGCCTCGGGCGTCACCGGCGCGGGCTTCATCACCCTGGCGGCCACGCTCAGCGCCATTCCCAACAACCCCGTGCCGGTGGCGGCCATGACCCTGATCCTCGGCGTCGACAAGTTCATGTCGGAGTGCCGGGCCATCACCAACCTCATCGGCAACGGCGTCGCCACCGTGGTGGTCAGCCGCTGGGAGGGCGAACTCGACACGGAGAAGCTGCGTCAGGTCATGGCGCACCCGGTTTCCATCGGCACCGACATCTCCGACCACGCCCCGGAGATGGAGCCGAGCGCCACCGTCGCTGCGGCGTCCCCGATCCCCGCCGCGGCGCGCTGACGGGACCCGGACCTGTTCGAAACCCTGCGCATCGGCATCGATCTCGGCGGCACCAAGATCGCCGGGATCGCCCTCGCGTCCGATGGTGCGACGCGGGCTGAGCAGCGGATCGCCACGCCGCGGGACGATTACGCCGCGACGGTGACGGCCATCGCGGGCCTGGTCGGCGACCTGGAGGCGCGAGCGGGTGTTCCCGGCACGGTGGGCATCGGCATGCCCGGTGCGATCTCGCCGCGAACCGGCCTCGTCAAGAACGCGAATTCGGTCTGGCTGAACGGCCGGCCCTTCGCGCAGGATCTCGAGCGCATCCTCGCCCGCCCGGTCCGTCTCGAGAACGATGCCAACTGCCTCGCGGTGTCCGAGGCGGTCGACGGCGCCGGCGCCGGCCTGCCCGTCGTCTGGGCCATCATCCTGGGGACGGGTGTCGGCTCGGGGATCGCGCTCCACGGCCGCGCGCTCTCGGGACGTGACCGGATCGCGGGCGAGTGGGGCCACAACCCCTTGCCATCGCCCCGCGACGACGAGCGCCCCGGTCCCGCCTGCTATTGCGGCCGGCACGGATGCCTCGAAACCTGGGTCTCCGGTCCGGCGCTGGCCGCCGACCACGCGCGCTGCACCGGCACGGCGATCCGCGGCGAGGGCGTGATCGCGGCCCTGCGGGCCGGCGACGCGGCGGCCCGGGCGACCCTCGATCGCTACCTCGATCGCCTCGGGCGCGGCATCGCCCAGGGGGTCAACCTGATCGATCCGGACGTCATCGTCATTGGCGGCGGCCTCTCGCGGGTGCCGGAGATCCTGGCGGGCCTCCCCGAACGCGTGGCGCCGCACGTCTTCTCGGATGCGTTCGACACCCCGATCCGCCCGAGCCGGCACGGCGATGCCTCCGGTGTCCGCGGTGCGGCCTGGCTCTGGAACGAGTCCTGAGACGCCCGCGCGATCCATGCCGAAGGTGACCTCCGAGGCGCTTGTCAGGGCTTTCGTTTTCACATAAAGATATCTTTATGTCTAACGCGGGACCTTCCCCAGCCACGACTCTACCGTTCCCGGACGCCCTCGCCATCCTGCGGGCAGCGGCCGAGGAGACGCGTCTGCGCATCCTCGCACTCCTGGCCGCCGGCGAGCTCTCGGTTTCCGATCTGACCGATATCCTGGGCCAGTCGCAGCCGCGCATCTCGCGCCATCTCAAGCTGCTGGTGGAGGCTGGGCTGGTGGAGCGGCACCGCGAGGGCGCCTGGGCGTTCTTCCGCCTCGTGGAGGATCGCGCCGCCCTGGTCGAGCCGCTGGTGGCCGGGCTCGATGCCGCCCGCGCGCCACTCTCGGAAGATTTCGCCCGCTTGGAGGCCGTGCGCGCTCAGCGGGCCGAGGCCGCCCAGGCCTTCTTCGCCCGTCTCGCGCCCAAGTGGGACCACCTGCGTTCGCTGCACGTGCCCGAGGCCACCGTCGAGGCCGCGGTGCTCGACGTGCTCGGCGACCGGCCGATCCAGAGCCTCGTCGATCTCGGCACCGGCACCGGGCGCATGCTCGGGCTTCTGGCGGGACGCGCCGCCCGGGCGGTCGGGCTCGATTCCAACCACGCCATGCTCTCGGTGGCGCGGGCGAACCTGGAGCGCCTCGGCCTGTCGCGGGTCGATCTGCGCCAGGGCGACATTCACGCGCCGCCCTTCGGGCGCGGCGGGTTCGACCTCGTCGTCGTCCACCAGGTGCTGCACTACCTCGACGACCCGGCCCGGGCTCTGCGCGAGGCCGCGCGTCTCGTCGCCCCCGGCGGTCGCCTGCTGGTCGTGGATTTCGCCCCCCACGACCTCGAATTCCTGCGCGAGGCCCAGGCGCATCGCCGCCTCGGCTTCGCACCCGAGCAGGTGACGGGCTGGCTCAACGATGCGGGCCTGCCCAGCGTCACCACCCGGGACCTCGCCCCCACCGGCGAGGTCGAGGACCAGTTGACCGTGACGCTCTGGCTCGCCACCGATGCGGCCGAGAGGGTGGTGCCCGCGGCCGAACTGATCCCGGAGCGGGCCGTCGCCTGAGGGCGGCAGTCCGCTTCGACTCGAACCCTGCATCCGAACCCGGATCGACGCGAACCCAGATCGACGACCGTCTGAACCGACCGACATAGAGGACGACCCCGATGCCAACCGCTTCCCAACATCGCGCCAGCCGCGACAGCTATCGTCCGATCCGGGTCTCCATCGAGTTTTTCCCGCCGAAGACCGACGAGATGGAGAAGATCCTCTGGTCGTCGATCGAGCGCCTCGCGCCGCTGCAGCCGAAATTCGTCTCCGTGACTTATGGCGCCGGCGGCTCCACCCGGGAGCGGACGCACAACACCGTCGCGCGGATGATCAAGGAGACCAGCCTGCAGCCGGCTGCGCACCTCACCTGCGTCGACGCCACCCGCGAGGAGATCGACGCGGTCGTCCAATCCTACTGGGATGCGGGCGTCCGCCACATCGTAGCCCTGCGCGGCGACCCGCAGGACGGCGTCGGCACCGCCTATCGGCCCCATCCCGGCGGCTACGCCCAGACCTCCGATCTCGTGGCCGGCATCAAGCGAATCGGCGACTTCAAGGTCTCGGTCTCGGCCTATCCCGAGAAGCACCCGGAGGCTCCCACCCTCGACGCCGACATCGATGCCCTGAAGGCCAAGGTCGATGCCGGCGCCGATCAGGCGATCACGCAGTTCTTCTTCGAGAACGACATCTACCTGCGCTACGTCGACAAGGTGCGGGCCGCCGGCATCGACATCCCCATCATCCCCGGCATCCTGCCGGTGCAGAATTTCAAGCAGGCGGCGAATTTCGCCCGCCGCACCGGCGCCTCGGTACCCTACTGGCTCGCCGCCCGGTTCGAGGGTCTCGACAACGATGTCGACACCCGGCGCCTCGTTGCGGCGGCGGTGGCGGCCGAGCAGGTGCTCGACCTCGTCGACCACGGCGTCAACGACTTCCACTTCTACTCGATGAACCGCTCCGACCTCGTCTACGCCATCTGCCACGTGCTCGGCCTGCGGGCCCAGGCCCCGAAGGTCGCCGCCAAAGCGGCCTGACCGCATCACATCCCGGGGCGCGAAGGCGGCCCCGGGAGCCGACACGCCTATCCTGTCGAACTTCACTGTCCGGGCCCGTCGCGGTTCCGGGTTCCGGGTGCCGCGCCGCGGTCCCGGAACGACGCGTGAGAACCCCATGACCGACCTGCGCCCCGTCGACGGAAAAGAGATCGAAGCCGCCCTGCGCCAGCGCGCGGGCGAGAAAATCCTCGTCCTCGACGGGGCGATGGGGACCGTAATCCAGCGCCTGGGCTACGGCGAGGCGGACTTTCGCGGCAACCGCTTCGGCGAGCATGCGCACGACCAGAAGGGCAACAACGACCTCCTGATCCTGACGCAACCCGACGCGATCCGGCAGATCCACCTCGACTACTTCCTGGCCGGGGCCGACGTCTGCGAGACCAACACCTTCTCGGGCACGACGATCGCCCAGGCCGATTACGGCATGGAAACGATCATCCACGAGTTGAACGCGGAGGGCGCGCGCCTCGCCCGCGAGGCGGCCCAGCTCGCCGAGGCGCAGGACGGCCGCCGCCGCTTCGTGGCCGGCGCCATCGGTCCGACGAACCGCACCCTGTCGATCTCGCCGGACGTCAACAACCCCGGCTACCGGGCCGTGACCTTCGATCAGGTCAAGCAGGCCTACGAGGAGCAGGTGCGTGGCCTGATGGATGGCGGCGCCGAGCTCATCCTGATCGAGACCATCTTCGACACGCTGAACGCCAAGGCCGCGGTCGCCGCCGCCTGGGCGGTGTTCGAGGAGCGGGGCATGGCCCTGCCGATCATGATCTCGGGGACGATCACCGACCTATCCGGCCGCACCCTCTCGGGCCAGACCCCGGAGGCGTTCTGGAATGCGCTCCGCCACGCCAGCCCGCTCACGATCGGGTTGAACTGCGCCCTGGGCGCCAAGGAGATGCGCGGCCACATCTCGGAGCTGTCGCGCATCGCCGACACCCTGGTCTGCGCCTACCCGAATGCCGGCCTGCCCAATGAGTTCGGCCTCTACGACGAGAGCCCCGAGGCCATGGGCAAGCTGGTGGGCGAGTTCGCCACTGCCGGCCTCGTCAACATGGTCGGCGGCTGCTGCGGCACGACGCCGGACCACATCCGTGCCATCGCGCAGGCCGTCGCGGGTGTGAAGCCGCGCGCGATCCCGCAAGTGCCGCGCCTGATGCGCCTGTCGGGCCTGGAACCCTTCACGCTGACGAAGGAGATCCCCTTCGTGAACGTGGGCGAGCGCACCAACGTCACCGGCTCGGCCAAGTTCAGGAAGCTCATCACCGCTGGCGACTACGCCGCCGCCCTCGATGTCGCCCGCGACCAGGTCGCGGCGGGGGCCAGCATTATCGACGTCAACATGGACGAGGGCCTGCTCGATTCCGAGAAGGCGATGGTCGAGTTCCTCAACCTCGTCGCCGCCGAGCCCGACATCGCCCGCGTACCGGTGATGATCGATTCCTCGAAGTTCCACGTCATCGAAGCCGGGCTCAAGTGCGTCCAGGGCAAGGCGATCGTGAACTCCATCTCCATGAAGGAGGGCGTCGAGAAGTTCATCGCCGACGCCCGGGTGTGCCGTTCCTACGGCGCGGCCGTGGTGGTGATGGCCTTCGACGAGCAGGGCCAGGCCGATACGCTGGAGCGCAAGGTCGAGATCTGCACCAAGGCCTACCGCGTCCTGACCGAGGAGATCGGCTTCCCGCCGGAAGACATCATCTTCGATCCGAACGTCTTCGCCGTCGCCACCGGCATCGAGGAGCACAACGGCTACGGCGTCGCCTTCATCGATGCGACCAAGACCATCCGCGAGACCCTGCCGCACGCCCACATCTCGGGCGGCATCTCGAATCTCAGCTTCGCCTTCCGGGGCAACGAGCCGGTGCGCGAGGCCATGCACGCGGTGTTCCTGTACCACGCGATCCAGGTCGGCATGGACATGGGCATCGTGAATGCCGGCCAGCTGGCGATCTACGCCGAACTTCCGGCCGAGCTGCGCGAGCTCTGCGAGGACGTCGTCCTCAACCGCCGCGAGGATTCCACCGACCGCCTGCTGGAGGCGGCCGAGCGCTTCAAGTCCGGCGGCGGCGTCCAGGCCAAGACCGCCGACCTGTCCTGGCGCGAGGCGCCCGTGGAGAAGCGCCTGGAGCACGCGCTGGTCAACGGCATCACCGAGTTCGTGGTGGCCGACACCGAGGAGGCGCGCCTGAAATCCGCGCGCCCGCTCCACGTCATCGAGGGGCCGCTGATGGCCGGCATGAACGTGGTCGGGGACCTGTTCGGCTCGGGCAAGATGTTCCTGCCGCAGGTGGTGAAGTCCGCCCGCGTGATGAAGCAGGCGGTCGCCTATCTCGAGCCCTTCATGGAGGCGGAGAAGCTCGCCAATGGCGGTGACGGCAAGCGGCAGGCCGCCGGGAAGATCCTGATGGCGACCGTGAAAGGCGACGTCCACGACATCGGTAAGAACATCGTCGGCGTCGTGCTGGCCTGCAACAACTACGAGATCATCGATCTCGGCGTGATGGTGCCGGCGGCCAAGATCCTCGATGTCGCCAAGCGCGAGAACGTCGACATCGTCGGCCTGTCCGGCCTGATCACCCCGTCGCTGGACGAGATGGTACACGTCGCGGCCGAGATGGAGCGCGAGGGCTTCGACGTGCCGCTGCTCATCGGGGGGGCCACCACGAGCCGCGTCCACACGGCGGTGAAGATCCACCCGTCCTACAACCGCGGCCAGACCGTCTACGTCACCGATGCGAGCCGCGCCGTCGGCGTGGTCTCCAGCCTGCTCTCGAAGGAGACGCGGGAGTCGACCATTGCCAACATCCGCGCCGAGTACCGCAAGGTCTCGGACGCCCACGCCCGCTCCGAGCTCGACAAGCAGCGTCTGCCGCTGGCGAAGGCCCGCGCCAACCCGTTCCGGATCGACTGGTCGGGCTACCAGCCGAAGAAGCCGAGCTTCACCGGCGTGCGGGTCTACAGCTCCTACGAGGTCGCCGACCTGGTGCCCTACATCGACTGGACGCCGTTCCTGCAGACCTACGAGTTCAAGGGCCGCTATCCGGCGATCTTCGAGGACCCGGCGCAGGGGCCGGCGGCGAAAGCCCTCTTCGACGACGCGCAGGAGATGCTGAAGCAGATCGTCGCCGAGCGCTGGTTCAACCCGAAGGCCATCATCGGTTTCTGGCCGGCCAACAGCGTGGGCGACGACATCACGCTGTTCACCGGTGAGAGCCGGTCGGAAAAACTCGCGACCTTCTACGGCCTGCGCCAGCAGCTGACGAAGCGCGACGGGCGCGCCAACACCTGCCTGTCCGACTTCGTCGCGCCGGCCGAGACCGGCATCGCCGATTACGTCGGCGGCTTCGTGGTCACGGCGGGCCTGGAGGAGGTGCGGATCGCCGAGCGCTTCGAGCGGGCCAACGACGATTACCGCTCGATCCTGGTCAAGGCGCTGGCCGACCGCATCGCCGAGGCCCTGGCCGAGCGCATGCACGAGCGGGTTCGCCGCGAGTTCTGGGGCTACGCCGCCGACGAGACCTTCGCGCCGGAAGACCTCGTGCGCGAGGAATATGCCGGCATCCGTCCCGCCCCCGGCTATCCCTCGCAGCCCGACCACACCGAGAAAGTCACGCTGTTCGACCTGCTCAAGGCCGAGCCGCGCATCGGCGTGAAGCTCACCGAGTCCTACGCCATGTGGCCGGGCTCGTCGGTCTCGGGCCTCTACATCGCCCACCCGGAATCGCATTACTTCGGCGTCGCCAAGGTGGAGCGCGACCAGGTCGAGGATTACGCCCTTCGCAAGGGCATGGATCTGCGGGAGGTCGAGCGCTGGCTCGGCCCGATCCTGAACTACGATCCGGCCCGCTACCTCGCGGCCGCCGCCGAGTAGGACTTCAGCGTCGCCGCGTCCCCCGGCGGGGTGGCGGCGACGCGACCGAAACCGCTGGAGTGTGGCCGGGGAAGGCTTGACCGTGGGCGTGCCTGCGCTTCAATGCCTGCCCGGCTCAACCATGGCCCGAGACCAGCTGAAGGGCGCCCCGATCGTGTACCGGCTCACCGGCTCCCTCGTCGCCACCGTTGCGCTCGGGCTCGTCGCCTCGGGCTGCACGGGCTTCGCGTACATCTCCAAGACCTATGTCAGCCTGCCGCCCCAGGTGGTCACGATCGGCTGCAAGGATCCCTACGAGGTCTACGACCAGCGCCGGGTCCGCAAGATGCTGATCGTCTCCAACGCCCTGCGGGAGACCACGGGCTGCGGCCTCGACGATGCGCTCGCCGGCGGCGATCCGGCCCTGACCCGGGTCAAGCGCTTCCGCGAGGCGGCGCGCACCTACCTGAACGAGACGGGGCGCGAGGATTGCCGGGTCCGCGGCGAGACCGTGTTCACCGATCTGCAGACCGAATTCACCTACACCTGCGCGGCGCCGATCGAGCCCCGCGACGCCAAGGTGCAGACCCTGCCGGGCCGCAGCAACCGCGTCGGCCTCTAACGCTCGCCCGAGCCGGAGGCACGCGGAAACGTGCGCTCCATCGCGTCCCCGGAGGCCGCCAGCAGCGCCCGCGCCAGGGTACGGGCCTCCTCCCGGTCGAGGGCAAGGATCGCCGTGACGGGTGCGCCGTTCAGGCCGGGCAGGCCGATCTCGATCCGAACCCCGTCCGGTGCGGCCGCCACCGCGATGCTCCAGTCCCGTTCTCCGCTCATGGGCTTTCCGCCTCTCCGTACCCTCGACCCTCCCGGCCGCCGGCATTCCTGCACTATCACTTCTGCGCAATGGATCCTGCGCAAGTGCCTCTGCATGACCGATCCGATGGCGTGAGGCCAGGGGCCGGAAGATCCGGCCGGCGATTGACGCCGTGCCACCCCCTGGTGTTTGTGCGCCCCGACCCATCCCGGCCCCCGGGGCCCGGCGATCATTCAGGGAAGGAAGACCCCATGTCCGAGATCTGGTTCCGTACCGGCGAGGCGACCGTGCTCGCCGCCGAGGGGCAGTACACCGACGCGATGCCGGAGGTGCTGATCGGCTCCACCCGCGGCCCGGCCGGCCAGGCCTTCGCCGGCATGATGGGGCAGGTTCAGGGCCACACCCGGATGTTCGTGGTGCGCGACCTCAACCAGCTCGTGCGCCCGGCCACGATCATGACGACGAAGGTCACGATCCATACGGCCGAGTATGCCGAATTGCTCGGCGGTGTCGTCCAGGCCGCCACGGGGGACGCCATCATCGACTGCGTGATCGAGGGCGTCCTGCCCAAGGACGGGCTCGACGAGCTCTGCATGATCATCATGATCTGGCTGGACGAGCGCTGCGGATCCGATCCGAACCTCGACCGCAAGGATCTCTACCGCACCAACTACGAGGCGACGAAGCTCGCGATCGGCCGCGCCATGAAGGGCGAGCCCACCATCGACGAGCTCATCGCCAACCGGAAGACGGTGAAGCACTACGCCCTGGAAGACGTGATCGAGTACTGATTCGCCCCAGGGTGCGACGAGGCGCGGATCCGGAGGGATCCGCGCCTTCGAAAATGGAGCCTGCTAGCCCGGTGGGATCCGCCCCACCGAGCACAGGGTGCGGATCGAGCCGCTGGCGTCGGTGTAGCAGCTCGCCGACCAGCCGTTCTGCTGGATGAAGGATTTGCGCCGCTCCCTGAGGGCGGTGGCGTGCGCCGTGGCGATGGCGGCCTGGACCGCGCCGGCGCTCTCGCCGACCACGATCTCGGCCGCCAGGGCGAGGTCGGCGAAGTAGGCGTCCGAGGGTGTGGGGTCGGAGGAGGCCGCTTGCACGATGGGCTCGGCCCGGCAGGTCAGGTCGAGCTTCAGGCCGCCGGGAACCCGCAGGTCGATGCTGGGGCCGGTGCGCCGGCCGACCTTTCCGCCCATGGCACTCGCGATCCGGGCGGCGAGGCCGTCGCACTCGTCGGCCCGTGCGAGGCCGGGTCCGAGCAGGCTCGCGCCGAGGAGGACGGGGAGGAGGGCGCTGCGCAGTCGCATGATCGGGCTGTCCGGGGAGGTGAGCCCCCTCAGGGCGTGAAGGCGAGGCGGACCACCGTGCCGCCCTCGTTGCTGTAGCTGAGCTGTCCGCCGAGCTGTCCCGCGAGGCCCTGCGCGATGCGGAAGCCGAGGCTGCGCGTCGCGTCCGGGTCGAAATCCGCGGGCATGCCGCGCCCGTCATCCGAGATGACGAGCTGCAGGCGCTCCGCATCGAGCCGCTCGAGCTGGATCGTGATGGTGCCCCGCCGCCCGTCCGGGAAGGCATGCTTGAGGGCGTTGGTCACCACCTCGACCACGAGGAGCGACAGGGTGGTGAGCTGGGTGAGGTCGAACCGCAGGGGCGGCGTGTCGACGAGGCAGACGATGTTCTGCGCGCCCGTGGCATCGAGGAGGTCGGTGCAGAGTTCCCTGAGGTACTGCCCCACCGGGCGCTCGATGCTGCTTGGGTCGTACAGGCGCCGATGGATGCGCGAGATCGTCTCCAACCGCACCCGTGCCTCGTCGAGAGCGGTGAGCGCCGCGTTCGGATCGTTGCCGACCTTGCGCTTCTGCAGGGTCAGGAGGGCGGCCACGAACTGCATGTTGTTGGCGACCCGGTGCTGCAGCTCCTGGAACATCGTGCGCTGCTGCTCGTAGAGCCCCGCCGAGACCTGGCGCTCGGTACGCAGCCGCTCGCCCGCCCGATGCATGACGTGGATCAGCGCGATATCGACCGCAACGATGAAGACGTAGAAGCCCAGGGCCAGGGCGGTCGGCCCGTCGATGATGAAGCTGCTGACGGGCGGGATGAAGAAGTACCAGGCGGCGAACCCGCTCAGGGTCGCGCAGGTGATGCCCGGCCGCAGGCCGAAGAAGAAGGTCGTGAGGATCACGGCCGGGAAGAACGTCAGGTAGGGAAAGCCCGGCGGCAGGATGTCGTCCAGGGCGAAGCGCAGGCCGAGGGCGAGGGCCGACGCCGTCAGGGCGGCTCCCTCGCCCAGCCAAGGGCGCGCGCGCAGGCGCTCGGTCGCATGCACGACCTGCCAGCCTCTCCACCAGGGGGCGTGTGTCGATGAGTGGGACAGCGTCGTGGGTCTCGTCGAGGTTTGGAACAGCTCTAGTCTTGGGCGGGCCGTGTGGCCAGCGGGTCGGGCCCGCAGCCGCGATTCAGCCTCAATGAAAATCGCGGCTGCGGTAAATGCGTCGATCCTCCGGGGCGCCGAAATCGGTGGTCTCGGGCGGTAGCCGCAGGCCTCCGGCGCGCAGATCGCGCAAGGCGGACGAGAGATCGCGGAACTGCTCGGCCAGGAGGTGCACCACGAGGCCCTGGCGCTGGACCCGGCCGCGCACCGCCAGGAAGCGGGCGCCCATGGCGGTCGCCCGATGAGCCTCGAACACGTCGCGCCAGACGATGACGTTGGCGATCCCGGTCTCGTCCTCCAGGGTCAGGAACACGGTGCCGCGCGCCGTGCCGGGCCGCTGCCGGGTGAGGACGAGGCCCGCCACGGTGACGCGGGCATTGTTCGCCACGCGGGCCGCGTCGTGGTGGTCGCGGGCGGGGATCGCGCCGATCCGGGCGAGCCGGGTCCGGAAGAACGCCACCGGATGGCCCTTCAGGGAGAGGCCCGTGGCGGCGTAGTCCTCCGCCACGTGCTCCGAGGCCGCCATGGCGGGCAGGGCCACGGCGGGTTCGGCCCGGAACAGACCGTCGTCGGCATGGAAGGCGAAGAGCGGCATCGGCGTGTCGAGGAGATGCGTCCGCCGATCGCCGTCGCTCCGCAGGGCCGCCTTGCGGGCCGAGGTGCCTTCCAGGGTCCGCACTGCCCAGAGGGCGGCCCGGCGGTCGAGGTCGAGGGAGCGGAACGCGTCCGCCTCGGCCAGCCGTTCCAGGGCGTTGCGAGGCAGGGCGAGGGCCGCCTGCAGACCCTCGATGCTGGCATAGCCGTTGCCCCGCAGAGCGACGAGGCGGTGCATGGCGGCCTGCGGCACGCCGCTCACCTGGCGCAGGCCGAGGCGCACGGCGAAGCGCCGCGGGACGCCGGGCGGCGGGGGCTCCAGGGCCGGCTCGAGGGTGCAGTCCCAGGCGCTGGCATTCACGTCGACGCCGCGGACCTCGACCCCGTGGGCGCGGGCGTCGCGCACGAGCTGCGCCGGCTGGTAGAAGCCCATCGGCTGGGAGTTGAGGATGGCGGCGAGGAAGACGTCCGGGTGGCGGCACTTCATCCAGGCGGAGGCGTAGACCAGCAGGGCGAAGCTCGCCGCATGGCTTTCCGGGAAGCCGTAGGTGGAGAAGCCCTCGATCTGCTTGAAGCAGCGCTCGGTGAAGTCGCGCGGGTAGCCGCGTGTGACCATGCCCTCGACGAACTTGGTGCGGAAGTTCACGATCTGGCCGTTGTGCCGGAAGGTGGCCATGGCCCGGCGCAGGCCGTCGGCCTCGTGCGGCTGGAAACCGGCGGCGGTGATCGCGATCTGCATCGCGTGCTCCTGGAACAGGGGCACGCCGTAGGTCCGCCTGAGCACGCTCTCGAGCTCGTCCTGGGGGCCGTGATCGGGATGGGGGGAGGGGTAGCTGACGGGCTCCAGCCCCTGGCGACGGCGCAGATAGGGGTGGACCATGTCGCCCTGGATCGGTCCGGGCCGGACGATCGCCACCTGCACCACGAGATCGTAGAACTCCCGCGGCTTCAGGCGCGGCAGCATCGACATCTGTGCCCGGCTCTCGACCTGGAACACGCCGACGGAATCGGCCTTGGCCAGCATCGCGTAGGTGGCCTCGTCCTCCCGCGGCAGGTCGGCGAGCGTCGGATAATCGTGCCCGTAATCCTGCCGCAGGAAGTCCACGCCCCGGCGCAGGCAGCTCAGCATGCCGAGTGCGAGCACGTCGACCTTCATCAGGCCGAGCACGTCGATGTCGTCCTTGTCCCACTCGATGAAGGTGCGGTCCGCCATGGCGGCGTTGCCCACCGGCACGGTCTCGTCGAGGCGCCCGCGGGTCAGCACGAAGCCGCCCACGTGCTGGGACAGGTGGCGCGGGAAGCCGATCAGTGCGTGGGCGAGTTCCAGCGCCTGCCGGATCGACGCGTTGTCCGGGTCGAGGCCCGCCTGCCGGATATGGGCGTCGGGCAGGTCCTTGCCCCAGGAGCCCCAGACCGTGTCGGCCATCACGCCGGTGATGTCGGGGGGCAACCCCAGGACCTTGCCGACTTCCCGGATGGCGCTGCGCGGACGGTAGTGGATCACCGTGGCGCAGATCGCGGCGCGGTCGCGGCCGTAGCGATCGTAGAGGTATTGGATCACCTCCTCGCGGCGCTCGTGCTCGAAATCCACGTCGATGTCGGGGGGCTCCGCCCGGTTCTCCGAGATGAAGCGGGCGAAGAGCAGGCGGATCTCGGTGGGGTCGACCGCCGTGATGCCGAGGCAGTAGCAAACCACGGAATTGGCCGCCGAGCCGCGCCCCTGGCACAGGATGCCCCGCTTGCGGGCGAACTCGACGATGTCGAACAGGGTGAGGAAGTAGCGCGCGTAGTCCATCTTCTCGATGAGACGCAGCTCCTCCTGGATTGTGTTCACGATTTGTTCGGGAATGCCGTCCGGATAGCGCCATCGGGCCCGCTTCAACACCTGGTCGGTGAGATAGGCCTGTGCGGTGAAGCCCGGCGGCACCGGCTCGTCAGGGTATTCGTAGGTCAGTTCGTCGAGGGAGAAGCTGCAGGTCTCGGCGATCTCGATGGTGCGGGCCAGGGCTTCGGGATGGTCGGCGAAGAGGCGCGCCATCTCGGCCGCGGGCCGCAGGTGGCGCTCCGCATTGGCTTCCAGGCGGTAGCCCGCGGCCGCCAGGGTACAGCCCTCGCGGATGCAGGCGACGATGTCCTGCAGGGACCGCCTGTCCGGGTGGTGGTAGAGCGCGTCCGAGACTGCCACCAGGGGGGCACCCAGGCGCTCGCCCCAGGCGGCCAGGCGACCGAGGCGGCGGCGCTCGTCGCCGCGCCGCCGGTGGCTCCCCGCCAGGGTGACCCGGCCGGGAGCCTGCGCGACCAGGGCCGCGAGCCGGCTCAGGAACGGGTGCATCCCCGCGAGATCCCTTCCCGCGAGATCCCTTCCCGCAAAGTCCTCTCCAGCAAAGTCCTCTCCAGTAAGCTCTTCCCCAGCGAGCTCTTCCGGGGGAATCGCGATCAGCATCTGTCCCGCGCTGGCCGCCAGGAATTCGTCGAAGCCGAAGCGGCACCGGCCCTTCTCGGAACGGCGGTTGCCGAGGGTCAGGAGCCGGCACAGGCGGCCGTAGGCAGCCCGATCCATCGGGTAGGCCACGGCCTCGAAGCCTTCCTCCGTCACGAGGCGTACGCCGGGCAGGAAGCGGATACCGGGTTCGCCGGCGGCGGCTCGCCGCTTCGCCTCCGCATGGCCCCGCACCACGCCCGCCAGGGTGTTGCGGTCGGCGATGCCGATGGCGTGGAGCCCGAGCTCGGCGGCCTGACCCACCATCTCGCCGGGATGCGAGGCTCCGTGCAGGAACGAGAAGTTCGTGGTGACGGCGAGCTCGGCATAGGCGGGCGGTTCGGATGTCGACCCCATCTGGCTCCCGGCTCCGCTGCACCCGTCTGCAGTCGAGAACGAATCGTGATCGTTTCAGATCCCGGGGTGCCGGTTTCGCGGCGGTGAGTCAAAGTCCCGAAGGCCTCTGGCCAAGCTGTTCGGCCTGCGCTAGCCCGGTCCTCCCCAGACAGGATGTCCCATGCTCACCTGCGCGATCCTCGACGATTACCAGGGTGTCGGCCCGACGATGGCGGATTGGTCGGGTTTGGCGGACCGGATCACCCTGCGCGACCTGCGCACCACCTTCGCAACGCGGGACGCGCTCGTCGACGCGATCCAGGATTGCGAGATCGTCGTGATGATGCGCGAGCGCACGCCGTTCCCGGCCGAGCTGTTCGCACGCCTGCCGCGGCTGCAGCTCCTTCTCACCAGCGGGATGCGCAACCTGTCGATCGACCTGGCCGCCGCGCAGGCGCACGGTGTCACGGTCTGCGGCACCGCCAGCCACCCCGAGCCGCCAGTGGAACTGACCTGGGCGCTGATCCTCGGGCTCGCCCGCCACCTCGTGCCGGAGGTTCAGGCCCTGCGGACGGGCGGCCCCTGGCAGGTCAGCGTCGGCAGCGATCTGGCCGGTCGCCATCTCGGCCTCCTCGGTCTCGGCAAGACGGGCGCCCGCGTCGCCCGGATCGGCCAGGCCTTCGGCATGGAGGTCAGCGCCTGGAGCCCCAATCTCACGCGCGAGCGGGCTGCGGCCGAGGGGGTCGCCCTCGCGCCCTCCCTGGAGGCGCTGTTGGCGGCGAGCCACGTCGTCTCGATCCACCTCGTTCTCGGAGAACGCACCCGCGGCCTCGTCGACGACGCGGCGCTGCGCCGGATGCGGCCCGACGCCTTCCTGATCAACACCTCGCGTGCGGCGATCGTGGACGAGGCCGCGCTCCTGGCGGCCCTCGCCGAGAACCGGATCGCCGGTGCCGGCCTCGACGTGTTCGAGACGGAGCCGCTGCCGCCGGACTCCCCTTGGCGCGCCTTGTCCAACGTGCTGGCGACGCCCCATCTCGGCTACGTCACGGAGCGGAACTACCGCACCTACTTCCCCGAGATCGTGGAGGACATCCGGGCCTTCCTCGAAGGAGCGCCGATCCGGGTCCTGGGGTAAGCCGGCCGGGGAGGGACTTCAGGCCCGCCCCTCGACGAAGGCCCGCATCAGCAGGTTGGCGATCGCCAGGGGCGGCGGCGTGGTCAGGCCGTCGGGATGGCGGCCCTCGAGCATCGCCGCGACGGTGTCGCGCGAGAACCATTGCGCGTCGGCGAGTTCCTCCGGATCGAGGGTGATGGCCGCGTCGAGGCTCTCGGCCACGCAGCCGATCATCAGCGAGGACGGGAACGGCCAGGGCTGCGAAGCATGGTAGCGCACCGCGCCGATGGTCAGGCCGACCTCCTCGAAGGTCTCGCGCCGCACGGCGTCCTCGACGGTCTCGCCGGGCTCCAGGAAGCCGGCGAGGCAGGAATACATGCCCTCGTTGAAGCGCGGCGAGCGGCCGAGCAGGCAGGAATCCCCCCGGGTGATCAGCATGATCACCACGGGGTCGGTGCGGGGGAAATGGTGCGTCCCGCAGGCCGTGCATTCGCGGCGATAGCCGCCGGCCGCGAGGGTGGTCGGGTTCCCGCAATGGGCGCAGAAGCCGTGGCGCGCATGCCAGCCGAGCAGGGACTTCGCCGTGGCGAGGAGCCCGAGTTCATGCGGCGCGATCCGCCCCTCGCCCGCGAGGCTGCGCAGATCGTTGGTCCGGAATCCCGGATCGGCATCAAGGCCCTCTGCCAGCTCCGCCGGCACGGCGGCAGCGAAGACCGGGTCGCCGTCGAGGCGCCCGAGATAGAGTGTCAGGCTGCGCGTGCCCGTGCGGGCGGCCGCATCCGGCGCCAGGAGCGCCGTATCACCCACGAGCACGACGCGGTCGCCCGCCAGGACGACGATGCGGGCGCCGGGCGCATCGAGCGCGGGGATCGCGGACGCGCTCTCGGCGGAGTGGCGCACGAGGCGGCTTTGGACGTAGCCGAGCTGGCCCAAGGGATCGGCCATCGCCTCAAGCCGCCGCGAACAGGGCGCCGATGCGCTCGATCATCTGGGCGCGGGCGTGGTGCGGGTAGGGGGTGGCGGTGCCGAGGCCCCAGACCGGCTTCGGCCAGGCCGGATCGGAGCGGAAGCGCCCGATCACGTGCACGTGGAGTTGGGAGACGACGTTGCCGAGCGCCGCGACATTGACCTTGTCGGGCTTGGCCAGGGTCAGCATCACGCCGGTGGCGATCCGCAGCTCGTCCATCAGCGCCTGCGCATCCGCCGGGGCGAGATCTGTGATCTCGCTGGCGCCGGTCCGGCGCGGGACGAGGATCAGCCAGGGAAAGCGGGCATCGTCCATGAGGAGGACGCTGCACAGGGCGAGGTCGCCCACATGCACGGTGTCGGCGGCCAGCTGCGGGTCGAGGGCGAAGTCTGTGCTCATCGCCAGGCGATGTAGAACGGAACCGTGGCCGATGCGAGGGGCGGGGCGCTCAGATCCCGCTGAACCAGTTGTAGCCCTGGTCCTCCCAGTAGCCGCCCGGATAGTCGTTGGTCACGAAGATCGCCGCGATGTGCTTCGGGCTCTTGAAGCCGAGCTTCGTCGGCACCCGGACCCGCAGGGGATAGCCGTACTCGGGCGCGAGGGGCTGGCCGGCGAAGTCGAGGGCCAGGATCGTCTGCGGGTGCAGGGCGCTCGGCATGTCGAGGCTGCCGTAGTAGCGGTCGGCGCACTTGAAGCCGACATACTTGGCGGTGAGGTCGGCGCCGCTCCGCTCCAGGAAGGTCCGCAGCGGCACGCCGCTCCACTGCCCGATCTGGCTCCAGCCCTCGATGCAGATGTGGCGGGTGATCTGGCTCTCCTGCGGCAGGGCCCGCAGCTTTGCCAGGGTCCAGGGCGCCTTGTCGGCGACGAGGCCGGAGACCTCGAGCTTCCAGGTCGCCTCGTCGATCTCCGGAATGTTGTCCGGCGGGTAGAAGGCGTTGAAGCGGAACGGGCTGTCGATCATCGAGGCCGGGTAGGTCGGGGCCAGGGTCGTGGGATCGAACAGCCATTGCTGGACCCGGTCATTGGCCCGCGACATCGCCCAGAGGACGCGGTCCGCCAGGGTGCCGTTGCTGCCGGTGGAGAGGTCGCAGCCGGAGAGCAGGGTCAGGGCACCCAGGGAGAGGCCGCCGCGCAGCACCATCCGGCGCTCCAGGCGCGCGAGGTCGGGGGCGAGGTCGCGGCGCAGGGCCTTGAGGCGGGCGGCGTCGTCGGGATCGCGGGGCATCAGCGAACGGTCTCCTCGGTGACGCGGGCGCGGCCGGTGATCATCGCCAGCAGCGTACTGGGCACGATGGCCACCAGGGCGAGGTGGAGCAGGATGAAGCCTCCCAGGCCCGCCATGGCGGCGAAATGCACACGCCGCGCCCATTCGTAGCCGCCGAACAGGTTCGCCAGGGCCTGCCACTGCACCGGCTTCCACAGGGCACATCCGGAGGCGACCAGGAGGAGGCCGAGCGCGATCGCGACCCCGTAGGCGAGGCGCTGGACCGCGTTGTAACGGCCGATCCGGTGAACGAGGCGGAACCTCAGGGCGGCCCGGGCATCGCGCCAGATCGCGCCCGGGCTCAGGGGCAGGAAGGTGGTGGCGAAGTGGCGGGCGAGGAGGCCGTAGATCAGGTAGGCGAGGCCGTTGAGGGCGAAGAGCCACATGGCGGCGAAGTGCCAGGCCAGGGCGCCGCCGAGCCAGCCGCCGAGAGTCGCCCATTTCGGGAACGCGAAGGGAAAGAGCGGCGAGGCGTTGTAGATCGCCCAGCCGCTGAACAGCATGCAGAACACCGCGACGGCGTTGATCCAGTGAGTGATCCGCACCACGAGCGGGTGAATCACCACGAGGCGCGACGGTGTTTCGGGGACGATCGTCAACGGGACCTCGGGTTCTCGGGACGGGAAACCCGGCCCCGTCCGCTGCGGCGGAGGGGGCCGGGGAGGGGATCACATCGACGGGACGGTGCCGTTGCGGCCGACGATCAGCACGGCGGCGTTGAGTTTGCCGTCGGGGCCCGCCTTGGTGAAGGCCACGACCTTGGCGCCCGGCACCACGATGCTCTTCTCGCCCGGGTCGACGAGGGTCACCGGCACGTCCTCCGGCACCATCACCTTCTTCTCGCCGCCCTGATACTTGACCAGCATCGTCCGGCCCTCGGTGCCGGAGAGGCTGCCGATGGCGCCGTTGGTCATGGTGGAGTTGGAGCCGAGATCCCACGGATAGTGGCCGTCGGCGGTGCCGCGCAGGGAGGAGGCGAACACCGTCACCTGCAGGGCCTTCTGGGTGCCGTCGGGCTGCGGGATCGCGGCGGTGCCGATGTAGCTCTCGGACTTGATGTCGGAGAGCTTGCCGGTGCTGGCGGCCAAGAGCTTGGTGTCGTCCCCGAAGGTGACGGTCTTGGTCTCGCCCATGCGGGGCTTGATCGTGACGGTCGAACCATCGACCGACTCGATGGTGCCGCGGTAGCGCACCACGTCGGCGGCGCGCGCCGGTGCGGTGGCGAGCGCGAGGCCGACGGTGAGGCCGGTGAGCAGCGTCTTCATCATGGCGTTCTCCCTGGGGTGTTGGTGGACGGGCGCGGGGCGCCCGCCCGGCCCGGTTTCCCGGGCGTCTTCCGGCGTTGGGGCCGAGCCCGCCGCCGCTCACATCGGCGGGACGGTGCCGTTCTCGCCCACGATCATCCGGTCGGCCACGGCGACGCCGCCGGCATCCGCCTTGGTGAAGGCCACGATTCGGGCACCCGGCTTGATCTTGCTGGCATCCCCGGGGGCCAGGGCCACGACCGGCACGCCCTCCGGCACGGTGATGGTCTTCTCGCCGCCCTTGTAGGTCACCCGGATCGTCCGGTCGGTGGTCCCCGAGAGGGCGCCCACCGCGCCGTTGGTCATGGTGTTCTCCTTCTCGAGATCCCACGGGTAGTGGCCGTCGCCGGTTCCGCGCATGCTCGGCGCGAACACCGCGACCTCGAGGGCCTTCAGGGTTCCGTCCGGCTGCGGCGTGGCGGCGGTGCCGATGTAGCTGTCGGGCTGAATGTCGCTGATCTTGGCGGCATTGGCGGTGGCGACCCGAACGCCGTCGCCGAGCTTGACCTGCACCGGCGCGCCCATGCGCGGCTTGATGGTGACGCTGGTGCCGTCCACCGCCTCGATCGTGCCTCGGATGCGGACGACGGGGGAGTCGGCCATGGCCGGAAGGCTAAGGGCGAGGCCGGACAGGACGAGGACGAGAGTCAGCGACTTCATGCAGAGGATTCCTGGCAACCGGTTCGAACCGGCCGCCGGGACGGTGCTCCCAATCTTCCGCGCGCGCAAGTCAATTGCGCGCGATGCGGATAGGTCAGTGGGCCATCAGCGTCGGGATCGCCGCATGGGCCAGGAGGTGGCTCGTCGGGCCACCGAAGATCATCTGTCGCAGGCGGCTCTGGGTGTAGGCGCCCTTGATGAGGAGGTCGCACCCGAAGGCTTCAGCCTCGGCGAGGTAGACCTCTCCGGGTGTCCGCCGACCGGCCGAATGAGCGCGGAAATCGGCGCTGATGCCCTCGCAGGCCAGGGCACGCGCCAGTTCCTCGGCCGTCGGGCCCGGGACCGTCCCACCCTCGACGCTGATGACGCGGATCCGCTTGGCCTGCCGCAGGAACGGCATTGCGAAGGCCACCGCGCGGGCCGTCTCGGTCGATCCGTTCCAGGCGATCAGGATCGCCTCGCCGAGGGTGGCGGGGGCGATCGGCGGCGCCAGCAGGATCGGCCGTCCGCTCTCGAACAGGGCGGTCTCGAAGGTGGTCATGCGCGGGGCGCCGTCCTCGGTTCCGGGCCGGCCCACCACGGTGGCGGTGAACAGGCGCGCGTACTGGCCCAGGAAGCCGTCGCCGGCCGGTACGTCGGCCCGCCAGCGGTAGCGCGGGCCGGCGGCCAGGGCCTCCGGGTTGCACGGACCCTCGGCCGCGAGCGGCAGGCTGGCCTGGGTCATGAAGTTGATGAACTGCCGCCCGGCGCGCTCGGCTTCGACCTTGTCGGCCTCCTCGTCACGGAGCCAGGTCATGCCCCCGACCATGTCGACGGGAACGTACTCGGCCAGGGCCGGCCGCAGGGAGACGCCCTCGATGAGGCTGCCGAACCGGCGGGCGGTGAGGATCGCGGTCTCGAAGACCGAGGGCAGAGCGTCATGGGACGCGACGGGAACGAGCAGGGTCTTCATCGGGAGCCTTCCTCGCAACGGCACGATGGGACCAAGCTAGTGCGAAACGCGGTCTTGGAAAACAGGATGGCCGGGCCCGCCCGACGTTTTCCCGAGGTGCTTGGACGAGGTGCTTGGACGAGGTGCTCGGATCGGCACGCCAAGAGGTGCGCCGAAAGCAAATCGAGCAGAAAGCTTGGCCATTTAGAAGATCAGTTTCGTTTGGGTAAAGCTGAGAAAAGAACCCGTGTAAGTTGGGAACCCAATCGCAACCGCGTCGTTGGCCCACCAACCATGACAGGCTCGCCCTCCGTCAGGAATGAATAGCCTTTGGGCATTCAGGCTGCACTGTCGCGTTGGATTAGAGGAACACATGATCAAGAAGACTCTCGCTCTCACCGCCGTGATGACCGTTCTGTCCGCTCCTGCCATCGCGCAGAGCATGGGCGACTTCCGCATGGACGCCATGCAGGCCAACGCCTTCGAGATTCAGTCGAGCCAGATCGCGATCAACAAGAGCCGCAACCCGCAGGTGCTGCGCTTCGCGCGCGAGGCGATCCGTGACCACCGCGCCGCCAACGTGGCCCTGGCCGGTGGCGAGAACAACTACGCCGCGGTCCGCGGCAACGAGGGCCTCGGCGGCCTGATCACCGCCCCGCTCGCGGTGGCGGGTGGTGCGGTCGGTGCGGCCACGGGCGCTGCCGCCGGCGCGGTGGGCGGCACCCTGAGTGGCGGTCCCATCGGGGGCGTCGAGGGCATCGGTTCGGGCGCAGCTCGCGGTGCGGCGACCGGTAGCCAGGCCCTGCGCGGCGATGTCGACACCACCGCCGGTACCACGATCATCCAGCCGAACCCGCAGCAGCAGGCGATGCTGGCCGAGTTGTCCCAGACGCCGGCCGGCCCGCGCTTCGACCGTCTCTACGGTCGCATGCAGGTCCAGTCACACGAGATGACCATCGGCATGTTCCGCTCCTACGCCGCCTCCGGCCCGAACCCGGCCCTGCGCGCACATGCGGAGCAGGCCCTGCCGGTGCTGCAGTCCCATTACCAGATGGCTCAGAGCCTTCCGGGCGCTCGCTGAGCCGGGAAACGGATGCCGGGCCCGAGGGCCCGGCACACCAGCACAACGTAAGAGGACGTCGCGCCCCTGGGGCACGGCGTCCTTTTTCGATGAGGGGCCTTGTCCGCCGCGGGGATGCCGTCGGCCCCTGGACTCAGCTCTGGAAGCAGCCGATCGACGAGGTCGGGCCGAGCCTGCGGCCCTCGCCGTCGATGGCCGGGTTGAACGCGCCGGTCTCGGGGTCGCGCAGGAGCAACTCCCCGCGGGCAATGCCGAAATGGGCGCCGTGCAGGGCCAGCTGCCCGCTCTCCACCCGCTTGCGCACGAACGGGAAGGTCATCAGGTTCGTGAGGCTCTGGCCGACCATCGCGTATTCGAGGCGGGTCAGGTAGTCGGGGCCGTTCTGGGCACCGACCTTCTCGGCGGCGGGGCCCACGAGGGAGACCCACTTACCGATGAAGTCGCCTTGCGACAGCGGCTTCGACGAGTTGGCGTAGGCCTTGATGCCGCCGCAGGTGGCGTGACCCAGCACCACGATGTGCTTCACTTCCAGACCTTCCACAGCGAACTCGATCGCCGCCGAGGTGCCGTGATAATCGCCGCCGGTCTCGTGCGGGGGGACGATGTTCGCGACGTTGCGGATCACGAAGAGTTCACCTGGTCCGGTGTCGAAGATCACCTCCGGGGAGACGCGGCTGTCGCAGCAGCTGATCATCAGAACCTCGGGGCTCTGACCCTCGGCGAGCTTGGCGTAGCGCTTGGCCTCGTCGGTCAGGCGTCCGTCGATGAAGGAGCGATAGCCGGCCTTCAGCGTCTCTGGAAACATGGGTTGGTCCTCGCTCATGGGTTTCGTGGGAGGCTCGCCAACACGTGGCGTGCCGGAGGGCTACGGTTGCTCCCGCCAGTTTAGGACGACCGGCGCCGCCGGTATCGTCCCGGCAACGATGTCGCGGGCGACCTCGACCAACCCCCTCGGCTCGATGCGCTCGGACGTGGACGCGAGTTCGGCCAGCGTCCACCAGCGGGTGCCGAGGACCGGGTTGTCCTCGGTTTCCGCCAGACGGCTCGTATCCACGGTCGCGTCGGGCAGGCGGACGACGAAGTAGCGCTCGCGGGCATAGCGAGAGGTCCGGAACAGGTGGAAGGGGCCGTCGCACGACGCGACCTGTGGTCCGATCTCGGCATCCGGCACGCCGATTTCCTCGGACAGTTCGCGCCGGCAGGCCTCCACATGCGTCTCGCCGGCCTCGAGACCGCCCCCGGGCATGAACCAGAAGGTGCGGTCCTCCGGTCTCGCCGGATCGATCGGGCGCACGGACTCGTAGGCGATGAGCAGAAGGCGCTGATCGGGATCGAACACCAGCGCCCGGGCGATGTCGCGAACGGTCAGATCCTGCGTCATGTCCATGTCCCACCGTCCCGCTTCAGCTCCCCGATCTAGCAGGGATTTCTCCTGCGGCCAGGGGGTGGCTCGACGGATCGGCCGGCATCCAGATCACGACGGGAAGTCCCTCGGCGTCCCGGTCGGGTGGATCGGGCAGGGGGCGGGCGCGGCCCTCGGCGAGATCGCGGGCGACGACGAGGGCGGCCAGCGCATCGAGGTGGTCGTCCGCACCGATCCCGGACGGTCGTCCTGCGATCAGGCCTTCGGGCAGGCCGGCCCGTTCGAGCAGGGCGCGGCGTTCGGCAAGTCCCGCCTGGCGGCCCAAACCCTTCTTGCCCGCCGCCAGGGGCTGTCCGCCGTTGAGGCAGCGGAACACGATCTCGGGATGGACTTCGTGAAGGCGCGCCATGAGATCCGGTCGCGCCCGTAGCAGCCCGTCGACCGCCCGGACGGCGGGCAGGATGTTCCAGCACTGGATCGAGGGCGCGAAGGGCGGCGTGCTGTGTGCCCGTGACAACGCCTTCGCCTCTTCGTAAGTCCCGGCATAGACCGCTGCGCGGGCCGGCACCGGAAACACGCTCGCTCGTCCGGCGCCCAGGACAGCGCGCGCGGCCCGGTCGGCACTTCGTCCGCCGCCGGTCACGTGCGCCTCCAGGCCGATGGGACAGTCGATCCCCACGCGGATCGGTGCCTCGACGCCGTCGAGGAGGTCGGCCGGCCGGGTGACCCGCACGGCGCGGTAGCGAGCGGGGTCGTCGAGGTCCAGCAGGACCCCGGCCCAGGCCCCACGGCACCCGTCGAGGCCACCGATCCAACGCGTCATCGGCGCGGACCGGTTCGGATCGACGCGAACCGGATCCGGCTTGGCCCGTTGTCGCTGCTCAGGGCCGCCGCTGCCGGCGGCCGCCGAAACGGGAATGCGTTCATGGACATCGCCGTCGACAAGGTCACCGAAATCATCCTGCGCGTGCGCGCCGTCGATGTGAAGGAAGGGCCGACCGACCCCGATTCCGGCTCCAACCCCACCGATGACGGGGCCACCGACGTGCTCATCTCGGGCACGGACGACGCCACCGAGGAAGAATTGCGGTCGATGATCGGCGCCCTCAACGACGACGAGCGCGCCGACCTCCTGGCCCTTCTCTATATCGGGCGCGGCGACATGGAACCCGAGGAATGGTCCGAGGCGGTGCGCTTCGCCCGCGAGCGCGAGGCTGCCGGCGAGGGGGCTGCCCGCGAGATCCTCGGTATTCCCAATGCGGGCGACCTCCTCGACGAGGGCCTCGCCAACCTCGGGATTACGCCGGACCTGCCCCAGGCCTGAGGCCGAGAGGAACCCGGGGCACGGCCAGCGGCGCGCCCCGGGTCTGGCCAGCGGCGCTTCTTGGGGCTGGCCAGCAGCGCTTCTTGGGGTTGGCCAGCGGCGCTTGTCGGAACGCAGCGTCAGCGGCAGGGCAGGGCGAGGGCAGTGTCGGCAACGAAGCCGGCCGTGTCGCGCAGGCTCTGCGGCTGCGTCTGGTCCTCCGAGACCGCTTCGGCCTCCGCGTGCAGGCGGTCGTTGCAGGCACAGGTGGGGATCTGCCCCCTGGGCGGCGAGCAGATGTCGTGATGCATGCAGGCGAGGTCCAGGGCATCGATGGGCGGGCGCGGGCTGCGATTGCCCGGGCCACAGTAATTGCCATGGATCAGGAACGTCCCGCGCTCCGGGTTGACGTAGGGCGTCTCCTGCGCACGAGCGGTGGGGATCATCACGGCCGACAGGGCAAGGGCGAGCGCCATGCGTGCCGTCAGCGGCCGAGCGATCCGGAAGGGTCGATCTGCGTCAATCATCTAGGCCTCGTTTTCTCGGTCTGATTGCGCCCTCGCGGGTAAAAATGGGGCTGCCTCGCCCGGGGACAAGCGTCTCACCTCTAGCCGTGAGAGGCTTAGGACGGGCAAGACCTGTTCAGCCTCTGTCGCAATCCGATCGATGCAGGCTTGTTCGTTGTTTGGCAAAGCAACGCCTGGCCGCCACAACGTCCCTGGACAGCATTGACTCCGGCGATGCTTCTCGGCTGTCCGCGGACGGTGTCTGTCCCGCCGCCGCCGATCCCGGGCCTGTCGCGTCAGAACGTTGCGTCGGCCGGACGCGGTGACGAAGAACCGAAGCGCCGTCATCCACACCGTTAACCTTTTCTTAACCCGCCGATTGTGGTGCAACGTCTGCCGTGGGACATTCGTTAACAGAAGCTTAACGGGGCCAAGGGCGGTCATGCGGTACGGGTTTTCCCAGCGTTTCTCGGCTCTGAAGACCCGTCTCGCCACCTTCGGTGCCGCGACGCTGGCCCTGGGCCTCGTCGCCGTGTCGGGCGCCGAAGCGCAGACCCTGGCGGCCCTGCCCACGGTCCCGAGCGCCATCAGTGCCGGTGTCCAGACCCGCCCGATCGCCGCCTGGGTCGATTTCTGCGCCGCCTACGCGACGGAATGTGCGGTGAACACCGCCGAGCCAGCCCAGATCGCCCTGACGCCGACGATCTGGAACACCATCGTCTCGGTTAACCGCCGGGTGAACAAGTCCCTGGTCGCCGTCACCGACATGGACCACCTGCACGTCGCGGACCGCTGGGACCTCGCCGAGGACGGCGCGGGGGATTGCGAGGACTTCCAGCTCCTCAAGCGCAAGCTCCTGGCCGAGGCCGGGCTGCCGCGCCGGGCGATGCGGATGACCGTCGTGATCGACGAGAAGGGCGAAGGCCATGCCGTCCTGACCCTGATCACCGATCGCGGCGACCTCATCCTCGACAACAAGACCAGCACGATCCTGCCCTGGCGTCAGACCGGCTACACCTTCATCAAGCGCGAGAGCCAGGATGCCGTCGCCTGGGTGTCCCTCGGCCGGGCCGCCTCGCCCGTCACCACGGCCAACCGCTGACGCTGTCCCAATGCGGGATCGTGGACAACCCGATCCTTTAAGGCGCGGTTAAGCGTGGCGGCGCGAGGGTGATCCCGCTCCGGGATACCCCGTCCATGACGTTCCGCGATCTCCGCCGTACCGCTGCAGCGCCTGCTCTGCTGATGCTGCTCGCCGCCTCCGCGGCGGCGCAGGAGGCCCCGAGCGTGGCCGAGCGCCACGCCTCCTGGCGCGCCTGCCTCAACCGCAACTTCGCCCTCGAGGTCGCCCTTTCCAGCCGGGTCATCGCCGCCGACGCGGCCCTGCGCACCTGCCGGCCCAGCGAACACGCCTATCTCACCGCCCTCGCAGGCTCCCCCCTCGTCGATGGCGACGACGTTGCCCGGGTCCGGCCGGCCCTTCTCCTGCGTGCCAGGGGCTGGCTGCTCGACGGCGGCCGCCAGCGCCCCCTCTGAGGGACTGATCGGACGACAGCCCGAGGCTCCGCGCTGCCGCAAAGACCGGCTCTCAGGCGAAGGATTTGCGCGGGTCGAAGGCGTCGCGCACGGCCTCGCCGGCGAAGACCAGCAGGCTCAGCATCACCGCCACCACGAAGAAGCCGGTCAGTCCGAGCCAGGGCGCCTGGATGTTGTCCTTGCCCTGGGCCAGCAACTCGCCCAGCGAGGCCGAGCCGGGGGGCAGGCCGAAGCCGAGGAAGTCGAGGGAGGTCAGCGTCCCGATCGATCCGTTGAGGATGAAGGGCAGGAAGGTCAGCGTCGCCACCATCGCGTTGGGCAGGAGGTGGCGGCTCATGATGCGGATGTTCGAGAGGCCCAGCGCCCGGGCGGCCCGCACGTACTCGAAGTTGCGGGCCCGCAGGAACTCCGCCCGCACGACCCCGACGAGAGACACCCATGAGAACAGCAGCAGGATGCCCAGCAGTACGAAGAAGCCCGGCTCGATGAAGGCCGAGATGATGATGATGAGATAGAGGGTCGGGATGCCGCTCCAGACCTCGATGAAGCGCTGCAGGGCAAGGTCGACCCAGCCGCCGAAATAGCCCTGTACCGCTCCGGCGATCACGCCGATCACCGAGGAGATCAGGGCGAGGATCAGCCCGAACAGCACCGAGATGCGGAAGCCGTAGATGATGCGCGCCAGCACGTCGCGCGTGGTGTTGTCGGTTCCGAGCCAGTGCTTCTCCAGCTCGGCGCAGGGCTTACCCACGGTTTGGCACTGGGCCTCGGTGAGCATCCAAGTCGGGGGCGAGGGGGAGGGGGTCGGCAGCCCGTCGATGATCGTGTCGTAGGAATAGGGGATCGGGGGCCAGATCGCCCAGCCGTTATCGGCGATCTCCTTGCGGGTCTCCGCCGAGCGATAGTTGGGTCGGGCGTAGAAGCCGCCAAACTTCTCGTCCGGATAGTCGATGATCACCGGGAACAGGATCTCGCCCTTGTACGAGACGACCAGCGGCCGATCGTTGGCGATGAACTCGGCGAACAGGCTCGTGACGAACAGGCCCGTGAAGATCAGGAACGACCAGTATCCGAGGCGATTGCGCCGGAAATTGGCGAGCCGCCGCCGGTTCAACGGCGACAGGCCGCGACTCGGCGCGGGCAGGGCGACCGCCTGGGCGGTGTCGGGACGCGCGACCTCGTTCATCGGGCGTCCCCCCGTGCGCCGGATCTCAGCCGTCGATGTGCGTCGCCGTGCCCTCGATCTCGTTCGGGCGCAAGCCGCCATGCCGCTCCAGGTGACGCCGCAGCAGGCGCACGTTGCGGCGGTTGGCCTTGAACGCCGCATCGAACAGGTCGCCCGCCAGGGGAACGGCGCCGAGCGCCCCGTCGGCCGCGATGTTCAGGGCCATCCGGGCGATGAGCCAGCGCGGCGCCCCGAGCCGGCGCGCCTCCACCACGATGTAGGAGGCCAGCAGCATGCCGGCGACGTCGCCCACGACCGGGACGAGGCCCACCAGGGCGTCGAGGCCCACCCGCCGGTTGATGCCGGGGATCACGAAGGCCGAGTCCATGAGATGCGCGAACGCCTCCAGGCGCAGCAGCGTCGCCTCGCGGTCGTCCGCCTTGGGCCGGAAGCGGGTCGTGGCACCGGCGGTCCGGGTGAAGTCCATGGTCGGGCTCCGGGGCAAGTCCAGCCTGTGAGAAGGGTGCTGCGTGGTCATGCGTCGGGATGTGGCCCCGGTCGCGCGCGCCCGCAAGCGTCGCCCTTGCGAACCGGCCCATCAGGCCGCCTGCCGCGCGACGGCGGTGAGCCGGTCGAGCGCCCGGTCGAGGACGTCGTCGGCCTTGGCGAAACACAGCCGCACGAGGTGGCGCACGGAGGCATCGGGATAGAAGGCGCTGATCGGAATCGCGGCCACGCCGTGCCGGCGCACGAGGTCGTCGCAGAACGCGACGTCGTCGTCGCAGCCGAGGGGCGCAAGGTCGACGTTCAGGAAGTAGGTGCCGTGGGAGGGCAGCACCCGGAAGCCTCGCTCGGTGAGGCCTGCCGACAGGCGGTCACGGGAGGCGGCGAAGCGTGCGCGCATCCCGGTGAAGTAAGCGTCGTCCTTGGCGAGCCCGTAGGCCACCGCCTCCTGCAGGGCAGGCGGCGTCGTGAAGGTGAGGAACTGGTGGGCGTTCGCGACCACCCGCATCAGGGGGGGCGCCGCCATCACGAAACCGACCTTCCAGCCGGTCAGGCCGAAGATCTTGCCGGCCGAGCCGATCTTCACGGTCCGATCGCGCATGCCCGGCAGCGCCATCAGCGGGCTATGCCGTGCGCCGTCGAAGACGATATGCTCCCAGACCTCGTCGCAGACCGCCACCACATCGTGCCGCGTGCAGAAGGCGGCGAGCAGCGCCAGGTCCTCGCGTCCGAAGATCGTGGCGCTGGGATTGAGCGGATTGTTCAGGATGACGAGCTTCGTCCGATCCGAGAAAGCCTCCGCGAGGGCGTCCGCGTCGAGGCGGAACTGCGGGGGCCGGAGCGCCACGATGCGCGCGACGCCGCCGGCGCGGCGCACCAGCGGCAGGTAGGCGTCGTAGAGGGGGGCGAACAGCACGACCTCGTCACCCGGTGCGATCAGGGCGAAAAGGGCGGCGGCGATGGCCTCGGTGGCCCCCGACGTCACCATCACCTCCGCCGTCGGGTCGAGATCCAGCCCCTGATGATGCGCGTAATGCGCCGCGATCGCCCGGCGCAAGTCAGGCAAGCCCATCATCGGCGGGTATTGGTTGTCGCCGTGCAGCACGGCCTCGGCGGCCTTGCGCCGGACATCCTCCGGTCCCGGATCGTCCGGGAAGCCCTGACCCAGGTTGATCGCGCCGAGTTCGCGGGCGAGGCCCGACATCACCGTGAAAATGGTCGTCGGCAGGTCGGCGAGCACGGGATTCATGGAGTGCGGGGGTTCGGGGAGCAAGGAACGGAGCGTCGAGCCGTGGCGTAGCACGCCCCTTCGTCCCGGTGAAATGTGCGTCCTCGCACGCCGCCCGAAGCCTCGCCAAGCCGCCGGCCTGACGATTGTTGACTTTCATCAGCCATCACGTAACTCTCGACTCACGGCTGGAGCGGTGATTGCCAGCGCGGGACTTCGCCCCCTCGTTCCGTACACGTGTCGTCGCCGCTCCGGTCCTTCCCAAGAAGAGGTCGTCGCTTCCCCCAGCGGCGGCCTTTTCTGTTTACCGGTTGCTGATCGTCGGAGGACCGGCCGCGTTCAGCGGAGCGTCTCGACACGGATTTGCAAGCGCGGGCGCAGCAGCAATACGGTGGAAACGCGAAGGCCGCACTGGAGTCGCATTGGTTCCCTAGAGCGTCTCTCATGCCGTGCCGCGACCGCCTTGAAGACCTGGGACCGGCCGGGGTCGAGCTTCGATGGGATGAAATCGGTGATCGGCCGAGACCTGCCGATGCGAGGCGCAGGGTGCGACGTCGCTCGATCCTGTCCCGGGGCGCCCACGGACCTTATTTCATCGGCAGCGCCTGCCGATCCGGGCGAGCGCCAACCGGGCATGCGCGAACCGGGCCCGCGGCACGGGATTGCGGTGCGCCGGAGGCCGTTGGTCTCGTGGGGGCTTGCCGGTTCTTCCGCTCGCAACGCCGTCCGCAACACGCCATGATCGTCAGGCCATGAACGAAACTTCACCCATCCGCACCGAGACAGCGCGCGAATACCCCGGGACGGTCCGTGGCGACGCGCGGCCGGGCGACGTGCTGCCGCGCGAGACGCGCGCCGCGCCACCGGCCCGTCGCAGCCGGGCGGGGCTCTGGTTCATCCTGCTGCTGATCCTGGCAGGGGCCGGATACGCCGGATACCGTTTCTACCTCGCGCCCAAATCCGAGACCCAGGTCGCCGCCACCTCCGGCCGGGGCAAGGGAGGGGGCGGGCGCGGCGGCCATGGCGAGCCGGCCCAGGCGGTGGGCATCGCCACGATCGCGCCCGGCGACGTGCCGATCGTCCTCGCGGGCCTCGGCACCGTGACTCCGCTCGCCACCGTGACGGTGCGCTCGCAGATCAGCGGCTATCTGACCGAGATCGGGTTCCGCGAGGGCCAGACCGTAAAGAAGGGCGACTTCCTCGCCCAGATCGATTCGCGCCCCTACGAGGCCCAGCTCGCTCAGTACCAGGGCCAGCTGATGCGCGATCAGGCGCTTCTGCAGAACTCGAAGCTGGATCTCGCCCGCTTCCAGCGGCTCAGCCAGCAAGACTCGATCTCGAAGCAGAACGTCGACACCCAAGGCGCCCTCGTGAAGCAGAACGAGGGTACGGTGGCGGCCGACCAGGCCCTCGTCGACCAGCAGAAGCTCAACATCACCTACACCCGCATCATCTCGCCTGTGGAGGGCCGCGTCGGCCTGCGCCAGATCGATCAGGGCAACTACGTCACCGCGGCCTCGACCAGCATCGTGGTGGTGACCCAACTGCACCCGATCTCGGTGGTCTTCACCCTGCCGGAGGACGACGTCGCGCGGGTGATGCGCCGGGTGCGCTCCGGCGCCAAGCTCGCGGTCACGGCCTACGACCGGGGCGACACCAACGTCATCGCCACCGGCGTGCTCGATACGGTGGACAACCAGATCGACACCACCACCGGCACCGTGAAGCTGCGCGCGATCTTCGAGAACCAGGACGACGCGCTCTTTCCCAACCAGTTCGTCAACGCCAAGCTCACCGTCGATACCGTGCGCGACGCACCCATCGTCCCGACCGCGGCCATCCTGCGGGGGACCCCGGGCACCTACGTCTATCTCCTCCAGGGCGACGACAAGGTCGTGGTCCGGCCGGTCAAGCTCGGCGAGGCGGACGGCGTGCGGACGGTGGTGACCGAAGGGCTGAACGTCGGCGACCGCGTGGTCGTGGACGGCACCGACCGGCTCCGCGACGGTGCCCCGGTGCGCATCACCGAGGAAGGCGGCAAGCCCCGGAACGCCTCGCCGCGGGACCATGCGGCCGACGCCCAGGGCAAGGCGGCGCGGAGTCCGGGCGCTCCGGCAGAAGCTCAGAGCACGCCGGCCGCCGCGCCGGTGACCGAGGGTGCCAAGCCCGACGCCGCCAAGGCCGATGCCGTCGCTCCCGAGGGCCAGAAGCGCGAGCGCCGGCGGCAGCGTCCGGCCGAGGCGCAATGACCCGATGAATCCGTCCCGCCTCTTCATCCTGCGGCCGGTCGCCACCACGCTGTTCATGCTGGCGATCCTCCTGGTCGGCATGGTGTCGTACCTGAACCTGCCGGTCTCGGCCCTGCCGTCGGTGGACTACCCGACGATCCAGATCCAGACCTTCTATCCGGGGGCCAGCCCCGAGGTGATGACCTCGGCGGTGACGGCGCCCCTGGAGCGGCAGTTCGGGCAACTCGCCAACCTGAACCAGATGACCTCGCAGAGTTCGGCGGGGGCCTCCGTCATCACCCTGCAGTTCAGCCTGGACCTTCCCCTCGACATCGCCGAGCAGCAGGTGCAGGCGGCGATCAACGCGGCCGGAAACCTCCTGCCGTCCGACCTGCCGGCGCCGCCGATCTACGCCAAGGTCAACCCGGCCGATGCGCCGATCCTGACCCTGGCGCTGACTTCGAAGACCCTGCCCCTGACCGAAGTGCGCGATCTCGCCGAGACGCGCCTGGCCCAGAAGATCTCCCAGGTGGCCGGCGTCGGCCTCGTCAGCACCGGTGGCGGACAGCGCCCGGCCGTGCGCATCCGCTTTAATGCCCGCGCCCTGGCGGCCTACGGGCTCAACATCGACGACCTGCGCACCACGGTCACCAACCTCAACGTCAATACGCCCAAGGGCACCATCGACGGCCCGACCCAGTCCTACGCGATCAACGCCAACGACCAGATCCGCGACCCCAAGGCCTATGACGACGCGATCATCGCCTACAAGAACGGCGCGCCGGTCCGGCTGTCCGACGTGGCCGACGTGGTCAACGGCCCCGAGAACACCAAGCTCGGCGCCTGGATGGACGAGACGCCCGCCGTCATCCTGAACATCCAGCGCCAGCCCGGCGCCAACGTCATCGCCACCGTCGACAAGATCAAGGCGCTGCTGCCCCAGCTCCAGGCGACCCTGCCAGCCGCCATCGGCGTCACCGTGCTCACCGACCGCACCACCACGATCCGCGCCTCGGTGCACGACGTGCAGGTCGAGCTGGCGCTGGCCATCGGCCTCGTGGTGCTAGTGATCTTCCTGTTCCTCCGCAGCGTCTCCGCGACCCTGATCCCGAGCCTGTCGGTACCCCTCTCCCTGATCGGCTCCCTGGCGATCATGGACCTCTACGGCTTTTCCCTCGACAACCTGTCGCTGATGGCGCTGACCATCGCGACCGGCTTCGTGGTCGACGACGCCATCGTGGTGATCGAGAACATCGCCCGCCACGTGGAGGAGGGCGACTCGCCCCTGGAAGCGGCGCTCAAGGGCAGCCGCGAGATCGGCTTCACCATCATCTCGCTCACCGTCTCGCTGATCGCGGTGCTGATTCCGCTCCTCTTCATGGGCGACGTGGTCGGGCGCCTGTTCCACGAATTCGCGATCACCCTGGCGGCCACCATCATCATCTCGGCGGTGGTCTCGCTCACCCTCGTGCCGATGCTGTGCGCGCGCCTGCTGAAAGCCCACGTGCCTGGCAAGGCCGAGCGCCGCGAAGGCGTCATCGCCCGCACCGCGCGCCGGGGCATGGACGGCATCATCGCGGGTTACGGCCGCATGCTGCGGGTGGTGCTGCGTCACCAGACGCTGACCCTCATCGTCACCCTCGGCACGATCGCGCTCACCGCCTACCTGTTCGTGGTGATCCCCAAGGGGTTCTTCCCCGTTCAGGATACGGGCGTCATCCAGGGCGTGACCCAGGCGGACCAGACCGTCTCCTACGCCGCCATGGCCGAGCGCCAGCAGAAGCTCGCCGCCATCGTGCTGAAGGACCCGGACGTCCAGAGCCTGTCCTCCTTCATCGGGGTCGACGGCCAGAACGTCACGCTGAATTCCGGCCGCTTCCTCATCAACCTGAAGCCGCAGGAGCAGCGCACCGCCCGCGCACCCGAGATCATCGAACGGCTGAAGGCGGCCACCACCGAGGTCGCGGGCATCCGCCTCTACCTGCAATCGGTGCAGGACCTGACCATCGACACGGCGGTGGGCGCGACCCAGTACCAGGTCATCCTCGAGAACCCGAACCTCACCGAGTTCGAGACCTGGGTGCCGCGCTTCGTGCGGGCGCTGCAGGCCTCGCCGCTGCTCATGGACGTGGCGAGCGACCTGCAGGCGAGCGGGCTGGCCGCCTACATCACGATCGACCGGCCCACCGCCGGGCGCTACGGCATCACGCCGGCCACGGTCGACAACGCTCTCTACGATGCCTTCGGCCAGCGCATCATCTCGACGATCTTCACCCAGTCGAACCAGTACCGGGTCATCCTCGAGGCCGATCCCGACCTGCACAAGACCATCGAGAGCCTGGACCACATCTACCTGCCATCCTCGACGGTCGCCTCCGGCCAGGTTCCGCTCTCCGCCGTGGCCCAGGTCAGCGAGCGGCGGGCGCCGCTGCTGATCAGCCATCTCGGGCAGTTCCCCGCCACCACCGTGTCGTTCAACCTCGCCCCCGGCGCGGCCCTGGGCGACGCCGTCACGGCGGTGGAGGCGGCGCGTCAGTCCATCGACCTCCCGCCGAGCTTCCGCGTGGTGCCGCAGGGGTCGGTCTTCGCCTTCCAGTCGGCGCTCTCGAACCAACTCTTCCTGGTGCTGGCCGCCATCGTCACCGTCTACATCGTCCTCGGCGTCCTCTACGAGAGCTTCATCCACCCGATCACCATCCTGTCGACCCTGCCCTCTGCCGGCATCGGGGCGCTGATCGGGCTGATGCTGTTCGGGCTCTCCCTCGACATCATCGCGATCATCGGCATCGTGCTTCTCATCGGCATCGTGAAGAAGAACGCCATCATGATGATCGACTTCGCGCTCCAGGCCGAGCGCGAGGAGGGGATGAGCCCCCGCGATGCGATCTACGAAGCCTGCATCCTGCGCTTCCGGCCGATCCTGATGACGACGCTGGCGGCGCTGTTCGCCGCCGTGCCCCTCATCGTCGGCACCGGCGTCGGCTCCGAACTGCGCCAGCCCCTGGGCATCGTCATCGCGGGCGGCCTCATCGTCAGCCAGGTGCTGACCCTGTTCACCACCCCGGTGATCTACCTCGCCTTCGACCGCCTGGAGCGCCGCCTCTCCGGCCGCCGCGCCGGCGGGGCCGACAGCGTCGAGGCGCTGCCGTGAACGTCTCCGAGCCGTTCATCCGGCGGCCCGTCGCCACCACGCTCCTGACCATCGGCGTGCTGCTCGCCGGCATCTTCGCTTTCATGAAGCTGCCGGTGGCGCCGCTGCCGCAGGTGGATTTCCCCGTCATTCTGGTCCAGGCGCAGATGGCGGGCGCCTCGCCGGAGACCATGGCCACCACGGTGGCGGCACCCCTGGAGCGCCGCCTCGGCTCCATCGCCGACGTCACCGAGATGACCTCGACGAGTTCGCTCGGCTCGGTACGCCTCGTGCTGATGTTCGGGCTCAACCGCGACATCGACGGCGCAGCCCGCGATGTCCAGGCAGCAATCAACGCCGCGCGGGCCGACCTGCCCACGGCGCTCCGCTCGAACCCGACCTACCGGAAGTTCAACCCGGCCGATGCTCCGATCCTCATCCTGGGCCTGACCTCCGACACCCTGACGCCGGGACAACTGTACGATTCCGCCGCCACGGTGGTGCAGCAGAAGATGTCCCAGCTCCCCGGGGTCGGAAACGTCGATATCGGCGGCTCGTCGCTTCCCGCCGTGCGGGTGGAACTCGATCCGACGGCCCTGTTCAACTACGGCATCGGCCTCGAGGGCATCCGCGCAGCCCTGGCCTCGGCCAACGCCAATTCGCCCAAGGGCGCGATCGAGACCGACACCCGCCACTACCAGCTCTACGCCAACGACCAGGGCCGGGTGGCCGCCGATTATCGCGACCTCGTGGTGGCCTATCGCAACGGTGCCGCCGTGCGCCTCACGGATGTCGGCAAGATCGAGGATTCCGTCGAGGACCGGCGCAATCTCGGCCTCGTCAACGGCAAGCCGGGCGTGATCCTGTTCATCTACAAGCAGCCCGGCTCCAACGTCGTCGAGACGATCAAGGGCCTGAAGGCCGCGATCCCGCAGGTCAAGGCGGCGCTGCCCGGCGACATCGACCTCACCGTCACGGGCGACCGCAGCGCCACCATCCGCGCGTCCTTGGCCGAGACCGAGGAGACGCTGGTCATCGCGGTCGCCCTGGTCATCTTCGTGGTGTTCCTGTTCCTGCGCTCGGGCCGTGCCACCCTGATCCCGGCCGTCGCCGTGCCGATCTCCATCGTCGGCACCTTCTCGGCGATGTACCTGCTCGATTACAGCCTCGACATCCTGTCCCTGATGGCGCTGATCATCGCCACCGGCTTCGTGGTCGACGACGCCATCGTGGTCTTGGAGAACATTCAGCGCCACATCGAGCAGGGCAAGCCGCGGGTCGAGGCGGCGCTTCTCGGCTCGCGCGAGGTCGGCTTTACCGTCATCTCCATGAGCCTCTCCCTGGTGGCGGTGTTCCTGCCGATCCTGCTGATGGGCGGCATCGTCGGCCGCCTGTTCCAGGAGTTCGCCGTCACTCTCTCGCTCGCGATCCTGATCTCCCTGGTGCTGTCCCTCACCACCACGCCGATGATGTGCGCCCTCCTGCTCCGGCGCGAGGCGTCGCACGGGACGGCGCGGCCGAACTGGCTGGTGCGGGGCCTGGAGGCCGGGTTCGACGGCATGCTCGCGGGCTACGAGCGCACCCTCCGAATCGCCATGCGGCACCGGCGGCTCGTCGTCCTGACCCTGTTGGCGACGGTGGGGCTCAACGTCTACCTCTACATCATCGTCCCGAAGGGCTTCTTCCCCGAGCAGGATACGGGGCAGATGATGGGCGGCATCCAGGCCGACCAGCGCATCTCGTTCCAATCGATGAAGCAGAAGCTGGAACAGGCCACCGCCATCGTGCAGGCCGATCCGGCCGTGGACAGCGTCGTCGGCTTCACCGGCGGGCGCGGCACGAATTCGGCCAACGTCTTCGTCGGCCTCAAGCCCCGGGGCGAGCGCGAATCGATCACCGCCGTGATGGCGCGCCTGCGCCCGAAGCTGTCCCGCGTCGCCGGCGCCCGGCTCTACCTCTTCCCGCGCCAGGACCTGCGCATGGGCGGGCGCCAGAGTTTCGCCCAGTACCAGTACACCCTGCAGGGCGATACTGCGGAGGAGCTGTATCAGGCCGCGCCGAAGCTGGTTCAGGCCCTGCAGAAGAACCCGATCTTCGCCGACGTCACCTCCGACCAGCAGGAGGGCGGCCTGGAGAGTCGCCTCGTGATCGACCGGGCCAGCGCCTTCCGCTACGGCCTCACCCCGGACAAGATCGACAACACGCTCTACGACGCCTTCGGCCAGCGCCAGGTCTCGACCATCTACAACCCGCTAAACCAGTACCACGTCGTGATGGAGATCGCCCCGCGCTACCTCCAGAGCCCCGACACCCTGAAGATGCTCTACGTCTCGACCTCGGGCGGCAAGGCACGGGGCTCGGCCACCACCAACGCGGTGGCGGGCACCGTGGCGGGCGCCCCGGCCGCTGCCGCGAACGGCGCCGTGGGCGCAACGGCAACCGCCGACGCCAGCGCCGCCTCCATCGCCACCGATTCGGCCCGCAACGCGGCCGCCAACGCCATCGCGGGCGGCAAGGGCGGCGCCTCGTCCAGCGCGCCGGTGTCGAGCTCCAAGGAGACGATGATTCCGCTCTCGGCCTTCGCCCGGCTGGAGACCGGTAATGCGCCGGTTCAGGTGAGCCATCAGGGCCTGTTCGTCGCCACCACGATCTCGTTCAACCTCGTGCCGGGCAAGAGCCTGTCGGACGCCACCGCCGCCATCGACGCGGCGATCACCGACCTGCGCCTGCCCGCCACGATCCACGGCGAATTCGCCGGCTCGGCGAAGAGCTTCCAGGAATCGTCCTCGCGCCAGCCGCTGCTGATCCTGGCCGCCCTCGTCGCCGTCTACACGATCCTCGGAATCCTCTACGAGAGCTTCGTCCACCCCGTGACGATCCTGTCGACGCTGCCCTCGGCCGGCATCGGCGCCCTCCTGGCGCTCCTCGTCTCGGGGACCGAGTTCACCGTCATCGCGCTGATCGCGGTGTTCCTGCTCATCGGCATCGTGAAGAAGAACGCGATCATGATGATCGACTTCGCGCTCGATGCCGAACGCACCCGGGGGGCCTCGCCACAAGACGCGATCTTCGAGGCCTGCCTCTTGCGCTTCCGCCCGATCATGATGACAACGCTGGCCGCGATGCTCGGTGCCTTGCCCCTCATCCTCGCCGGCGGAGAGGGCTCCGAGCTGCGGCGGCCCCTCGGCATCGCCATCGTCGGCGGCCTGATCGTGAGCCAGATCCTGACCCTCTACACCACCCCTGTCGTCTACCTGTACCTCGACCGGCTGCGCCGCCGCGGCGCGCCGGCGGCCGGCGTAGCGCTGAGCCCTGCCGAATGAGCGACTTCCATCGGCCAATAGGGCCCGCTCGCGATTCCCGCTCTCCCGCACAGGGCGGTGCGCGCGCGGGCGCCCTCCGCGCCACCGCCATCCTCCTGGCCACCACCGTCTCGGGCTGCATGGTCGGGCCGGACTATGCGCGTCCCTCGGTGGAGACGCCCCTGGCGTTCAAGGAGGGGGGCACCCGCGAGGACAGCGCCGCCTACGTGGCGAGCCGCAAGGGCTGGCGTCCGGCCGCGCCCAATGACGGGGCCGAGCGCGGCGACTGGTGGCGGGTGTTCCGCGATCCCACCCTCGACCGGCTGATCCGCCTCGTGGATGTCGACAACCAGAGCCTGCGGGCCCAGGTGGCCGCCTACGAGCAGGCGCGCGCCTTCGTCGCCCAGGCCCGTGCCGCCCTGTTCCCCACGGTCACGGGCGCCCCCAATGTCTCGCGGTCCCGCTCTCTCGGGATCGAGCGCACCAACGTCTCGCTCCAGGGTCAGGCAAGCTGGGAGCTCGACCTGTTCGGCCGCATCCGCCGCAACATCGAGAGCGAGGTCGCCACGGCCCAGGCCAGCGCCGCCGAACTCGCCCTGGTGCGCCTGACGCTCCAATCCGAGGTCGCGATCAACTACCTGACTCTGCGCTACCAGGATTCGCTCCAGCGCGTGCTCAACGAGAACATCGAGGGCTACAAGAAGAGCCTCGCGATCACCGAGAACCAGTACAATGCCGGCGTCGCCGCGCGCTCGGACGTGATCACGGCCCAGACGCAGCTCCAGACCACACAGGCCCAGGCGATCGCCATCGGCCTGCAGCGCGCCACCTTCGAGCACGCCATCGCGCTCCTCGTGGGCCGCCCGCCCTCCGAATTGAGCCTGCCGGTGGCGCCGCTCGCCGCGCGGCCGCCCGCAGTGCCGGTCGGCATTCCTTCGACGCTCCTCGAGCGACGTCCCGACGTCGCGCAGGCCGAACGCACCGTCCAGGCCCAGAGCGAGCAGATCGGCGTCGCCGTGGCGGCGTTCTACCCCACGGTGACGCTCTCGGCCTCCGGGGGCATCTCGGGCAGCCCGGCCAACGGCCTGTTCTCCGCCGTCAATCAGGTCTGGTCGGTGGCAGCCGCCGGCATGGAGGTGTTCTATGACGGGGGTGCCCGCGCGGCGGCCCTGCGCATCACCCGCGCGGCCTATGATGCCAGCGTGGCCAGTTACCGCCAGACCGTGCTCACCGCCTTCTCGGAGGTCGAGAACGGCCTTGCGGGCGTGCGCATCCTGGCCCGGCAGCAGGTGGCCCAGGACGAGGCCGTCGCCTCGGCCCGCCGCGCCGTGGAGATCACCCTGAACGAGTATCGGGCCGGAACGCAGAACTTCACCACCGTGGTCACGGCGCAGGCGCTCGCCCTGAACAACGAGGTCGTCGCCCTGCAGATTCGCCTCAACCGGTTCACCACGGCCGTCTCGCTCATCCGTGCGCTGGGCGGCGGCTGGGACGTCCGCAGCCTGCCGAGCGGCGACGAGCTGAAGAACGCGCGCCTGCCGGTGGATTCCGGCCAGGCGGTCCGCACCGACGAATAGGGGCCTGCCCCGCGTCCCGGTCGGGTCAGCCCATGCGTTCGGACACGACCTTGGCCGGAACGTCGCCGGACGCTGCAGGTTGACGAGCGGATTTGGCCGGCGCGTCGCGCGGCAATCGCGAGTGGAGGCCGTGGGCCATGGATCAGACACCCCCCGCCAAGGCACCCGCCGGGACACCCGAGCACCAGCCCGTCCCGGCGGCACCCCCCTGCACGCTGGTGATTTTCGGGGCCTCCGGCGACCTGACGAAGCGGCTGCTGATGCCGGCGCTCTACAACCTCGCGGCCGGTGGCCTGCTCGACCCGCAGTTCCGCATCATCGGCGTCGATCACAACGCCAACACCGACGCGGGCTGGCGCCAGGACCTGACGGAGACGATGCAGTCCTTCACCACGGACCGCACCTCGGAATTCCACCCCGACCACATCGACCCCAAGGCCTGGGGCTTCGTCGGCGAGCGCCTCAGCTTCCGCCAAGGCGACTTCACCGCCGCCGACACCTTCACAAGCCTCGCTCAGGCGCTGTCCGGCAACGTCATCTTCTACCTCGCGGTCTCGGCCCGCTTCTTCGGGCCGATCGTCGACGCTCTGGGTCAGGCGGGGCTCCTGAAGGAGGACAAGGGCGCGTTCCGCCGGGTCGTCATCGAGAAGCCGTTCGGGAGCGACCTTGATTCCGCCCGAGCCCTGAATGCGCGAATCCTCGAGCAGGGGGCCGAGAGTCAGTTCTTCCGGATCGATCACTTCCTCGGAAAGGAGACGGTTCAGAGCATCCTGGCAATCCGGTTCGGTAATGGACTGCTCGGGCCGGTCTGGCATCGCGACCACGTCGACCACGTGGAGATCACCGCGGCGGAGACGATCGGCGTCGAGGCGCGCGGCGCCTTCTACGAACCCACCGGCGCGCTGCGCGACATGGTGCCGAACCACCTGATCCAGTTGCTCTGCATGGTGGCGATGGAGCCGCCCAAGACGCTCGATGCCGAGGACGTCCGGGACGAGAAGGCCCGGCTGATTCAGGCGGTGCAGCCGGTTCAGCCTGAGCAGGCGGTTCGCGGCCAATACGGGGCGGGCCAGGAGCACGGGCACGCGGTGCCGGCCTATCGCGACGAGCCCAACGTCGCGCGGGATTCCCGCACCGAGACCTACGTCGCCCTGAAGCTCGCCATCGACAACCCGCGCTGGAAGGACGTTCCGTTCTACCTGCGCACGGGGAAGCGCATGACCGACCGCGTCACCGAGATCGCCCTTCATTTCCGGCCCCCGGCGCACTCGCCCTTCGCCACTCCGGGCGCGCCCGTCACCCCCGACGTCCTGCGCTTTCGCATCGACCCAGAGCAGGGGATGGACATCGTGATGAACGCCAAGCGCCCCGGACCGCGCCTGGAGCTCGGCCGTGTCACCGCGGCGTTCGATTACGGGGATTTCTTCCAGGAGACGCCGAGCGTCGGATACGAGACGCTGCTCTACGATTGCCTGATCGGCGACGCGACCCTGTTCCAGCGTGCCGACAGTATCGAGGCCGCCTGGGCGGTGGTCGATCCCCTGCTGAAGGCCTGGGCCGATGCACCGGTGGAGCCCTACGCCGCCGGGAGCGACGGCCCGGAGAGAGCGACTGCGCTCCTGGCCGCGCAGGGCCATCGCTGGCTACCGCTCGGCAAGGGATGAGGGCGAAGGCCGAATGCCGCGCCGCTTGGCACCGGCCGGCGGGGCAAGCGGCGGCGCCGGCTGCATCTCGGCAAGGGCGTCGTGGTGCAGCAGCAGGACACCGGTGGCGGCGGCGAGCTTGCGCGCCGCCGGGGTGAACCCGGCATTCGAGACGACCGCCGCCCTGTCGGCGGACCAGTACCGCATCGCCGCCGCGATCTCCTGCACGGCGCCGTTGCCCACCGGCCGCCCATAGCGCTTGCACTGGACGACGAGACGGATTCCGGCCTGCTCCGCGACGATGTCGGCGCCCTGGTCGCCGCTGGCCTGGGTGGCGCGCGCGTTCCAGCCGGCCTCGCGCAGGCGTCCCGCACAGTAACGCTCGTAGGCGATGCCCTCCTCGGGGGCTTCGCTCTCGTCCGGCAATTGCACCCCATCCGCCACCCGATCGATGATGGCGAGAATGTCTTCCCAGGCTCCATCGATCTCGCCGCCACGGCCCCGGGCCTCCAACTGCGGCACCACCGTGCGCTCGGCGAAGTAGGTTCGCTCGCGCTCCCAGCCGTCGCTGATCAGGTTGCCGTAGGCATCGATGAAGCATTCCTGCCGCCGCCGCAGGGCCAGGGTCGGCGCATGCGGGCGGGCGATCCTCCGGATCAGTCGGCGCAGGCGCCGCGGCCGGTCGAGATGGTGGAGGACGACACCGGCGAACGCCAGTCCGGCTCCGATGGCGCCGGGCTGCCCGAACCACAGGGCGCAGCCCCCTCCAAGTACGGACGTCCAGAACAGGCGCGCCACGAGGCGCGATCGACCCGACATGTGGTGGTCCCAACCGGAGGTGGGCCGAGATCGTTCGACCCTCGGCCGCGTCGGACCCGACCGTGGCAGCGGAGGGTTGCGCGTTCTCTAACGCCGCCCGGGCTGGGGAGGGCAGGGACGAATCCGGATGCCCGAAGATCTTGCGGACCAGCGCATCGGTTCTGCGATCACGCGGCGGCAAGCCGATTCGAATACCAATCTGATCTACGAAAGGCACGCTTCCACCGTATCTGCCAAGGTCAGGGCAGACGCGGTCGACAAGCTGTGGACAAGACGAACAAGGCCGAGGCAGAGCGCCCCGGCCTTGTTCGTCGCCGGTCCGGCATCCATTTCTTCCGGGCGTCAGGCCTGAGCCGCCACCTTGGGACGACGTCCGCGCGGCGTCGACCCTGCCTTGGCCTCGATCTCGGCCGGCTGGCTCTCCTGCTTCCGACGCTGCTGACCGAGACCCATGTTCTTGGCCAGTTCCGAACGGGCGGCCGCGTAGTTCGGGGCGACCATGGGATAATCGCTCGGGAGGTTCCACTTGGTGCGATACTGCTCGGGCGTCATCTCGTAACGCGTCCGCAGGTGACGCTTGAGCGACTTGAACTTCTTTCCATCCTCCAGGCAGACGACGTAGTCGGGCGTGATCGAGCGCTTGATGGAAACCGCCGGGGTCAGAGGCTCCGCCTTCTCTTCGGTCCCGACCTGGTTGAGCTTGCCCAGGGTGGCGTGCACCGAGCCGATCAGGGCCGGCAGGTCCGCGATCGGAACCGAGTTGTTGCTCACGAATGCCGATACGATGTCGGCCGCGAGTTCGATGTAGTCCGGCAGGATTCCGTTCTCGGCGCTCATTCTGAATCTCTCGTTGCGTTTTGAATACCGCCCAGCCCGACGGCGTGCTGCCGTTTGGGAGGTTTGGATGCCGCGGTCTGGTTGTGACTTGCTGGTTGCTATGATGCAGCAAAGCAAAAGGCAAGAGGCTCAGCAGGTCTCGTATAGGTCGCATCGGGCCGATTTCTGGTGAACTCGAATAGACCAGCAACCAGTGCCATTCCGAGAAACCGGACTAAATTTGCGCGATTTTCTCTGATCCTGCACGGACTGAGGGATCAACGGCTCTAAAGCCTCAAGGCTCGTATCGACGAACCGAAAAAATAATTTTCTATGGGAGGGATTATGATCTCATACAGACCAAGTCTGGCGAGAGATTTGAGCCGAAGCGGACCTCAAGGCCCTATTGCGGGCAAAACAGGCCCAAGGACTAATTTGGTTCTTGAATACAAAATCTATACGCACGCATGGCCGTGCAGGCTGTGGAGACCGCGCGTTTTTTTTCTGCAGCCACGCGCGGATCTGCGTAAAAATTTACGTAGGTCGGACCGAAAAGGTCCCGAACGGACGTTTTCAACGCCCGCTTCAGGCAATGCGAGACCTGATCACCCTTCCGTTCGGCTACGCGGACCGTAGGATTTGAACCGTTCTACCGTTCTCCAGATCTCGTCATCTGGCAGCACGACGGGATTTCCGACCTGAAGCGCGACCGCATATTGGCGGCAGAGCGCTTCCACTTCGACCGCGAGCCAGAGGGCCTTCCGGAGATCGGAGCCGATGGCGATCATGCCGTGATTGGCGAGGAGGCAGGCCATCCGTCCCTCCAGGGCCGTCAGGGCCGCCGCCGACAGGGCTTCGGTGCCGTAGGGCGCGTAGGGGGCACAGCGCACGGTCGGTCCGCCTGCCGCCGCAATCATGTAGTGCACGGCCGGAATGTCCCGCCCGCAGATCGCGAAGGCGGTGCAGTGGGTCGGGTGCGCGTGGACCACCGCGTTCACGTCCGGACGTGCCGCGAGGATGTCGCGGTGGAAGTGCCACTCGGAGGAGGGGGCGAGCGGGTGGGTGAACCCGCCGTCGAACTGCATCGCCACGATATCTTCCGGCCGTAGGGTGTCGGCCGGAATCCCGGAAGGCGTGACCAGGAAGCCGTCGCCCGCCCGCACCGATACGTTGCCGGAGGTGCCCTGGCTCAGACCGAGCGTGAGAAGATCACGCATGGCGGCGACGATGTCGGTACGGATCGTTCCGTCCGCTGTTTCAGGGGCGGGCGAGGAGGGCTGGGACGGCATGCAGGTCTCCGGACGCGAACGCCCTACCGGTCGGGCGCAGGCGGTCTATAACACCGCCTGCCGGACGCGCTCGCCGTCCGACCCGGTTACCAAGCCGGTGACGCTCCTGACGCCGTGACGGTTCAGGGGCGGCCGCCCCGTCACCCGAGCAGAGGCAGTTCGGCCGATGAGTACGTACCGCTTCGAGGCGCTGGTCGCCCCGCGCGCGATCGCCCTGGTCGGCCTCGAGGCAGGTCCGGAGGGGCTGGCCGAGGCGGCCCTGACCAATCTGCGGCGCGGCGGCTTTCCGGGGCCGATCCATTGCCTCGGCTCCGATGCGGCCGCCGGTCAGATCCCACGCTTCGCCGACCTTCCCGAGGCACCGGACCTCGTCATCCTGGCGACCCCGGCCGAAGCAATTCCCGGTCAGATCGCGGAGGCCGGGCTGCGCGGAGCGGCCAGTGCCGTCATCCTCACGCCGGACGTCAGCGACGCGATCTGCGAGGCGGCACGGGCGGAGGCTCGCCACCACGGCCTGCGCCTCCTCGGGCCCGGCAGCATCGGCCTCTCGGTTCCCGGCGCCCACCTCGATGCGAGTCTCCTGGCCCGCGCCCCCAAGGCCGGCGACCTGGCGCTGGTGTCGCAGTCGGGCACCGTCGCCGCCGGCATCGTCGAATGGGCGGCACGCCGGGACGTGGGCTTCTCGGCCGTGCTGTCCCTCGGCATCGCCTGCGATATCGACGTTGCGGACTGCCTCGACCACTTCGCCGCCGACATCCGGACCCGGGCGATCCTGCTCTCCCTCGATGCGGTCGTGGATGCGCACAAGTTCATGTCGGCCGCGCGGGCGGCCGCGCGCGCCAAGCCGGTCGTGGTGCTGCGGGCGGGGCGCCACCGGGCCCCGGCCCGGCACGCCGCGACCCATACGGGCGCGCTCGCCCGGCCCGACACCGTCTACGAGGCAGCCTTCCGCCGCGCCGGGCTGCTCGCGGTCGAGAGTCTGGATGCGATGTTCTCCGCGGTGGAAACCCTCGGGCGGCAGCGCCCCTTTCCGGGGCATCGTCTCGCGATCCTGGGCAATGGACGCGGCATCGGCGCCCTGGCGGCCGATCGCCTCGCCGATCGCGGCGGCACCCTCGCGGCGGCCGGGACGCTCGGCAATCCCGTCGATCTCGGCGTCGCCGCCGGACCGGAGGCTTACGCCGACGCCCTCGCGCCCCTGCTGGCGGATCCGGGCAACGACGCGGTGCTCGCGGTCCACGTGCCGACGGCGCGCTCGGACGGCACGGAGGTCGCAGGAGCGATCGCCGACACCGTGACCCGGATCCGTCGAAACGGCGCCCGCAAGAAGCCGGTCTTCGCCGTGACGATCGGTGAGGAAGCCGAGGCGGTCGGACGCCTCGCCGCCGCGGGCATTCCGCGCTTCTCAACCGAGGACGCGGCCGTCGAGGGATTCCTGCACCTCGTGCGCTATCGCGAGGCGCAGGACGACCTGATGCGCACGCCGGATTCGCTGCCGCGCGACTTCTCCCCGGACATCGAGGCGGCCCGCGCCGTCGTCGCGCGCGCCGTGGCCCAGGGGCAGACCTGGCTCGACCCCGTCGCGGTGGCCGACCTTCTCGCCGCCTACCGCATCGACAGCGTACCCCTGACGCTGGCGCCCGACATCGATGCCGCCGCGACGGCCGCATGGCCCATCATCGCGCAGGGCGGCGCGGTGGCCCTCAAGGTCGTCTCGCCTGACATCGTGCACAAGTCCGACATCGGCGGCGTGCGTCTCGATCTCACCAGCGAGGCCGACGTACGGCTGGCCGCCGCCGACATCCTCTCCCGGGCCCGGCGGCTGGCGCCGGAGGCGCGGATCACCGGATTCGCGGTCCAGCCGATGATCCGGCGCGGCAAGCAGCGCGAGTTGATTGCGGGGCTCGCGGAGGACCCGACCTTCGGGCCGGTGGTGGTGTTCGGGCGCGGCGGCACGGCGGTGGAGGTCATCGACGACCGGGCCCTCGGCCTGCCGCCCCTCGACCTGCGCCTCGCCTCGGAGCTGATCGACCGGACCCGCGTCGCCCGGCGTCTCGCGGCCTATCGCGACGTGCCGGCCGTGAACCGACACGCGGTGGCGCTGGTCCTGGTGAAGCTGGCGCAACTGGCGGCCGACTGCCCCGAGGTGCGCGAGCTCGACATCAATCCGCTCCTCGCCGACGAGACCGGTGCTCTCGCGCTCGACGCCCGCGTGATGGTAGGGGCCGAGACCGCGGCCGGCCGGCGCGCCCGGGGCGCCTACCATCCGCGCTTCGCGATCCGGCCCTATCCGGTGGAATGGGAGCGCACCCTTCACCTTCGGGGCGAGACCATCACGGTACGGCCAGTGCGGCCGGAGGACGAGGCGCTGTTCCTGACCTTCTTCCAGTCGGTCAGCGCCGAGGACCTGCGCTTGCGCTTCTTCGCCCCGGTGCGGGACTTCAACCACGCCTTCCTCGCCAAGCTCACGCAGCTCGACTACGCCCGCGCCATCGCCTTCGTGGCGATCGACGCGGCCACCGGGGTGATGCTCGGCGCCGTGCGTCTGCACGCTGATGCCAATCATGAGAGCGGCGAATACGCCATCCTGATCCACGGCGACCGGAAGGGGACAGGCCTCGGCCATGCCCTGATGAGCCTGATGATCGACTGGGCCCGAGTCGAAGGGCTCTCCCGGGTCGAGGGGACGGTCCTGCGCGAGAACCGCGCCATGCTGGCGGTTTGTCGCCAACTCGGCTTCGCGGTCCGCCCGGACAAGGAGGATGGCGCCGTGGTCAAGGTTTCCCTGGCCCTGTAGCGGTTCGTCCGCCCCGCTTCACGCCCGCTCGGTGATCCGGCGGACGCCGCCGGGATCGGCGCTGGCGCTGAACTGCGACGGCGTCATCCCGTAATGCTGTCGGAACAGGCGGCTCAACTGAGCCGGGCTGCGGAACCCGACTGCCTCGGCCAGCACCGCGATGGGGTGCGGTTGCGCCGGCGCGCTGAGTGCCGCCTTGATCCGCTGCAGCCGGGCGGCGCGGATGAAGCACTCGACCCCACCGACCGGCTGGAACATCGCGAAGAGCTTGGAACGCGAGGCGCCGATGCTGCGTGCGACCTCCGCGGCGCTCAAGTCGGGATTGCCGAGATTCGCCTCGATATACAGGCGGGCTTTCTGGTGCAGCCGCGCCGGATCGCTGAGGGAGGTGCCGTGACCGAGGGCGGTGGTGATGGCCTGGGCCATCAGGGTTGCGGTGTGGGCGAGGGTCTCGGCATCGAGCGCGGCCAGATGCGGCAGGCGGTCGCGCAAGCGCAGGAGGTGGGTGGTGTAGGGCGCAGCGATGTCCGGCGGAATGACGAGGCCGTGGAGCGCATCCAGGGGGCCGAACCAGCGGCGGGCGAAGGCGCGCGGCATGCTGACAAAGTTGCGCCGCTGCTGCGGGATGTCCTGGGCGTCGCGGATGATCGCCGGTCGGGAGAAGTCGATGGCGTAGACGGAGCCGGCTCCGGTCCGCACGTCGCGGCCATCGAAGTTGCCGATGATGCTGCCGGTCTCGACATGTTGCAGGATGATCGCGTCGAGGCCGTCGAAGCCGAGTTTCTGCGCGGGCCGGTGAAAGATGAACGGGACGCCGTTCATGAAATGAAATCGCAGGTGTTCCGACCAGAAGCTGGTGATGTCCACGTGGAAGGGCGTCACCAGGGGCGTCACCAGCGCCGCGCTGGCGAACATCAGCTGATAGACCTGCGCGGCGTCGTCCTGTGGGTAATCGCAGCTTGAGAACTGCACGCGTCGGAGCGGGAAAGTCCCGTCTGCAGGGGGTTGGTCCGATGGCGAAGCGTGCAAGGCCGGGTCACGACTGTTGGGCGCGGGATCGACGTCATTACGAGGATCGACGTCATCTGGTTCCGCTCCGTTGACCGTATCGCCTGGAAAGGCTGCGACCCCGACGGGCGCGGTGCGGTCGGCGCGCCCCGCGCCCGCCGATCCAGACCGCACGGAGCTGATGCCACCGCGGGACTGCGAACAGAATTTCAAGCCGGATTTCAGCAAAGAACGCGGGAGATACACCCTGCGGGCACAGATATCTCGGCCGCGGGATTTGCGCCGTATGTCGGCTGATTTGAAATTCGATTTGCTAATCGGCTGCGAAGCGCGTAGACCTTCAATATCAATTCAACGGCAGAACCTCGGTGGCGCGGTTTCGTTATGAAATCGTGTGCCAGAGATCTATGTCTTGAATTGGTAACGGAGACGGCCGCGCATGATCGCGTGGACCTCCGGTAGATGAAGCCCGCAAGGGCGAAGGAATACGATGGCTGTCGGTACTGTTAAGTGGTTCAACGAGACAAAGGGTTTCGGTTTCATCCAGCCGGATAACGGCGGGAGCGACGTGTTCGTGCACATCTCGGCCGTCGAGCGCGCCGGCATGCGCGGCCTCGCGGAAGGCCAGAAGGTCTCCTACGAGATGGAAACCGACAAGCGCAGCGGCAAGCAGTCCGCCGGCAGCCTCCAGACCGTCTGATCACGGCGGGCTCCCGCGTGGAGCCCGACCTGTTTCGAGAGCCGCTTCCCGAATGGGAGGCGGCTTGCTTGTGTTCTGAGACCCGATTCCAGGGGAGCGCGCCCGAGGCGGCCTCCCGCATGACAGGATCCTGTGTGAGCCAATTCAACCCGAACTCGATGACCGACCGCCTCAAGGCCGCGACCGAAGCCCGCGCCGCGGCGCTGGCCCGCTTCCGGGACCGCCCGGCTGCCGATGATCCGGCCGTGCTCGCCCGCAAGGCGGAGCGGGCTCAGATCGCCCGGGAGCGCGAGGTCCGCGTGGCGGCCCGCGAGCAGGCCCGGCTCGAGGCCGAGGCTCAGCGCGCTGCGGAAGCCGAGGCCGAGCGCGAGCGCCAGGCCGCCGAGGAGGTTCGTGCTGCCGAGGAGAAGGTGGCGCAGGCCGCCGCCGCACGCCTGGAGCAGAAGGCTCAGCGCGACGCGCGCTACGCCGCCCGCAAGGCCAAGGCGCGCCGCTGAGGGTTTTCGTCGCCGGGATCGTTCGATCCCGCGACCACACGGCGGATCCGGGGCGGGTCCGCCCGACGGTGCGTCCCTCGGGACGGGCCCGCATCACCGGGACCGCCGCAGCGAGCGGGTCCATCCCGGGCGCGACGTCAGTCCGCCCAACCTCCACCGAGGAGACAAGCGCCATGTCCCACAAGTTCAAGATCGGCCAGCGCGTCCGCCGCGCTCAGATCGGCTACACCGCCCCGAAGAGCGATATCTCCGACGTCTTCGAGATTGTCCGCCTCGTCCCCGAAGATCAGACCGGCGAGCCGTTCTACCGGATCAAGTCCGGGAGCAGCGAGCGCGCGGTGCGCGAAGGCGAGATCACCGAGGCCTGAGCGGCGTTCCTTCGCGCCCGGCGCGGAGGCACGGACCAGCAGAACGAAGGTAGGCCGCGGCCTCCCCCTCATGACGCGAGGGGGAGGCCGTTTTTCGTCAGCTCATCACCACCACGCGGGAGCCGATCTCGACGCGGCCGTAGAGATCGATGACGTCCTGGTTGATCATCCGGATGCAGCCCGACGACACGCTCTTGCCGATCGACTCCGGCTCCAGGGTCCCGTGGATGCGGTAGAGCGTGTCCTTGTTGCCCTGCCAGAGGTAATGGGCTCGCGCCCCGAGGGGATTGTGGGCGCCGCCGGGCACGCCGAGCCCGCTCTGGAGCTGGGAGACGGAGCGCGCCAGCTTCGGCGTCCGCGCGATCATCTCCTTGGGCGGATACCAGTCCGGCCACATCTGCTTGGAGTTCACCGTCGAGGCGCCGGACCATGAGAAGCCCTGCTTGCCCACGCCAACGCCGTAGCGCCGCGCCCGGCCATTGGGCTGGACGAGGAAGAGGTGATGCGCCCGCGGGTCGACCACGATCGTGCCCGGGGTCTCGGACCCCGTATAGGCGACCTCCTGGCGGAGGAAGGACGGGTTCGCTTTGCGCCAGTTGAAGGCATAGACCGGAAAGGGCTCATCGGTGATCGCCGCGTAGGCGCGGTTGAAGTCGATGGGGCCATCGTCGATGGGCTTGGCCGGAGCGGCCTGCTGGGCCGAGGCCGGCGGCACCTGCCGCGGGGCGTAGAGATCCGCATCCGGATCATCCGCCGCGGCGCGGCCGCGCTGGCTTCGCACCGGATCGAGCCCGCGATCCGCGCCGCGCTCGGAATAGGGCACGTACTGGCCGCCCCGACGACGATAGAGTCGTCCCTCCTCGTCGCGATACAGGCGCTCGTCGTCGTAGGGGCCATCCCCCGCGAGGGCACCGCCGAAGAGGCCACGCCCCTGCGCCAGGGCGGACCCGACAGGCGTGAGGAGCGCGAGGCTCGTCGTCGCCCCGGTGAGAAGCGTGCGGCGGGTCGTCTGGGACATGGACGTTGCTCGGAAGATAGTCAGAGAAGGGTCGTTCGAGCCTGGGCCTAGCAAGTCGACGCAGAGACGTCACGTCATCTGAACGATGGGCAGCCCTGCATCGGCACCAAAGTTCGGAGGCGATGCAGTGCGGGCACAATCATAGGGTTTGGAAACCATCCAGAAAACCTTTCGAAGACCCGCGTGAATACGCCGGCATCGCGCTTTCACCATGTCTGCGAAAAAGCGGTGATCGACCCCCGGCCGGAATGGTCGATCGATTGCAAAACGAAGCGGCGTGCCGACATAGGTGGTCGTCCGCAAGGCCCTCTCCCTAGATCATGGAACGCGACCCGTGCCGGTCCCCCCGCGTCCCCGTCACCGCGCGCGCCCTGCGGCGCTCGCGTTCCTCCTGCTCGTCTGCCTCATGCCCTCGGAAGGGCAGGCGGGCCGCAGCCGAACCGCGCGCGTCGCGGAGCCCGCTGCTCCGGTGACGAGCTGGACCTCCAGCGAGCCGGAGAACCCAACCTGCCAACGCACCCGGCGCAAGCTCTGGCAGGCCGGCGAGGGCTGGGTGGTCCGCAGCATCACGGTCTGCCGGTAGAGCTCCGGGCGCATTGCTCGCTCGCACGCGTGCAAAATTGATTTGCGCGAAATTGATGATCTGCCTGCGGTTGAACGTAGGACAATCGCGCGCGCTTCGCTAAAGCTGGCGGGGCCCGCGTCGGGTCGACCGTCCACGGTCGCGTGCGAGGATCAAGGGCGCAGGATTGTCCGAGGCGCAGTGCATCGGGGGGAGCGTGGCCGGAGGGACGATTGAGTAGGACCGGCGACGCGCCCGAGACGGGCCCCGAGGCCCTGGCGCGCTACGACATCCTGGATACCGGGCCCGAGGACGGGTTCGAGGATATCGTGACGCTCGCATCCCGTCTGCTGGAGATGCCGGTCTCCCTGGTCTCGCTGGTCGATACCGATCGCCAGTGGTTCAAGGCCCGCGTCGGCTTTGCGCGGTCCGAGACCTCGCTCACGGAGTCGATCTGCGCCCACGCCGTGCGGCAGGACGGGCTCTTCGTCATTCCCGACACCACGCGGGATTCGCGCACCGCGGACAATCCCCTCGTCACCGGCGAACCGCATGTCCGCTTCTACGCCGGGATGCCCCTGCGCACGCCGGAGGGGACAGCCCTGGGGACCCTCTGCGTCCTCGACACCCAGCCGCGCCAGCTCTCCGAGGCGCAGGGCTTCATCCTGCGCACCCTCGCGGGCCGGGTGATGACCGAGCTCAACCTGCGGCGCGCCCTGAAGGAGCGTCGCGCGAGCGACCGGCACAATGCGGCGATCATCGGGAGCGCCATCGATTACGGCATCGTCACCCTGGACCTCGCCGGCCGGGTCACGAGCTGGAATACGGGCGCCGAATGCGTCCTCGGCTGGAGCGAGGTTGAGATGCTGGGCCAGCCGGCAGACCTCTTCTTCACGCCGGAGGACCGCGCACGCGGAATGCCCGATCACGAGATGCGCCTCGCCCGCGATCTCGGACGGGCCAACGACGAGCGCTGGCACATGCGCAAGGATGGCTCGCGCTTCTGGGGCATGGGCGAGATGATGCCCCTCAAGGACGAGGCGGACCGGCAGGTCGGCTATCTCAAGATCCTGCGCGACCGCACGGCCCAGCGCCAGGCTGACGAGGCGCTGCGCAGGCAGACGGCTCTCCTGCAGACCGTGACCGACCATCTCAGCGAGGCGGTGGTCCGCCTGAGCGAGGACGACGTCGTCATCTTCGCCAACCCCGCCGCCGAGGCGATGCTCGGCTGGCCCCTCGGCAGCCTGATCGGCCGCAATCTCCACGACACGGCGCATCATCATCATCCCGACGGGCGTCCGTTCCCGCGCGAGGAGTGCGAGGTCGTCCGCTCCCTGCGTAGCGGCGTCTCCCTGCGCGACCGCGAGGCGACGTTCTTCCGCCAGGATGGATCGCCCATCGACGTCATCACCAACAATGCCCCCATCATCGAGGACGGGGTGGTGCAGGGGGCCGTCCTGACCCTGACCGACATCACCGAACGGAAGGCGGCCAATGCCCGCCTGCGCCGGAGCGAGGAGCGTCTGAGCCTCGCCCTCAATGCGTCCGGCATGATCGGCACCTGGGACTGGGACCTGCGCGAGGACGTGATCTATGCCGATCCGAACTTCGCGCGGATCTACACCGTCGATCCGGAGCGCGCGGCCCTGGGCGCGCCCCTGGCGGAGTACATCCGCAACTTCCACCCCGACGACATGCCGCGCTTCCAGGCGGAGCTCGACCGCCTGTTCGCGGGTTCCAAGGAGTTCGCCTGCGAGTACCGGATCCTCCAGCCGGACGGCTCCCATCGCTGGGTGATCGCCCGCGGGAGCCTGGTGCGCGCCGCCGACGGGACGCCCCTGCGGTTTCCGGGCGCGTCGGTCGACATCACCGAGCGCAAGCGCGCCGAGGAGCGACAGGCCGCCCTGGTCGAGCTCGGCGAGCGCCTGCGGGAATTGCAGGATCCCGGCGAGATCGCCTTCGTGGCCGCCGAGATCGCAGGCCGGACCTTGGGTCTGACCCGCGCCGCCTACGGCGTCCTGGACGATTCGGGAGCCTATCTCGACGTCGTCCGGGACTGGACCGTGCCGGGGGCGAGTACCCTCGTCGGGCGCCATCGCTACGACGATTACGGCTCCTACCTGCAGGAGCTGCGCCAGGGGCGCGCCGTCGTCATCGCGGACGTGGAGAGCGACCCGCGCACCGCTGACCGATCCGGCGCCTTCCGCGCCCTCGACGTGCGCACCGTGATCAACCTGCCCTTGATGGAGCGCGGGCAGCTCGTGGCGGTGTTCTGCCTGCACGATTCGAAGCGGCGCGACTGGACGCCGGACATCCTCGATTTCGTGCGCAACGTCGTCGACCGCACCCGCGCCGCCGTGGCCCGCCTCCGCGCCGAGGAGCAGCAGGAGCTGGTCAACCGCGAACTCAGCCACCGCATGAAGAACCTGCTGGCGATGGTGCAGTCGATCGCGACCCAGACCATGCGCAGCGCCATCGATGTCGACACGGCCAAGGAGGTGCTCGCCGGCCGCCTCATCGCCCTCGGCCAAGCCCATGACCTGCTGATGGGCGGCGCCCTCGGCAGCACCCTGATCGGCCCGGTGGTGCGGGGGGCCCTGAAGCTGCACGAGGATCGCGAGGGGCGTTTCCGCCTCGATGGGCCGGATCTCGAGATCGGTGCCAAGCCGGCCCTGTCGCTGGCGCTGATGCTGCACGAGCTCGCCACCAACGCGGCCAAGTACGGGGCGCTCTCGGATGAGGTTGGGCACGTGGCGATCCGCTGGGAGGTCCGTGACGAGGCCGGCGAGCCGACCCTGGCCTTCTCCTGGGCCGAGATCGGTGGCCCCCCGGTGACGCGGCCGACACGCAAGGGGTTCGGATCGCGCTTCATCGAGCGCGGGCTCGCCGGCCAGGTAGGCGGCACCATTGCCCTCGATTTTCCTGCCGATGGCGTCACCTGCGCCATCGCCGCACCGCTGGCGGCCTTCCAGGCCGACGGCTGACTCCGCGCACGCCTGCACTGCGACCCTGGACACTTCCTGGGCAATGCCGTCTCGCGCGGCACTCGGGCGCCGCTGGTAGCGGCAGGTGACGGTCCGCGCATCGGCCCGGCCTGACGACGAAGGGCATCCCTGAAACTGGCACGTTCGGTGCTTGGTTCGATCCGTCGCCGCTCGGCGACGCGCGGAGCAAAGGCGCTCCGCATGCGGACGGCGTGAGTCCGGATCCCTTGGCATGCACGGCCGCACTGCGGCCGCGAACCTCGAGACGCACTCCATGGCCAGCTTCAAGACCGTGATGAAATCCGGTCATCCCCCGACCCTGTTCGCCGCCTTCCTCTACTTCGATTTCTGTTTCGCGATCTGGGTGCTCAACGGCGCCATGGGCCCGTTCATCACCGAGACCTACAAGCTGACCCCCGCCCAGACCGGGTTCATGATCTCGCTGCCGATCCTGGCCGGCGCGATCATGCGCTTCCCGCTCGGCGTGCTGGCGCAGTATATCGGTCGCAAGAACGCCGCCGTCACCGAGATGACGGTGATCATGATCGCGATGGCGTTCGGCTTCTTCTACGTGAACACTTACGACGAGGTGCTCGCCATGGGCGTGCTCCTCGGCATCGCCGGGGCCTCCTTCGGCGTCGCCCTGTCCCTCGGCTCGGGCTGGTTCCCGAAGGAGCACAAGGGCCTGGCCATGGGCATCGCCGGCGCCGGCAATTCCGGCACCGTGCTCGCCGTGCTGTTCGCGCCGCCCCTGGCCCAGGCCTATGGCTGGCAGACCGTCTACGGCTTTGCCGGCTGCGTCATGGCGATCCCGCTCATCGTCATGGTCGTCTTTGCCAAGGAGCCGCCGGACGCCGAGCACCAGTCCTTCAAGGAGCACGTCTCCTGCCTGTTCCAGAAGGACGGCTGGGCCTTCAACCTGATCTACATCATCACCTTCGGCGGTTTCATCGGCCTGTCGAACTTCCTGCCGACCTTCTTCTACGAGCAGTTTGCCGTCACCAAGATCGAAGCGGGCCGGTTGACCATGTTGGCGGCCCTGATGGGCTCGGGCATCCGCGTCGTCGGCGGCTACTTCGCCGACCGGATCGGCGGCATCCTGGTGCTGTCCGTCGTCCTGATCGCGGCGGTCGGCTCGTTCCTGCTCCTCACGGCCTCGCCCTCCCTGGCGCTGACCACGGCCCTGTTCATGCTGTGCTTCGCCGCCCTCGGGGCCGGCAACGGCGCCCTGTTCCAGCTCGTGCCCCTGCGCTGGCCCGCCAACACGGCGGTGGCCGGCTCGATGATCGGCGAGGTCGGGGCCCTCGGCGGCGCGATCCTGCCCAACGTGATGGGCCTGTCGAAGCAGTATACCGGCTCCTTCGCCCTCGGCTTCGTCGGCTACGCCATCTTCGCCGCCCTGGTGCTGGTCTGCCTGCTGGTGTGGCAGCGCAAATGGGTCGGCACCTGGGTCGGCCCGCGCGGCAAGGTGCTGACGCCGGGCACGCCGGCCGCTGCCGAGGCCGGCCGCCTCGATCCACTGACGGCCTGAACCGCGTCGCTCAGCCGATTTCCTCCGCCACCAGCGCGAAGGTCAGGACATCCACCGCTGCCGCACCGCCGCGCAGGAGTACCCGCGCGGCGGCGTTGGCCGTGGCACCGGTGGTCATGACGTCGTCGATCAGGAGAATGCGCCGGTCCTGCAGCTGGGGGCGCATCGCCTCCGGCACCCGGAAGGCGCCCTGGAGGTTCGTCGCCCGGGCCACCCGGCTCAGCCCCACCTGCGGCCGGGTCGCCTTCACGCGCGCAAGGTAGCCCGGCTCGGAAGGCCGCCCGGCGATCCGGCCGATCCGGCGCGCCAGGAGCGCGGCCTGATTGAAGCGGCGGCGCCACAGGCGCCATCGGTGGAGCGGGACCGGCACGAGGCAATCCGCGCGGGCGAGGAGCTCCGCGCCGGCACCCGCCATCATCCCGGCGAGGACGGGGCCGAGATCCAGACGGTCCTCGTATTTCAGCCTTTGCACGAGGTCGCGGGCGCCGCCCTCGTACAGGGCCACCGCCCGCGCCTGGGCGAAGACTGGCGGATCGGCGATCGCGCGGGGCGAGAGCAGCACACCGGTGCCGTGATCGACGGCGAAGGGCGTCCCGAAGCGGTCGCAGCAGGGCGGCGCGATCAGATGCAGCCCCGACCAGCAGCGGGCGCAGAGGGCATGCGGATCGGCGATGGCACCGCTGCAGCCCGGGCAGGTCGGCGGATAGATGAGTGCGAGGCCACCGCGCAGGGCGGCCTGCAATCCTGTGGTGACGGCGCGGGCAGCAGGAGCCATGACGGCGACCCTACCACCCGCGTGAGAAATCTGCGACCTCTGGTTGTTCTCAGCGCGCCGGCTGCTGCGGCTGCGCCTGGTTCTGCTCGCGGTCGCGCTTGTTGGCCTGGTGGCGTCCGACGGCGCAGCCCGCGGCGGCACCCATCACACCATGGCCCGCCATGTGGCCGGCAACGCCGCCCACGAGCGCGCCCTTGATGCAGCCCTTGGCCTCGGCCCCGGTGGTGGCAAGGCTGATCCCCGCGAGGGTGAGGGCCGCGCCGAACAGGATGGACTTCATGGCGTCTGATCTCCTCGATTCGTCGTCGAATCGCTGGGCCTTAACAGCGAGGGACGGATTCACGTTCCGTCCCGGTTGCCGCTGGCGCCCGCGGTGTCGACGCGCCATCTAGATCGTGATGACCGCGCCTCCGTTGTTCGATACGGGCCTCGCCCGCCGCCGCCTCGCCCGGGCCCACCGGGCCGGCTATGCCGACTTCCTGCTGCGCCGGGTCGTCGACGATCTCGACGACCGCCTCGGCGCCGTGCTGCGGACCTTCACCCAGGCCGTCGATCTCGGCAGCCCGTCCGCCCTCGCCGCTGAGCGCCTGCGCGCCTCCGGCCGGGTCGGGGGCGTCACCCGCCTGGCACCCCGGGCGGAGGCCGGTGCGGTGCTGGCCGACCTCGAGGCCCTGCCGCTGGCGCCGGCCCAATTCGACCTCGCCGTCTCGCTCCTCGCCCTGCAGCACGTCAACGACCTGCCCGGCACCCTGGCGCAGTTGCGCCGGTCCCTGCGTCCCGACGGGCTGTTCATCGGCTGCCTTCTCGGCGGCCGGACCCTGACCGAGCTGCGCCAGGTCTTCGGGCAGGCGGAGAGCGAGGTGGAGGGAGGCGTCAGCCCGCGCGTGGCCCCCTTTGCCGAGGTCCGCGAGATGGGCAGCCTGCTGCAGCGGGCCGGGTTCGCCCTGCCGGTCACCGATGTCGAGACCGTCACGGTCCGCTACCGCGACCCCTTCGCCTTGATGCACGACCTGCGCGCCATGGGGCTGACCAATGTCCTGCTCGACCGGCGTCGCACCCCCCTGCGCCGCGACACGCTCCTGCGCGCCGCCGCCCTCTATGCCGAGCGCTTCGCCGATCCCGATGGGCGCCTGCGCGCCAGCTTCGAGATTCTCTGGCTCTCCGGCTGGGCCCCGCACGAGAGCCAGCAGAAGCCCCTGAAGCCCGGAACCGCCCAGACGCGCCTCGCCGAGGCCCTGGGCACCACCGAACGCAAGCCCGAAGGACAAGACCCATGAGAGAGCCCGGACCCGACCACCCGATCACCATCGCGCCTCATCCGGGCCGGTTGCGTCTCCGGCTCGCCGGGACGCTCCTCGCCGAGACCGAGTCCGCCCTGGTGCTCACCGAGGCCAACTACTCGCCGGTGTTCTACATTCCGCGGGCCGACGCCCGCTGGGCGCATTTCACCCCGAGCACCCGCCGCAGCCAATGCCCGTACAAGGGCGATGCCAGCTACTTCACGCTGACGACGCCGGACGCGACCCGGCCGGACGCGGTCTGGAGCTACGAGGCGCCCTATCCGGCGGTCGCGGCCATCGCCGGGCATCTCGCGTTCTACCCGGACAAGATCGACCCGATCGAGCAGGATTGAGCAGGCTCGGCCTTCAATCCCGAACCTGCGACCAGAACGCGGCCTTGCGCCCGTGCAGCCGGCGCAGCGTGCCGCGGTAGGCCTCCGGATCTTCCGTCAGGCCGTCGAGGGCTTCGAGGTAGCGGGCGGCGTGGCCGTAGGCGGCGCTGCGCCCGTGTTCCAGGATGGCATCGATGAGCAGGCGGTAGAGCTCGGCTGCCGCCTCCGGCTGCGTCCGCTCCAGGGCCTCGGCGGCGGGCGCCAGGATCTCGTAGCGGCTCCCGTCCCAGCGGCCGCGATGGGCCATGACCAGGCGCGCGGCATGAGTGGGATTCGGCCAGTGGGTGAAGAAGGCGAGCGCCCGGTAGCGATCGGGGTGGGCCTGCGCCTGGTCGAAGGCGCGCGCCAGTGCCTCGTCGTCCTCGAAGTCGGGCAGCTTGGCGAGGTAGGCCCGCAGCATCGCGGGATCGAGGTGACGCGCGAAGGCCTCCCAACGCAGGATCTGTGCGGCCTCCGTCTGGCCGAGGCTGTCGAGGATGCAGATCTCCACGGCCTGTCGGGCCCGCTCGGGGGCGTCGTGGTCGAAATGCCCCGTGAGCAGCGCCTCCCGGGTGACCACCACCGGTCCGCGCTTCTGCGGGCGGCGGATCCAGTCCAGCGCCTCGGGGGCCCGGTTCGCCCCCAGCAGTCGCTCGGCGATCCGCACGCGGTCCGGCTGCTCGGGCGACACCGCCTGCTCGAAGGCGATGAAGGCATCGACATCGCCGGCCCGGTCGGCGAGGGCCTGGCGCATGCGGACGAGGCGGCTGCGGGCGAGCTGAGAGGCCCAGGCCTTCTGGCCGCCGGCCCGGCCTTCGGAGGCCGGGGGTGTGGCATCCGCCAGGGCCGCATCGAGGGGCGCCAGGGCCGCCTCGGGCAGCCGCGGGATCAGGTCGTGCATCAGGGCTTCGACGAAGCCGTGACCGTCGGCGCCGAGGCGGGTCACCAGCCCGGTGGCGACCCCTGCCGCCTCCTCCGCGGGGAGATCGACGATCAGGGCGGCGGCCGCATCGGCCGCGCGTTCATAGACTCCGTGGAGACGTCCGCTCGAATCCTCCGCACGTCCAAGGACGTCGCCGGCTCCGCCGAGGAAGCGGATCAGCCGGTCGAGGGCTGCCCGCGGGTCCAGGGCGGCAAGCTCGGTCACCACCGTGGTGAGCATGGCGTCGAGGTCGGCCGCGAAGGCCCGTTGCTTCTGCCAGTCGATGTAACCCTGGCCCCGCTCCAGGGCGGTGAGGCGCCGGTCGATCAGCGCCGCGATGGCGTCCGGTCCCTGCAGGCTCGCCACCGCCGCCGTCACCAGCTTCTTGAAGGTCGGATTCCGCGCCGTCTCGGACAGGACGAGGCCGATCAGGCGCTCCAGCCCGAGCGCCGTCAGGGTCTCGGGGCTCGGCGTGGTCTTGCGCGAGGCGCGTTTGGGTTTGCTGGCGGCCGACTTGTCCCCAACGGGCGGCTGAACGGAAGCCGCCTTCGCCGCCGGTTTCGCCGCTGCCCTGCGTGCCATGCACTGCGCTCCCTCTCCCGACGGGCAACTCCGTTCCCGGCCGAGCAACTCCGTTCCCGGCCGAGCAACTCCGTTCCCGGCCGAGCAACTCCGTTCCCGGCCGAGCAGGTCCTCTCCCGACAGGACAGGTCGCGCCGGACGGGATCGACGCTTCAGAAGTGGATCAGGGGCCGAGCAGATCCAGCAGAAAGGGGATCAGCGGGGCATCGGCCGGCGGCATCGGCTGATCCTTGAGATCGCGCGGACGCACCCATTTCAGCGCCTGACCCTCCATGGAGCGCGGCAGCCCTTCCCAGCGCCGGCAGATGTAGAGCGGCATCAGCAGGTGAAAGTCCGGATAGGCGTGGCTCGCGAAGGTGAGGGGGGCGAGACAGGCCTCCTGCACGGTGATGCCCAGCTCCTCGGCAAGTTCGCGGATCAGGGTCTCCTCCGGCCGCTCGCCCGGGTCGACCTTGCCGCCGGGAAATTCCCAGAGTCCGGCGAGCTGCTTGCCGGGCGGGCGTTGGGCGAGGAGCACGCGTCCATCGGTGTCGACCAGCGCCACGGCGACGACGAGGAGGATGCGCAGGGGCGCCGGCGTCGTCATGGTCATGGTCGTGGGGCGATCGCGAAGGTCGCGGCGACGTCGGCGGCCGCCTCGATGGTGCCGGCGACCAGGGGCACCGGAGCACCGCCGCGCTTGGCGCGCATCGGCGCGGGCGCCGCGAAGGCGATCGGCGGACTTGAGGCCGTCGCCGGCGACTGGATCGACACCACCCGCCCGAGGGTGACGCCGGCGGCCTCGGCCAGCCGCTCGGCCTGGAGCCGGGCATCCTTCATCGCCGCGCTGCGCACGGCGCTCTCGGCCGCGTCGGGATCGCGCAGGCCGAAGCCGACGCCGTCGATGCGGTTCGCGCCGCCGTCGAGGGCCCGACGCATCAGGTCACCGAGGCGGCCCATGTCGGCGAGGCGCACCCGCACCGTATTGGCGGCCCGGTAGCCGTCCGGTTTCTCGGTGAAGGATCCATCCGCCTGGCGAACCGAGCGCGTGACCGGCTGCAGGGTGACGGCGGAGGTGCCGAGATCCGCATCCGGCACTTTGAACTCGGCGGCCAGGGCCAGGAGCGCCTTGGCAGCGGTGCTGGCACCGTCGAGGGCCGCGGCCGGGGTTGCGCCCCTGACCTCGACGCCGATCTCCACCGAGGCGAAGTCCGGCGCCACCTCGGAGCGTGCGCGCCCGACGACGCTGATACGGCCCTCGGCCGTCCCCGCTCCGTCCTCGGCCCGGGCCTCGCCACCGAGGCCCAGCAGCGACAGGGCGAGGAGGACGGCGGCGCCAGCGCGCCTCACGAGCGGTAATCCCCGTTGATCTCGATGTAGAGCTTGGTCAGGTCGCAGGTCCAGACGCGCGCGCTGCCCTCGCCGAGGCCGAGATCGACCCGCACGGTGACGTCGGATTCGCGCATCACGGCGCTCGCGGCCGCTTCGCTGTAATCGGGATCGCGGGCGCCCTCGCGGGCGACGCGCACGTCGCCGAACCAGATCGCGAGGCGGTCGCGGTCGGCCGGCTCTCCGGCCTTGCCCACCGCCATCACCACCCGGCCCCAGTTGGCATCCTCGCCCGCGATGGCGGTCTTCACCAGGGGCGAGTTCGCGATCGATAGGGCGATGCGATGGGCCGAGGCGTCGCTGGTCGCGCCCGTGACGCGCACGGTGACGAATTTGCGGGCGCCCTCGCCATCCCGGGCGACGAGCTGGGCCAGCTCGACCAGGAGGTCGTCGAGGGCGGCGCGGAACGCGGACAGGCGCGGATCGCCGGCATCGGTCACCGCGGCGTTGCCGGCGGCGCCCGTCGCGAACAGCATCAGGGTGTCGGAGGTGGAGGTGTCGCCGTCGACGGTCACGCAGTTGAAGCTGGTGGCCGTGCCGGCGGAGAGGAGCGCCTGGAGCACCCCCTGGGGCAGGGCGGCATCGGTGAACACGAAGCTCAGCATCGTCGCCATGTCGGGGGCGATCATGCCCGCGCCCTTGGCGATGCCGTTGAGGGTGACGGTGACGCCGTCGATGGCAGCTTGACGCGTGGCGAGCTTCGGGAAGGTGTCGGTGGTCATGATCGCCTGGGCGGCCGCCGCCCAGGCCTCGGCGCCGTCCTGGGTCCGCCCGGCGCAGTCGGCCAGCACGCCCTCGAACTTGGTGGCATCGAGGGGCTCGCCGATCACGCCGGTCGAGGCGATGAAGATCTCTTCCGGCCGGCACTGTGCCGCCTCGGCGGCGATCCGGGCCGTCAGCGCCACGGCCTCGCGCCCGCGCAGGCCCGTGAAGGCATTGGCGTTGCCGGAATTCACCACGAGGGCTCGGGCGCCCGCACTGCCCAGCGCCTCGCGGCACCAGTCCACCGGGGCGGAGGGGCATTTCGAGCGGGTGAAGACGCCGGCGGCCTGCGTGCCCGCGGCGAGCGCGACGTAGAGCACGTCCGTCCGCCCGGAATAGCGGATGCCCGCCTGCGCGGTCGCGAGTCCGACGCCGCGAATCGCCGGTAGCTGCGGTTGCGTCTGGGGCGCCAGCGGCGAGACAGGGGGGCTCTTGGCAGACGACATGGACGAGGGCTCCGGATCTCTGCGGCCGTCTCCGGCGCGCGGCGGAGCCGGTGTTGCCCCGCGCGCGCCATCCCCGTCAACCACGACCACCGTCATCCGTCTGTCGCATCGGACGCGCCGCCCGTGAGCGTTCCCAGATCAGGGACTTGTCTCAGGGATCGGCGTGACGACGGGCCCGAATGCTGCGGTGCAGCATCGCGCCGCGACGGCGCTGCCCCGGGGTCGAGCATTCGAGGCCTTGGACGGAGTGGGGTCCCGGACCCATCGACTTGGACGGAATGGGGGGCTTGTCTGTACGAGCGAACGTGACATAGCATGCTGCGACGCACAGTTTCCGAGGTGGTCGGCACGGATGTCCAGGCGCGAGGGGGGAGTCTCGACTATGGAACGACCGACTTCGCCGGGTGGCGCCTACGGCGTTCAGGTCCTGATCGCGGGTCGCCAGAAGCATTGGCGCGACGAGGTGACATCGCAGATCCGACGAGCCGGCTTCGCGGCCACCACGGTGGATTGCGGCATCGACGCGATGACGGTGCTGGCCCTCGGTCTTCCCGTCGATGTTCTCGTCACCGACGTGAGTTTGCAGGGCAAGCTCTGCTGCCAGAAGCTCGCCTTGGAAGCCCGTGCGCTGCGTCCGGACCTCCGCATCGTCTTCGCCAGCGACCTGGAATCGCTGCCGAGCGAAGACGACCCGACGCAGTGGCTCGAAGAGTTGTTCGACGCCCAGTTTCCCGACGACCGCGACGGCCTGATCGCGGTCCGGCGCATCGACAATGTCGCCAGCACGGTGCGGGACGCTCTCCGCAGCCCTGCCTGATCTCATCCGCTCTCGCCGCGCGGATCGCCTTTCAGAAATCTGCCTCTCGGGATCGAGCCGTGGCGCCGTTGGCTCCGCTTGGCGAGCCGGATACCCGAACGACGTGACGGTTTTCTGACGGTCTGGTGCGTCTCAGACCTGGACTGCCCGGAAACGAAGAAAGCCCTCGCGTGGATGCGAAGGCTCCCGTTTCATCGATCCCGACCGGATCACTGCGCCTTGGGGGCGTCCATCGGCTTCGGCTCGGTATTCGTCTTCGTATCCGTGCGCGTCGCGTTGGCATCCGTGTTCGGCTTGGTATCGGCGTTCGTCTTGGTATCGGCGTTCGGCTTGGCCTTGCCGAGATAGACGTATTCCGGCGCGGCGCGGAGCTGGTCCTTGTTGGTGTCGATCGTCGCCTTCAGGGTGGCGTCGTCGACGCGGACCAGCTTCATGGCGCTCGGGTCGATGGCGACGTACTTCGTGCCGAGACCGAGGAAGCCGCCGACGCCGACCACCCAGGACTTCACCGTATTCTTCTCGTCGAGCACCACGTCGGCGATCTCGCCGATGGTCTCGTTGGCGGCATTCTGGATGGTCAGGCCGACGAGCTTCGACGTGACCATGTCGCTCTTGTTCTGCACCACGAAGGTGGGGCGCAGGTCGTTGGCGAGGGTCGCGGGGGCGGCCTGGACCGGCGCCGACGCGGCGGCGGGCGCGTTGGCATCCGGCGACTGAGCGAGGGCGAGGGTGGCGCTGGCAGCGAGGAGAGTCGTGCCGAGCAACAGGCTGCGCATGGGCGAAGTCTTTCGAAAGGTCGAGCCGAAGGTCGAACGAGGGGGCCGTGATGGCTCACGCTCAAGTTCAAGCTTCCGCCAAAGGTTCCCGCGATACGGCATGGTGAATGGACGAACGCGGCGCGGGCCTTAGTTTCCCCAGCAGAGGGGCAGCGGAACCGGTCCGCGCGCCCGCCACGGGGTGCCGCACCATGTCGAATCTCCTGCTGCCCGACGTCCGGCTCGCGCCGCTGCCACGCCGTCACGCCCTTGCGCTGCTCGGCGGGGCCCTCGTCTGCGGTGTCCGCCCAGCCCTGGCCGATGCCACGAAGGCGAGCGCCTTCGCGTTCGAGAAGCCGGAGGGCGGCACCCTGCCGCTCGCGGCGTATGCGGGCCGGCCCATCCTGGTGGTCAATACGGCCACGGCCTGCGGCTATGCCGGGCAATTCACGGGACTGCAGGGCCTGTGGACCCGCTTCGGTGACCGCGGCCTCACCGTCATCGCGGTGCCGTCGCCCGATTTCGGCAACCAGGAACCGCTGGACGGCGTCGCCATCGCGGAGGCTGCGCGCAAGAACCATGGTGTGACCTTCCCGGTCACCGCCAAGACCCATGTGCGGGGTCCGACCGCCCACCCGTTCTATCGCTGGGCCGCCGCCGAGAAGCCCGGCAGCACGCCGGGCTGGAACTTCCACAAGTACCTGGTCGACCGCGACGGCAGCCTGATCGGCGCCTTTCCGTCCTCGGTCGAGCCCAACGATCCGCGCATCGTCACCGCGATCGCCAATGCCCTGCCGGCTGCCTGAGGCTTTCAGTGCGGAACGTCTCGCGGCGGGCGAAGGGACCCCGACGGCGGTGGTGCGCGGCGGATGCGCCGGGCCCGCTCCGGGGTCCCGCGCACCGGCGGCGAGGCGTAATTCGAGGCGAAGGGATTGGCCGGCGTGCGATCGGCGCTGCCGAACAGGCTGAACTCCGCTCGGGCGCCCTGGCTCCCGCCCAGCACTGTCAGGAGGAGAGCGAGGAGAAGGCGGCGCATGCGTGTTCCCGGGGGCGGCGGACTCTCTTGCGCCGATCCTTGCCCCGATACCGCAAACCCCCACATCCCGCGAGAGGCCGCATCGGAATCATCGAGGGCTCGGACGGTCGCGGGATGAATCGAGGAACGGGATGATGAAGCCGCACCGGTTCGAGCAGGCGGGCACCGTCTTCGAAATCGCCTTCGAGCGGGCGCCGGAGGGCTGGGTCGCCCATATCCGCCGTGCCGACAGCGAAACCACCCACGCGATCGGGTTTCCCGATGGGCCGGGCTACGATCCGACCGACGTGCGCGGGTCGCTGATCGCGGGCTGCGAGGCGGCGCTTCCCAACCTGTCCTGGGCGAACCCGACCCGGCACTGAGCGGAACCTCCCGAACCGCCCCGTGTTCGCCCTCCCGTATGCTGCGCTCGCACCGGCGTGGGCGCGCGGAACGGGAAGGAAAGCCGATGTCCGAGATCACCTATCGCATCGTCGAGCACGATGGCGGCTTCGCCTACAAGGTCGGCGACGTGTTCTCCGAGACCTATCCGAGCCACGACGAGGCCCTGCAGGCGGCCCAGGCCGCCGCGGCCGAGCAGCAGGTTCCGGGCTCGACGGAGGGCATCCGCTACCAGGACAGCAAGGGCGCCTGGCACGACGAGACCGCCCAGGGCAACGATCGTCCGACCGCGCGCGTGGTCGATTGAGAGTCGCTTCCGGCCCGGCGGCGCTCAGGCCGAGCGTCGCCGCGCCGGTGTCTCTCCGGCCGGCCAGGCGGCCAGGGCCGGCTCGGCCTCGCGGCCCGGCCCGATCTCCACGCGCCGCGCGGCCCCCTCGCATCCGGTGCGGTTGCGCCCGGCGGACTTCGCCCGGTAGAGCGCCGCATCGGCGGCCTCGACCAGCGCCGCCGCCGTCACCGCCCCGCCGGGGCTCGCCGCGACGCCGACGCTGACGGTGACGTGGTCCAGGCCGTCGCCGCGCCCGGCATGCGGCAGGGCCAGGGCGTTCAACGATTGGCGGACCCGCTCGGCCAGGACGATGGCCGCCGCGCTGTCGAGGCCCGGCAGCAGCAAGGCGAACTCCTCGCCGCCGTAGCGCGACACGAGATCGGCGCTGCCGCAGACGCGGGCGGTCAACAGGCGCGAGATCGCGCACAGGCACGCATCGCCGGCCCCGTGGCCGTAATGGTCGTTGAAGCGTTTGAAGTGGTCGACATCCACGAGCATCAGCGCGAACGGATCGCCGTTGCGCGAGGCCTGCCACAGGGCATCGAGACGCTGCGAGAAGGCCCTCCGATTGGCCAGGCCCGTCAGCGGATCGGTGGTCGAGAGGCGGGTCAGGCGTGCATTGGCGACCACGAGCTGCTGCGCCCGCAAGGATTCCCGCAACGTATAGAGGTAGTTGCGGCGGTTGGCGCTCTCGATCTTATGCGCGGCCCCGAGGCTGAAGGCGGTCCCGATCAGCATATCCAGCCGGGCCAGGCCCGCGAGGTCCGGGGCGATCTCCGGGTGGGCGGCGAGGGCGAGACCACCGGCGAGCGCCGTCGTCCCGGACACGATGCAGGCCCAGTTGAACCGGAGCGCCAGGGAGATGTTGGCGAAGATCACCGTCAGCCAGATCGCCGTGGTCGCGTGGGCGACGTTGGGTCCGTGGCCGAGCCACAGCGTGACCACCGGAATCGCCGCCGCCGCGAGGACGCCGAGGCCGCACAGGGCCTCCCGGGTGCGGGCGCTCACCCGGCTGAGGGCCACGAAGATCCCGATCGCGAGCGGCGTCATCACGGCGAACCGCAGGGCCAGGTTCAGCGTCGCGACGTCGGGCGTGGTGACGAAGGCGGCCCAGGCATAGAGGTGGAAGACCGCGAGGCCGATGAGGGTGGTGCGCCGCAGGTGGCGAACCCGCCGGCGTCCGGTCTCCGCCTCGAAACGGCTTTCGAGTTCGTTCGGGAAGACGAGGCGCCAGCGCGTCGCCTGCAGGGTCCGTTCGATGAGCGCCAGCAGACGGTCGCTGGTGCGAAACGACAGGGAACCCGGATCGTCGGACGATCCGGCAGCAGACGAAGCGATCACGCGCGGGGACATCCATGGGCAGGTGGGCGAGGGCCAGGCGAGCGACGTCGACCCCTGCGCCGAGAGTGACCGCAACTCGTGTCGGCATGCTTTCCCCGATCGTTACAATCCGAGCGATCGACGGCGCGGGACCCCTGCATCGCCGCGGGACTCCCCCCGGCATTCGTGGGGTGCGACGGTGCCGGACGGAATGGACGATTGCCTCCCGGGGCCCACCTCGTGCATGCCTCGTCCGGATCCGGGCGTGCCGCCACGGACCGCGTGCGGGCCTGCCCGTCGCCATGACTTGACCCGGATCTCTTCGCCGCCTGGAGCCCGCCCGTGACCGTCTCGAATCCGCGCCAGCCCGATCACGACATCGATCCGCTCTTCATCGAGCGCTGGTCTCCGCGCGCCTTCACGGGCGAGGCCGTGCCGGAATCCGAGCTTCTGCGCATGATCGAGGCCGCGCGCTGGGCTCCGTCGTCCTACAACTCCCAGCCCTGGCGCTTCGTCTACGCCCTGCGCGGCACGCCCGCATGGGAGACCTTCCTCGACCTGCTGGTGCCGGGAAACCGCAAGTGGGCGGAGGGGGCCGGCGCCCTCGTCATCCTGGTCTCGAGCAAGCTGATGAAGACCGGTGACGGGCTGAAGCCCTCGGCGAGCCATTCCCTCGACACCGGGGCCGCCTCGGCGAACTTCCAGCTCCAGGCGATCCGCCAGGGCTGGCACGTGCACGGCATGGGCGGGTTCGACAAGGAGCGCTCCGTCAGCGTGCTCAACGTGCCGCCGGACCATCAGGTCGAGGCGGCCTACGCCGTCGGACGCGCGGCGAACCCGGTCGATCTCTCCGAGGAGCAGCGGGCCAAGGAGGTGCCGAACGGCCGGCGTCCGATCACCGATTTCGCCTTTGCCGGTGCCTTCAAGGCCCGCGAAGCCTGAGTCGTCCGCCGTGCTGAGGCCCGCCCCCGACTATGCCGGGCTCGTCGCCGGTTTCGCCTGGGACATCCCGGAGCGGTTCAATCTCGGCGTCGATGTCTGCGACCGCTGGGCCCAGCGCGAGCCCGGCCGGGTCGCGATCCAGGAGGTCGTCGGGGCGCAGGTCTCGGAGGTCACCTTCGGGGACCTGCGGGATCGCTCCGACCGCTTCGCGGCCGGATTGCGGGCGAGGGGCGTGGTGCCCGGCGACCGCGTCGGCGTCCTGCTTCCGCAATCGGCCGCCGTGGTGATCGCCCATGCGGCCGCCTACAAGCTGGGAGCGATCGCCCTGCCGCTCGCCGGCCTGTTCGGGCCGGACGCCCTCCGCTACCGCCTCGCCGACGCCGGCGCCCGCGTCCTCGTCACCGACGCGGCCGGCCTCTCCAAGGTCGAAGCCCTCCGCGCCGATCTGCCGGCCCTCGAGCTCGTGGTCTGCGTGGACGGCGCGCGGGGCGCGGCCCTCGACTACGAGACCCTGCTCGCCGAGGCGCCGGGCGGGTTCGTCCCGGTCGACACCCGGGCCGATGATCCGGCCCTGATGATCTACACCTCCGGCACAACCGGGCCGGCCAAGGGCGCGCTGCATGCCCACCGGGTGCTCCTGGGGCACCTGCCGGGCTTCTGCATGATGCACGATTTTCCGCCGAAGGCCGGCGACCGGATGTGGACGCCCTCCGACTGGGCCTGGGCCGGCGGCCTGCTCAATGCGGCCCTGCCGAGCCTGCATTTCGGCGTGCCGGTGGTGGCCTGCCCGAGCTTCCGGTTCGAGCCGGACGCCGCGTTCCGGCTGATCGCCGAGCGGGCGGTCACCCTCGCGTTCCTGCCGCCCACGGCCCTGCGCATGCTGCGCGGCGTCGCCGATCCGCGCGGGCGCTTCGACCTGTCTCGCCTGCGCAACATCGCCTCCGCCGGCGAGTCCCTCGGTCCGGAAACCTTCGACTGGGCGCGGCGCGAGCTCGGGCTCACCATCGGCGAGGCCTATGGCCAGACCGAGTGCAACCTCGTCCTCGCCGCCTGCCGGTCGGCCGGGGTGGCGCGGGCGGGCTCCACCGGCCGCCCGGTTCCCGGGCACCGGATCGCGATCCTGCGGCCGGACGGCCGCGAGGCCGCCACCGACGAGCCCGGCGAGATCGCCGTTGCGCGGCCCGACCCGGTGATGTTCCTGCGCTACTGGAACCAGCCCGAGGCGACGGCGAGGAAGTTCTCCGGCGACTGGATGCTGACCGGCGACACCGCCCGGCGCGACGCCGACGGCTACGTCCATTTCGTTGGGCGCGAGGACGATCTCATCACCTCGGCCGCCTACCGCATCGGTCCCACCGAGATCGAGGATTGCCTCGGCGCGCACCCGGCCGTGGCCCTCGCCGCCGCGGTCGGCAAGCCGGACCCCCTGCGCACCGAGATTGTGAAGGCCTACGTCGTCCTGCGCCCGGGCTACGAAGCCTCGGAGGCGCTGGCCGCCGAGATCCAGGCCTACGTGCGCACGCGCCTCTCGGCCCACGAGTACCCGCGCGAGATCGCGTTCCGGGACAGCCTGCCCATGACCACCACGGGCAAGATCATCCGTCGGCAGCTGCGGGACGAGGTGTGAGCCTTACCGGACCGTGACGCGGTAGCGCGCACGGCCGACGTTTCCCGCCGGATCGACGATCTCGATCGAGAAGTCGTCCGGTCCGGTATAGCCGGGCGTCGCGGTGTAGAAGACGAAGGTCGCGGGTCGCTTGCGGACATTGCAGCGCGCGCGGGCGTTGAACATTGGGAAGTTCGGAAAAGCCTGTCCCTGCCCGACCTGGACGTGGCCGTCATGCGGCGGGTCGATGATGCTGATCGTCATCCGACCGAGGGACCGACAGGTCGGGTCGAGCGACGAGAACGAACCCAGCGTGAGCCGGCTGCCCGACAGGGCAACTTTCTCGAAGGTGGCCATGCGCATCGGGGCGGCCTCGGCCGGCTCGATCGGGGCGAGACCGAGGGCGATGGCGAGGACAAGGTATCGGTGCATGGCTTGCCGCTCCGCTCTTCGTGCGAACGCGCCGGAGCATGCCCGAGTCGTCCGTCGAGGAAAGCCACAACCGCCCGTCCGCGATACACGTTATGGGCGATTTGTCAGTCGGCTTGAGCGAGCCGCTCGGGGAGCCCCAGTTGGAATCGTTCGCATAAAGACATCTTTATATCTTGATTGCCTCCCGTTCGGCGCCCTGCTATAGGCCACGCCGACACGTCACGCGAGATGGAGCGAACCGCCATGGCCCAGACTTCCCCGGCCCAGACTGCCTCGGCCCAGGATTACATCGTCAAGGACATCGGCCTGGCCGATTACGGTCGCAAGGAGATCTCGATCGCCGAGACCGAGATGCCGGGCCTGATGGCGACGCGCGAGGAGTTCGGTCCGTCGCAGCCCCTGAAGGGCGCGAAGATCGCCGGCTCGCTGCACATGACGATTCAGACGGCCGTGCTGATCGAGACCCTGAAGGCGCTGGGCGCCGATATCCGCTGGGTCTCCTGCAACATCTACTCGACCCAGGACCATGCCGCCGCCGCCATCGCCGCCGCCGGCATCCCGGTCTTCGCCATCAAGGGCGAGACCCTGGGGGAGTACTGGGACTACACCGCGAAGCTGTTCGACTGGCATGACGGCGGCATGCCGAACATGATCCTCGACGACGGCGGCGACGCCACCATGTTCGTGCACCTGGGCCTGCGCGCCGAGAACGGCGACACCGCCTTCCTCGACAAGCCGGAATCCGAGGAGGAGGAGATCTTCTTCGCGCTCCTCAAGAAGAAGCTCGCCGAGAAGCCGAAGGGCTGGTTCGCGGGTCTGGCCGATTCGATCAAGGGCGTCTCCGAGGAGACCACCACCGGCGTGCACCGCCTCTACAACCTCGCCAAGGAGGGCAAGCTGCTCTTCCCGGCGATCAACGTGAACGACGCCGTCACCAAGTCGAAGTTCGACAACCTCTACGGCTGCCGCGAGTCGCTGGTCGACGGTATCCGCCGCGGCACCGACGTGATGATGGCCGGCAAGGTCGCCATGGTCGCGGGCTTCGGCGACGTGGGCAAGGGCTCGGCCTCGTCGCTCCGCCATGCCGGCTGCCGCGTTCTCGTCTCCGAGGTCGATCCCATCTGCGCGCTCCAGGCCGCGATGGAGGGCTACGAGGTCGTGACGATGGAGGACGCCGCTCCGCGCGCCGACATCTTCGTCACCGCGACGGGCAACAAGGACATCATCACCATCGAGCACATGCGGGCGATGAAGGACCGCGCCATCGTGTGCAACATCGGTCACTTCGACAACGAGATTCAGGTCGCGGGCCTGAAGAACCTCACCTGGTCGAACATCAAGCCGCAGGTGGACGAGATCACCTTCCCCGACGGCCACCGCATCATCCTCCTGTCGGAGGGACGCCTGGTGAACCTCGGCAACGCCACCGGCCACCCGTCCTTCGTGATGTCGGCCTCGTTCACCAACCAGACCCTGGCCCAGATCGAGCTCTGGACCAACCCGGGCAAGTACGAGAAGCAGGTCTACACCCTGCCCAAGGCCCTCGACGAGAAGGTCGCGCTCCTCCACCTCGAGAAGATCGGCGTCAAGCTCTCCAAGCTCCGTCCCGATCAGGCCGCCTATATCGGCGTCTCCGAGAACGGCCCGTTCAAGCCCGACCACTACCGCTACTGAACACCGCTCCGGCGCCCCTCGCGGGGCGCCGCGACCCGTCGAATCCCGTCCGCGAAGCCCGGCCCCGTGCCGGGCTTCCGCACGTTCGGGGGCGCCGCCCGCGCGCCTGCGCAGTGTGGCTTTTCTGCGCTCCTGCGCGGCCATCGCCTCTGAAGCCTCTAAAGTTAAGCTTAACCCTCTTCCGGGACGATTCCGCCTCGCGCTAGTGTGGGCTGATTCCTCAGATGGAGTGGCTCGCAGCCGGCCTCCGGCCTGTTGCGGGATGGGCGCCTTTCGGCGTCTCATCGAAGATTCGTGGAGGCGGGACGGATCATGAGGGTCGAACGAACGGCGCGCGCCCTGCTGTGCGCCGGCTCTCTGGTCGTTGCCGTGGCCGGTCTCCCGGCGCGGGCGGCCGGGACGGGGATGGATGCCGGCGCTGCCGTCTCGGGGTTCGGGCAGCACACGCACAACGCCGCCGGGCTCGCCATCCTGATCGGCTTGACGGTGTTCTCCACCATTGTCGCCCTGCTGCACATGCGCGAGCGCAGCCGCTGGACCCGGCGCGAGCGCGACCTCGTCACCGAACTGTCGGCCCTGCGCGAGTCCCACGACCGCGCCGAGATGCTCCTGAACGCCGAGCGCCAGGTCCTCATCACTTGGTCGGGCCGCGGCGCCCCGACCATCGAGGGCGATCTGGGACTCATCGATGCCCGGCGCGCGCCCGGCGACACCGATCTCGGCCTGCCCGGCTTCGAGACTTGGCTGCACGCGGTCGATGCCGATGCCCTCAACACCGCCGTCGAGGCGCTCCGCGCCCGCGGCGCCGGCTTCCGCCTGAGCCTGCGCACCCAGTCGGGCCGCTTCATCGATGCGCACGGGCAGGCCCTGTCCGGCCGCGCGATCCTGCGCCTGCGCGAGACGACGGACGAGAAGCGCGAGCTCATCGACCTGCGCCTCACGCTGTACGAGGCCAAGCGCGGCCTCTCGGCCCTCGGCAGTCTCCTCGACGCGATCCCGCAGCCGGTCTGGCGCCGCAACCGCGACGGGGCGCTCGCCTGGGTCAACCTCGCCTACGTCGCGGCGGTGGAGGCCGGCACCCGGGAGCATGCGCTCGAGGGCGGCGTCGAACTCCTCGATCGCCAGGCCCGCGACCTCATTGCCCGCGACGATTCCGGCCGCCTGGCCACCGGGGGGCGCGTGCCGCATCGCCTCTCGGCGGTCGTGGCGGGTGGGCGGCGCACCCTCGACGTCACCGAGAGCGCGATCGAGACCGGCCGGGTCGGCATCGCCGTCGACGTCTCGGAGCTCGAGAGCGTCCGTGCCGACCTGCAGCGGCAGATGGATGCCAACGTCCGCACCCTCGACCAGCTGCCCACCGCCGTGGCGATGTTCGACGCCCGCCAGCGCCTGATCTTCCACAATGCCGCCTATCGCCAGCTCTGGGACCTCGATCCGGTCTTCCTCGACGGCCGCCCCCTCGACGGCGAGATCCTCGACCGGCTGCGCGCCGCCCGGAAGCTGCCCGAGCAGGCCGACTTCAAATCCTGGAAAGCCGACGTGCTCGCCGCCTACCGCGCCGTGGAGGCCAACGAGGCCTGGTGGTATCTGCCCGACGGACGCTCGCTGCGCGTCGTCGCCGATCCCAACCCCCAGGGCGGCCTGACCTACCTGTTCGACGACGTCTCGGAGAACATGAAGCTCGAATCCCGCTACAACGCGCTGATGCGGGTGCAGGCCGAGACCCTCGACACCCTGAAGGAGCCCGTGGCGGTGTTCGGCGCCGACGGCCGGCTCACCTTCGCCAACCGCGCCTTCGCGACCCTGTGGCGCCTCGACCCCGAAACCCTGCGCGAGCGCCCCCGGGTCGATGCCGTCATCGCCGCCTGCCAGACCCTCTCGCCCGACGAGGACCCGTGGATCGACATCCGCGGCGCCATCACGGGCCTGGAAAGCCGCGCCGGCCTGACCTGCCGCCTGGAGATCGTCGACGGCACCGTCCTCGACTGCGCCGCCCAACCGTTGCCCGAGGGCGCGACGCTGCTGACCCTGATCGACGTCACCGCCAGCGTGAACGTGGAGCGCGCCCTCACCGACAAGAACGACGCCCTGGAGCGCACCTCGCAGCTGCGCGACACCTTCGTGAACCACGTCTCCTACGAATTGCGCTCGCCGCTCACCAACATCATCGGCTTCACCCAGCTCCTCGGCGACGAGACGGTGGGCGCCCTGAACGAGCGTCAGCGCGAGTATTCGGGCCACATCATGCGCTCGTCGGGGGCGCTGCTCGTGATGATCAACGACATCCTCGACCTCGCCTCCATCGACGCGGGCTCCCTCGAGCTCACCCGCGAGGTGGTCGACGTCCGCGCCACGGTCGATGCCGCCGTGCGCGGCCTCGAAGATCGCCTCGCCGATTCCGCCATCGCCCTCGATCTCGACGTGCCCGACGACGTCGGGAGCTTCGTGGCCGACGGCAAGCGCGTCCGGCAGATCCTGTTCAACCTGCTGTCGAACGCCGTCGGCTTCTCGGCGCCGGGCCAGCAGGTCCGCGTCGAGGTCCGCCGCAACGCCTCCGAACTGACCCTGGCGGTGGCCGACCAGGGGCAGGGCATGCCGCCCGACGTCGCCTCGCGGGTCTTCGACCGCTTCGAGAGCCACACCCTCGGCACCCGCCATCGCGGCGTCGGCCTCGGCCTGTCGATCGTGCGCTCCTTCGTGGAACTGCATGGCGGGCGCGTCAGCCTGGAATCGGCCCCCGGCGCCGGCACCCGCGTCACCTGCACCTTCCCGATCACCGAGCCGACCGCGCGGCGGGATGCCGCCGAGTAGGGGCTCCGGGCGGGGGCGTCCCGATGGAGCCTTCGGTCGGTCCGCGATTTGGTTAAGGATGCTCCGGTATGACAGCGGGGCTCCGCGCGATCCGGATCCGGCCGCGGCGGCGCACGGCCATGGAGGAATTGGGCGTTGAACGAGGATGGTGCCGACACGCCCCAGCGTGAGGTGAAATCGGCCTGGGAGATCATGCTCCCGGAAGAGAGCGCCACCGAGGATCTCGGCCGTTTCCTCGCGGGGCTTCTCGTGCCGGGGGACATCGTCGCCCTGTCCGGCGGCCTCGGCGGCGGCAAGACCACCCTCGCGCGCGCGCTCATCCGCGAACTCGTCGGCGATCCCGACCTCGACGTCCCAAGCCCGACCTTCACGCTGATCCAGCCCTACGAGGCCGCCGACGGGCGCGCCATCGTGCATGCCGATCTCTACCGCCTGCGCAGCCCCGACGAACTCGTGGAGCTCGGCTTCGACGAGATGGCCGAGACCGCCATCACCCTGGTGGAGTGGCCCGAGCGCCTCGGACCCCGCGACGCGCCGATGCTGATCGTCGACCTGTCCCTTCGGGCCGAATTCGGGGATGGGGCGCGCTTTGCCCGCATCGACGGCAGCGGCGGCATGGTCGCCCGGCTGAAGCGGGCGCGGGCGCTGCGCATCCTCCTCGTCCGCAGCGGCTGGGACGAGGCCACCCGCATCAACATGCAGGGCGACGCCTCCTCGCGCGCCTACGAGCGGCTGGTGAAGCCGGACGGCAAGAGCGCCGTGCTGATGATCTCGCCGCCCCGCGCCGACGGCCCGCCGGTCCGCAACGGCCGCCCCTACAGCGCCATCGTCAAGCTCGCCGAAAGCGTGCACGCCTTCGTCGGGATGGATCGCGGCCTGCGCGCCCTCGGGTTCTCGGCGCCGCGCATCTATGGCGAGGACCTCGCCGAGGGCCTGCTGATCCTGGAGGACCTCGGCTCCGAGCCGGTGGTCGACGCCAACGGGCCGCGCCCGGAGCGTTACGCCGAGGCGGTGCGCCTCCTGGCCAAGCTCCACGCCACCGAGCTGCCGGGCGTGCTGCCCGTAGCCGACGGCATCGACCACGTGCTGCCGCCCTATGATCTCGAAGCCCTGGTGTTCGAGACCGAATTGCTCCCCGACTGGTACTGCCCGGCGATCCGGGGCGCCGAGCTGCCCCACGCGGCCCGGTCCGAGTTCGTGGCCCTGTGGGCGGAGGTGCTCGACAGCATCAAGCCCGACCGCCCGACCTGGACCCTGCGGGACTACCACTCGCCGAACCTGATCTGGCTGCCCGAGCGCGAGGGACTGGAGCGCATCGGCGTCATCGACTTCCAGGATGCGGTTCTCGGCCATCCCGCCTACGACGTCGCCTCGCTGCTCCAGGACGCGCGGGTGGACGCCACGGCGGAGTTCGAGCTGCGCCTCCTCGGCCTCTACGTGCGCGAGCGCCGGGCCCGCGAGCCCGACTTCGACATGCAGGCCTTCGCCCGGGCCTACGCGGTGCTGGCGGCCCAGCGCGCCACGAAGATCCTCGGCATCTTCGCCCGCCTGGATCGGCGCGACGGCAAGCCGGCCTACCTCGCGCACCTGCCGCGCATCGAGGGCTACCTCGCGCGCAACCTCAACCACCCGGCCCTGACCCACCTGCGCCTCTGGCACGAGGCGCACCTGCCGCACCTCGTGCCGAAGGCCGCGGGCGAGGCGGCCGAGGGCGCCTGACGATCTGCGATGCTCTTGTGCGGCTGCCGGAGGGCGGCCGCGCCCGCCCGAGACCTCCCCGACGAGACGAAGCCGCCATGTCCGACACTGCCCCCATCACCCGCGCCTTCGTCCTCGCGGCGGGTCTCGGCAAGCGCATGCGCCCGATCACCGCGACGGTGCCCAAGCCCCTCGTGGAGGTGGCCGGCCGGGCGCTCCTCGACCACGCCCTCGACCGGGCGGCCGAGGGCGGCATCACCGAGGCGGTGGTCAACGTCCACTACCTGGCCGACCTGATCGAGGGGCATGTGCGCAAGCGCCGGACCGCCCCGACGATCGTGCTCTCCGACGAGCGTGACGCCCTGCTGGAGACCGGCGGCGGCGTGAAGAAGGCCCTGCCGCTGCTCGGCGACGCCCCGTTCGTGGTCTTCAACGCCGATTCGTTCTGGCTGGAGGGCCCCGAGTCGAATCTCGGCCGCCTGATCGCCGCCTGGGACCCGGCGGCGATGGACATCCTCCTCCTCGTCGCACCGACCGCGACCAGCCTCGGCTACGAGGGCAACGGCGATTTCGCGATGGATTCGTCCGGGGCCCTGGAGCGCCGGGGCGAGCGCGAGGTGGCGCCCTTCATCTATGCCGGCGTCGCCATCCTGAAGCCCGGCCTGTTCGCCGGGACCCCCGAGGGGGCCTTCTCCCTCAACCTCCTGTTCGACCGCGCCATCGCGGCCGGCCGCCTGCACGGCCTGCGCCTCGACGGGCAATGGCTCCACGTCGGCACGCCGGAGGCGATCACGGCGGCCGAGGCCCGGGTGAAGTCCACGGCTCCGACGCCCTGAGGGCCGATCGGCGATTCCGCGGGGCGTCGCATTCCCGGGCCGGGGATTTGGTGGCATGGAGGGTGCGATGCCGACCTCAAACGTCCCGACCGCCCACGTCTTCTCGATCCCGCCCGGCGCGCCCTTCCTGCCGACGCTCGCCGACGCCCTGATTTCGGGGCGCCTCGTGGGCGCCATCGGCGACGATCCCTTCGCGCTCGCCGCCGTCACCCTCTACCTACCGACCCAGCGGGCGGTGCGGGCGCTGGCCGCGATCCTCGCCGCGCGCCTCGGTCACGCCGCCCTGCTGCCCCGGATGGTCCCCCTCGGCGAGGCCGACGAGGCGGAACTGGACCTCGCCGCCAGCCCGCTCCTCGAGAACGGCCCCGATCTCCTCGCACCGGCGATGCCACCGCTGGAGCGCCGGCTCATCCTCGCCCGGCTCGTCCAGGGCTGGGCCGAGGCGGTGGACCGCACGCTCCTGCCGATCGACGACGACGTGCCCTTCCTGGTGCCGTCCTCTCCCGCCGACGCGATCGGGCTCGCCGCCGACCTCGAACGGCTGATGGACGCGCTCACCGTCGAGGGCCTGCCCTGGGCCGAGATCGGCGGCGCCGTGGAGGCCGAGTACTCGCGCTATTTCGGCCTGACCCTGGACTTCGTGAAGATCGCCGCCGAGGCCTGGCCCGGGATCCTCGCCGAGCGCGGCATGAGCGACCCGGTTTCGCGCTCGCGCCGCCTCGTCCTGGCCGAAGCGGACCGGCTGATGCGCGAGCGGCCCGCCACCCCGGTGATCGTGGCGGGCTCCACCGGCTCGGTGCCGGCGACGGCCCGGCTGATCGCCGCGGTGGCGGCGCTGCCCCGCGGCGCCGTGGTGCTGCCCGGCCTCGACTCCGAACTCGATGCCGCCGGCTGGGACGCCATCGAGACCGGCGAGGGCGTTTCGCGGGAGATCGCCCATGGCCACCCGCAGGCGGTCCTGCATCGCCTCCTCGGTCCCGCCGGTCTCGACCGCGACCGGACGCAGGTCGCGTCCCTCGGAGACCCCTCCGCCGAGTCCCGAGCCCGCTTCGGGTTGCTGTCCCAGGCCCTGCGCCCCGCCGAGACCACCGAGGCCTGGGCGGCCCTCGACCCGGCCGAGCGCGCCCGGCTGGCGGAGGAGGGCATGCAGGGCCTCGCCGTGGTCGAGGCCGGCGACGAGCGGGAAGAGGCCCTGATCATCGCCATCGCCTTGCGCGAGACCCTCGAAATGCCCGGCGCGACGGCGGCCCTGGTGACGCCGGACCGCGCCCTGGCTCTGCGCGTCGCGGCCGAACTGGCCCGCTGGGGCATCGTCGCGGAGGATTCCGGCGGCGAGGCCCTGTCGCGCAGTCGGGCCGGGCGCTTGGCGCGCCTCGCCGCCGAGGTCGCGGCCGATCTCGAGCCGGCCCGGCTGATCACGCTCCTGTCCCATCCCTATGTCCGCCTCCGCATGCCGCGCAGCGACGTGGTCCGGGCCGCCGCCGCCCTGGAGATCGGGACCCTGCGCGGCCCCGCCCCGGCACCGGGCTTTGCCGGTCTGCAACAGGCCCTGGCCGATCAGCGCACCGCCACCGGGCGACGGCCCCGGGCCAAGCGCCGCCTGACCGAGCGCGACTGGGACCTCGCCGCCGATCTTCTGAACCGTCTAGAGTTGGCCTTCGACGGCTTCGTCGACGCCGATCACCGCGGCGTCGGAAACCTCGTCGCCTACGCCGCCTGCCACCGCGCCACCTTCGACAGGCTGATCGACGCGGCCGAGGGCGAGGCCGTCGACGATGCGTCCCTGGGCGTCCTCGACACCCTGTTCGACGACCTGGAGCTGGCCGAGCCCGGCCTGCTTCCGGGCCGTTTCGGCGACTATCCCGCCTTCTTCACCGCCTTGGCCCGCGAGCGCATGGTGGCCTGCAGTGACGGGCGCCCGCATCCGCGCCTGCGGATCCTCGGTCTGCTGGAGGCGCGGCTGATGAGTGTCGACCGGGTCGTGCTCGGCGGCCTCGACGAGGGCGTCTGGCCGATGCAGACGACCACCGACGCCTTCCTCAACCGACCCATGCGCGAGCGCATCGGCCTCAACCCGCCCGAGCGCCGGATCGGCCAGAGCGCCCACGACTTCGTCCAGGCGCTGGGCCACCACGACGCCCTCATCACCCGGGCGGCCAAGCGCGAAGGCGCGCCGACGGTGCCCTCGCGCTTCCTGCAGCGCCTGCGCGCCTTCACGGGCGACGCCTGCTGGAGCCAGGCCCTCGCCGCCGGGCGTCGCTTCTCGGCCTACGCCGCCGCCCTCGACCAGGGCACGGGTCCGGCGCAAGCCCGCTTGAAGCAGCCCCGGCCCAAGCCCGATCCGGCCCTGTTCCCCAGGTCTCTGAGCGTCACCGAGGTGGAGACCCTGGTGCGCGACCCCTACGTGATCTTCGCCCGGCACGTCCTCGGCCTCGATCCCCTGGATCCGGTGGCGGCCGAGCCCGGCGCCGCCGACCGGGGCACGCTGATCCACGAGATCCTGGGCCAGTTCGCCGAGGACCATCCCGAGGCGCTGCCCGAGACGGCGGTGGAGCGGCTGTTCAGCCTGGCCCTGAACGCCTTCCAGCCGATCTCGGACACCTATCCCGAACTCTACGCGGAGTGGTGGCCGCGCTATGAGCGGCTGGCCGCGCACTTCCTCGCCTGGGAGGTGGAGCGCCGGGCGCAGCTGACGCGGGTGCACCCGGAAATCTCCGGCAAGTGGGTGATCCCGATGGGCACCGAGACCTTCACCCTGCGGGCGCGGGCCGACCGGATCGAGCGGCGCCGCGACGGCGGGGCCTGCATCGTCGACTTCAAGACCGGGCTGCCGCCGAGCAACAAGGAGGTCTTCGCCGGCTTCTCGCCCCAGCTCACCCTGGAGGCGGCGATGCTCATGGCCGGGGCCTTCGACGGCTTCCCCGCCACCACGCTGACGCCGGACCTCCTCTACGTCCACGCCTCGGGCGGCCGCAAACCCTTCGAGCCTCTCGCGGTGAAGCCGCCGCGCGGCGACGAGCGCGAGGTCGCCGCCATCGTGGACGAGCACGTGGCGCGCTTCCGCGGCCTCGTGGCCCGCTTCCTCACCGGCGAGGCCGCCTACACCTCGCGGCCCTATCCGAAATACGCCAAGTCCTACGGCGACTACGACCACCTCGCCCGGGTGCTGGAATGGTCGCTCGGCGGCGAGGGTGAGGGATGAGGCGCGACGCCGCGACCGATCAGATTGGGCCCTTGACCGATATCACCCCCGATATCATTTTGGGGCATGATCGTCGTCGATGCCAACGTCGTGCCCGGCGCGCTGCGATCACGCAACGGAGCATCCCATGCCGTGCTGCGTGGTCTGCTCACCCGCCGGTTTTCGTTCGCGCTCTCGCCAGCGATGGTTCTCGAGTACGAGGATGTCCTCAAACGACCGGGACTGCTGGGTCCCACACCCTGGATCGACGAGGCCGAGATCGACACGATCTTGGACGCTCTGTGCGCGACGGCCGTCCTGACCCTACCCTGGTTCCGATTCAGGCCGTTCCTCGATGATCCGAAGGATGATCTCTACGTCGAATGTGCCCTGGCCGCCGGAGCCGCGTTGATCCTGACCCACGATCGCCACTTCCGGAAGCCGGTCCTGTCGGCTTTCAGCCTGCAGGCGATGACCCCGCAAGCCTACCTGACCCGCTGACAGACACGAGGATGGGCCATGCCGAACTTCGCACTCCGTCTGCCCGACCACGTCATGTCCCAGGCCAAGACGGCCGCTGACGAGGACAACGTTTCCATCAACCAGCTGCTGGTCGCCTTCATCGCGGAGGGGTTGGGCCACCGCCGCGGCCTGAAGGCGCTTCACGCTCGCGCCGAGCGCGCCGACGTGGACGCGGCCCTGGCCTTGCTCGACGGGGCGCCCGACGTCCCGCCCGAGCCGAAGGACCGGATGAGGCTGGACCGATGAGCGGCGTGGCTGTCCGCGAAGCGTTCGTCGTCGACGACCTCACAAAGGCGGCGCAGCGCAAGGCCGCCGATCCCCGCGCCTCGGCCTGGGTCTCGGCCAATGCCGGCGCGGGCAAGACCAAGGTCCTCACCGACCGGGTGGTGCGGCTGCTTCTCGACGGCGCGCCGCCCGCCCGCATCCTCTGCCTGACCTTCACCAAGGCGGCGGCGGCCAACATGTCGATCCGGGTGTTCCGGGTGCTCGGCCGCTGGGTGACGCTGGACGATGCCGCCCTCTCGGCCGAACTGACGGAGCTCACGGGGGAACGCCCAGCGCGCAAGACGCTGCAGGTGGCCCGGCGCCTGTTCGCCCGTGCGGTCGAGACGCCGGGCGGCCTCAAGATCGAGACGCTGCATGCTCTCTGCGAACGCCTGCTGCACATGTTCCCCTTCGAGGCGAACGTGCCGGCCCGCTTCGTGGTGCTGGACGAGACGCAGGCGGCGGAGGCCTTCCGGATCGAGACCGGGAACGTGCTGGCCGACGCCATCGGCGGCCGGCATCCGCATCTCGGCGAGGCCCTCGCCGTCGTCGGCCCCGAGGCGACGGGGGATGCCCTGCGCAAGGCGATCCGCAGCGCCATGCGGGCGCGGGACGTGCTGGACAGCCGCTTCGGTCTCGAAGGGCCCTTCGCAGCGCTGGCCGACGCCCTCGGGGTCCGGGCGGGCGAGAGCGCGGCGGCGATCGAGGCGCGCATGCTCGACGGGGTCCTGGGCGATCTCACCGCACTCGCCGGTCGCCTGCGGACCGGCAAGGCCACCGATGACGGCATCGCCGACAAACTGCTCGTGGTGGAAGCGGCGGCTTCACCGGCCGAGGCCCTGGAGACGTACCTCGGCATCTTCTTCACCAAGGAGGGCACGCCGAAAGCCGACCGGAGCCTCGGCACCAAAGCGGTGCCGGAGGACGCCAAGCAGGCGCTGTGCGACGAGCGCGACCGCCTTGAACCGCTGCAGGACACGCTCCGCGGCGTGCGCGCCCTGGAGCGAACCCACGCCCTCTTCACCCTCGCGGGCGAGATCCACCGCCGGGTCGAAGCCCAGAAGGCCCGCCTCGGCGCCCTCGACTTCGACGACCTGATCCACAAGACCCTCGACCTCCTCGGCCGGGTCGACTCCACCTGGGTGCTGTACAAGCTCGACCGGGGCGTCGACCACGTGCTCATCGACGAGGCGCAGGACACCAACCCGCACCAATGGGAGATCCTGCGCCGCATCACCGCGGAGTTCGCCTCCGGCGAGGGGGCTCGCGAGGTCGCACGGACCCGCTTCGCCGTCGGTGACCCGAAGCAGTCGATCTACAGCTTCCAGGGCGCCGAACCGCGCGAATTCGAGACCACCCGACGTGACTGGCAACGGGCGGCCGCGGGCGCCGACCTCGCTTTCGAGGACGTGCGGCTCGAACTCTCGTTCCGCTCGGCCGGCGGTGTCCTGCGCGCGGTGGACGCCACCTTCAAGATCGCAGCCCATTACGAGGGCCTGTCCTTCGACGACACGGCCGTCGGCACCACCCACAGTACCGCGCGCAAAGCCGCGCCCGGCACCGTCGAACTCTGGCCCATCGAGGAGCCGGCGGACGAGCCCGAGCCCGACGCCTGGGCCGCTCCCGTCGACGCGCCCGAGACCAACGCGCCGGCCATCGTCACCGCCCGCCGGGTCGCCCGGGCCGCCCTGACCTGGATCACCAGCGGCGACGAGACGGGCCGGGTCTGGCGGCCGGGCGAGATCCTCATCCTGGTGCGCAAGCGCTCGGCGGCCTTCGAGGAGGTCATCCGCGCCATGAAGGCCCTCGGCGTGCCCGTCGCCGGCCAGGACCGCCTCGACATCGCCGCCCACATCGCCGTCAACGACCTCGTGGCGGTGGGCCGCGCCGGACTCCTGCCGGCCGACGACCTGACCCTGGCCGGCGCCCTGAAGACGCCCCTCGTCGGCTTCGACGACGACGACCTCGTGCGCATCGCGGCCCGTCGCGACCTGCACGAGACCCTGGAGGATGCGCTGGCCCGGCACGCCGCCGCCGGCGACCCGGCCGCGATCCGGGGCCATGCGGCCCTGACATCCTGGATCGCACTGGCGGCCTGCGAGGGACCGTTCGGGTTCTACGCCGCGCTGCTCGGCGCGCGGGGCGGCCGGCGCGCCCTGGTCTCCCGCCTCGGCGGCGAGGCCGGCGACGCCATCGACGTCTTCCTGATGACGGCGGCGCAGGCCGAGCAGGCGCCCGACGCGCCCTCCCTCGGCGGATTTCTGGCCCGCTACGACACCGTTCCGGGGCGCGGGGAGGGCGGCCACACGGTCAAGCGCGATCTCGATTCCGGCCGCGACGAGGTCCGGGTGATGACGGTGCACGGGGCGAAGGGGCTGGAGGCGCCGGTGGTCGTCGTCATCGACGGCTGCGAGGCCCTGGGCCGCAACGATCCGCCGCTCCTGCCGCTCCTGTCGGGGGTCCAGCGCTTCGGCCTGGGCGCGGCGCCGCTGCCGCCGATCTGGGCCGGGGCCAAGGCGGGCGACTGCGAGGCCGTGACGGAGGCCCGCGCCACCCTGCAATCCCGTGCCCGCGAAGAGCACAACCGTCTGCTCTACGTGGCGATGACCCGGGCCGCCGACCGCCTCGTCATCGCGCCCCATCGGGGGCACGAGGCTCCGAGCGAGGCGGCCTGGTGCGAGATGATCCGCACGGGCATGGAGGAGTCCTTCGGCTCCGGGGAGGTCCTGGAGGCTGCCTACGGCGCCGCGACGCTGTGGCGCGAGGGCGGCGCGGCGCAGCCGGCGGCCCCGGCTCCCTCGATGCCGGAAGGGCCGCCGGAGCTGCCGGCCTGGCTGGAGGCGCCCGTCCCGGCCGAGGTCGAGGCTGCCCCTCCGGTGACGCCGTCCGGCGCGCTGGGAGCCGCCGACACCCGCCGCGAGCCGGGCCAGCGCCAGGCCGACAGCGAGGCGCGCCGGCGCGGGACCCTGATCCACTCCCTGGTGGAGCACCTGCCGCGGATCGACCCGGCTCAGCGGGAGGCCGCCGCGACCGCATTCGTGCGCGCGCGTGCCCCCGGATTCGACCGGGCCAAGCAGGACGGCATCGTCGCCGCGACCCTGCACCTCTTCGCGGAAGCGGACCTGGCCCCGCTCTTCGCACCGGAGGCGCGGGCCGAGGTGACGCTGTCGGGACGGGTCGTGGTCGGTGGCGTCTCGCGTCCGGTCTTCGGTCGTGTCGACCGCCTGGCCATCACCGAGGACACGGTCTGGGTCGCGGATTTCAAGACGGGCCGGCCCCCGCGGGCGGGCGCGCCGCTGCCCCGCGCGGAAGCCGGGCAGATCGCCCTCTACGCCGCGCTCCTGGCGGAGATCTACCCGCGCCACCGCGTGGTCCCGATGCTGGTCTGGACCTCGGGCCCCGTCATCCGGCGGCTCGATGCCGACGCGGTGGCGGCCGCCCTCGACGCGCTGGCGCAGAGGGCGGCGTGAGCACTCGGGCCCGTCAGGTTCATCTTGAGCCGGACAGACCCTCGATGCCTGACTCGACGCTCGTCTCTCCGGGATAACCGGGTCTCGCTGATCCCTGACAGATGCGAGTCCCGGGTAAACGCTAGCGCCGCCCGCCGGCGGCCCGCTTCTGCGGCGCCGGCGTGCCCGAATCCTCCTCGAAGAGTTCGGCGAGCTTCTCGGTCATCGCACCGCCGAGCTCCTCCGCATCGATGATCGTCACGGCGCGGCGGTAGTAACGCGTCACGTCGTGGCCGATGCCGATGGCCAGCAGTTCCACTGGCGACCGGGTCTCGATGTCCTCGATCATCCAGCGCAGGTGGCGCTCGAGGTAGTTGCCGGGATTGACCGACAGCGTCGAATCGTCGACCGGCGCACCGTCCGAGATCACCATCAGGATCTTGCGCTGCTCGGGCCGGCCCAGCAGGCGCTTGTGCGCCCAGTCCAGCGCCTCACCGTCGATGTTCTCCTTGAGCAGGCCCTCGCGCATCATCAGCCCGAGGTTCTTGCGCGCCCGGCGCCAGGGCGCGTCGGCGCTCTTGTAGACGATGTGGCGCAGGTCGTTGAGGCGGCCCGGGGTGTTGGGCTTGCCGCCGGCGAGCCACGCCTCACGCGACTGTCCGCCCTTCCAGGCGCGCGTGGTGAAGCCCAGGATCTCGACCTTGACGCCGCAGCGCTCGAGGGTACGCGCCAGGATGTCGGCGCAGGTTGCCGCCACCGTGATCGGCCGGCCGCGCATCGAGCCGGAATTGTCCAGCAGGAGCGTGACCACCGTATCGCGAAAGTTCGTGTCCTTCTCGCGCTTGAACGAGAGCGGCTGGAACGGATCCGTGACCACGCGCACGAGGCGCGCGGGGTCGAGCTGGCCCTCTTCGAGGTCGAAGTCCCAGGCACGGTTCTGCTGGGCCAGGAGCCGACGCTGCAGCCGGTTGGCGAGGCGCCCGACCACGCCCTGGAGATGGGCGAGCTGCTTGTCGAGGTAGCTGCGCAGGCGCGCCAGCTCCTCGGCGTCGCAGAGGTCCTCGGCGTGGATGATCTCGTCGAAGCGCGGGTTGAAGACCTTGTATTCCGGGCCGCGCGGCTCGTTCGTCCGCTGCGACGGCGGACGCCAAGCCTCCGACGCCTCCTCGGATTCGGCGTTCTCGGCCTCGTCGGGCAACTCACCGGAGGGCGCATCGGCGGCCTCGGTGGCGCCTTCCTGCAACTCGTCGGTGGCCTCCTGCGAGGTCTCCATCTCGGAGCGGTCGCCCTGGGACTGCTCCTCGGCCTCGCCCTCGCTCGGGGTCTGCTCGTCGTCCTGGGCGTCGTTCTCGTCCTCGTTCTCGTCGTCCTCGGGGTCGAAGGGCGTCTCGTCCGCCATGTCGAGGGAGGTGAGGAGGTCGCGGACCGAGCGGGCGAAGGCGCGCTGGTTCTCGATCGCGCCGATCAGCCCGTCGAGATTCGTGCCGGCCTTCTCCTCGATATGCGGGCGCCAGAGGTCGACGATCTTCCGGGCCGCGTCGGGGGGCGCCGCACCGGTGAGGCGCTCGCGCACCATCAGGGCGACGGCATCCTCCATCGGGGCATCGGCCCGGTCGGTGATGTCCTCGTACTTGCCGCCGCGATGGTAGCGGTCCTCGAGCATCGCCGAGAGGTTCGCGGCGACGCCGGCCATGCGCCGCGAGCCGATGGCCTCGACGCGGGCCTGCTCGACCGCGTCGAAGACCGCCCGGGCGCCGGCATTCTCCGGCGCCAGCCGGCGATGCACGGCGACGTCGTGGCAGCCGAGCCGCAGGGCCATCGAGTCGGCGTTGCCCCGCAGGATCGCGACGTCTTCCGGCGTCAGCTTGCGCGGCGGCTCGGGCAGGCGCGCCTTCTCGCCCGTCAGCGCCGGGCGGTCGCTGGCGTAGACCACCTCGATCTCGGAGCGCTTGGCGATGGCGCGCAGGCAGCCCGCCACCGAGCGCTTGAGCGGTTCGGCGACGGGCTCGCGCCGGTCGCCGGGCTTGCGGTTGGAGATCGACATGCGGGTCGACGGTTTCCTCGAAACGGACGAAAGGGGCTCAGCTCAGGGCGACGTTCGAGGCGCTCTCGGGCAGGTCCTTGCCGAAGGCGCGCTGGTAGAACTCCGCCACCAGGGTGCGCTCCAGCTCGTCGCACTTGTTGAGGAAGGTCACCCGGAAGGCGAAGCCGATGTCCTGGAAGATGTCGGCGTTCTCGGCCCAGGTAATCACCGTGCGCGGGCTCATGACGGTGGAGAGATCGCCGTTCATGAAGGCGTTGCGGGTCAGGTCGGCCACGCGCACCATGCGGTTGACGATGTCGCGGCCGCCGTCGCGCTGGTAATGCGCCGCCTTCGACAGGACGATGTCGACCTCGCGGTCGTGGGCGAGGTAGTTCAGGGTGGTGACGATCGACCAGCGGTCCATCTGGCCCTGGTTGATCTGCTGGGTGCCGTGATAGAGGCCGGACGTGTCGCCGAGGCCCACCGTGTTGGCGGTGGCGAACAGGCGGAAGGCGGGGTGCGGGCGGATCACGCGCTTCTGGTCGAGCAGCGTCAGGCGGCCCGACAGCTCGAGCACGCGCTGGATCACGAACATCACGTCGGGGCGGCCGGCATCGTACTCGTCGAAGACCAGGGCGACGTTGTTCTGCAGCGCCCAGGGCAGGATGCCGTCCTGGAAGGCCGTGACCTGCTTGCCGTCCTGCAGCACGATCGCGTCCTTGCCGACGAGGTCGATGCGCGAGACGTGGCTGTCGAGGTTGATCCGGATGCAGGGCCAGTTGAGGCGCGCCGCGACCTGCTCGATATGGGTCGACTTGCCGGTGCCGTGATAGCCCGTGACCATCACGCGCCGGTTGCGGGCGAAGCCCGCCAGGATCGCCAGGGTGGTCTCCCGATCGAAGATGTAGTCCGGATCGAGGTCCGGCACGTGCTCCTCGCTCTGCGAGAAGGCCGGGACCCGGAGGTCGAGGTCGATGCCGAAGGCCTCTCGGACGGAGACATCCCGGTCGGGGAGCGAGGCGGGCGAGACGTCAGAAAGCATAAGGACCTCGTCGGGGCGCGGGTGCCGTGGGGGTGTCACGGAACACGCGGGCTGTGTCGGACTTCGGGGCCTGGCGGTTCGGGAAGGATGAACCGCGCGCGACCGCCATCTAAAGGTCGACGCCGGGCGGCGCCAAGGGGTGTCAGGGCTGCATATAGGGCCTCGCCCGGCGATTGCCGCCCACCCAGAGCAGGGGAGCCCCGGAAAACGTGCATCGATCGTGCCGGAACCGCGCCGATCCGGCGATCGGCGCGTCAGCAGAGGCCGGCGGCGCGTAGGGCATCGTGGGCCCGGATGATGTCGCGCAGGCGCTCCTCGAACGAGCGGTCGCCGCCATTGGCGTCGGGATGGAAGCGCTTCACCAGGGTCTTGTACTGCGCCTTGATGGCGGCCGAATCCGCGTTCTCGTCGAGGCCGAGCACATCGAGGGCCTTGAGGGTCGCCGCCGAGTGCCGGGGCCGACGCGGCTCGGGCGCCGCCTTGCGCCGGGCGGTCTCGCCGACACCCTCGGCACGTAGGATGTCCAGGGGATCGACATAGGCCCAGTCGCGCTTGGGCGCCGCCTTGCCGCGCTCGCCGGCGGTGGCCGGGTTCACGCCCATCGCCCAGGTCGGGCGATGCCCGATGATCGCGTCCTTCTGGAAGGCCTGCACGGCGGCATCGTTCATGCCGTCGAAGTAATTGTACGTGGCGTTGTAGGCGCGCACGTGGTCCATGCAGAACCGCCAGTACTGCCCCTCCGCCTTGCGCCCCTTCGGCGCGCGGTAGAGCCCGGGGTTCTTGCACCCGGGAGTCTCGCAGGTCTGGGTCGCGGCCGTCTTCGGCTCGTCGCAGGACGGCTTGATGCGGATGCTGTCGAACAGGGGCGAGTTGAGATCCATGATAGGGCGATTATGAGGGGGTGGGTCGGAGACACAAGAGCGGCGGGCCTGATGCCGCATGCGGTGTTCGGGGGTTGACGCGCGAGACCGGACGCCAGCGCCCGACCCCCAGCAACAACGAGGAGACGTCCGCGATGACCGAGACCGTGACCCTGAAGGATTGGATCACCGACACGCTCCAGGCGCAACTGACGCCGCAGGACCTGGCGGTGATCGACGAATCGCACCTGCATGCGGGCCATGCGGGGGCGCGGCCCGAAGGGGAGACGCATTTCCGACTGGACGTGGTTGCCGCTGCCTTCGAAGGCAAGAGCCGCGTCGAACGGCATCGCCTCGTCAACGCCGCCCTCGCGCCGGCCTTCCAGCGCGGCCTCCACGCCCTGGCGGTGCGGGCCCGCACGCCTGCCGAAGCCTCCTAGAAGCGTCCGAGTAGCGTCCTGGACGCGCAGCCTGCGAGAGACCCCGCCGTGGCCCTGCAATGCACGCCCCACATCGCCATCGACGAGGCGGAGCTGGAGGAAACCTTCGTGCGGGCCTCGGGCCCCGGCGGACAGAACGTCAACAAGCTCTCGACGGCCGTGCAGCTGCGCTTCGACGCCCGGCGCTCGGCCTCCCTGCCGGATGCGGTGGCCGTGCGCCTGATGCGGCTGGCCGGCCGCCGCCTCACCGTCGACGGGGTGATCGTGATCAGCGCCCAGCGCTTCCGGACCCAGGACCGCAACCGGGCCGATGCCCGCGAGCGCTTGGCCGAGCTCGTCGCCGAGGCCGCGGTGCCGCCCACCCCCCGGCGCGCCACCCGCCCGACCCTGGCCTCGAAGAAGCGCCGCCTCGACGACAAGTCGAAGCGGAGCGCCACCAAGCGGCTGCGCGGGAGCGGGGGAGCCGATTAGCTCGCCGGTCAGATCTGGGCCGCGGCGGCGCCGTCCGGCGGATGCCGCTCCACCTCGCCGCTGACGTAGCGGCTGCCCGGCTTCAGGATCGTCAGCCCCAGAGCGATGATGGCCAGGAGCGCCGAGAGCGCGGCCGGGAACAGGAACGCATCCTCACCGTAGCGCATCTGCAGGAAGCCGCCGATCACCGCGCCGGTGCTCAGGGCCGCCCAGAGGGGGGCCTGGATCCAGAACGAGGGCGCCACCGTGCCGAGCATGAGGTTGGCGAGCCCGGTCCCGAACCGCACCACGGCGCCGGTGACGTAGGTGAGCGCGAGGCTGCGCCCGCCCTCGTCCTGCAGCGTCGCGTTCTGCAGGCCCAGCGCGATGACGATCGGATAGGCGTGGAGCGGGAAGGCGAAGGAGCCGTGCGGGATGATCAGCCCGATGGTCAGGAACACGGATTGAAGCAGGAGCAGCACCGAGAGGCGCCAGCGCCCGACCCAGGCCGCGATCAGGGTGCCGGCGAAGGCACCGAAGCAGAACAGCACGATGACCGAGGCGACGCGCGACGTGCTCTCCCAGTCGAAGCGGCTGACCGAGACGCCGAAGCGTGTCGTGTTGCCGCTCATGAAAGACATGAACAGCTGCGAGAACTCGAGGAATCCGATCGAATCGGCGCAACCGGCCACGGCCGAGAGCGCCAAGGCGAAGGGGATGCGCGTCGCGGCGCTCGCCGGAAATGACTTGTTCTGCGTCTCTGCCATAGGTTTGCTATCCTCCGTCCCGTGTGGCGGCTGAACTACGGTGGCGTAAGGCCGATACGCTCGGTGCGGGGCCGGACCTCGACGTCAGGTCACGGGCGAAGTGCTCCGATGCGTCCGGGGCAACAGTCACGCTCCCGTTTGGTTCAACCGCGTCGTGCGCCAGCGCTCAAGGCCTGCAACGCAAACGTGAACGTTACCGCCGCCGGGCCACGATCACCCGGCCGGGGACGTCGGCACCGTTTTCCCGCCGCACGACGGCCGGTTGGGCGAACTCGCGGCCGAGGCCCGCCGCCGCCAGGGTCTCCTGCACCAGCGCATCGCCGTGGGCGTAGCGGGCATCCGCGCCCAGGATGAGGCCGTCGCCCGCATGGGACTGCACCGTGAAGGCGAAGCGCCCGCCCGGGCGCAGGACGCGGGCGCTGCCGGAGACCATGCCGGAAAAGTCGCCCACGTAGATCATGACGTCGGCGGCTGTGACGCAATCGGCCGAGGCGGCGGGCTCGGCCGCGAGCGCCGCCACCAGTTCGCCCTCCACCAGGCGATGGTAGCAACCACGCCGCCCGGCCTCGGCCAGCATGCCGGGTGAGAGGTCGATCCCGGTCAGGTGCGCCGGCCGGCCGGCGAGGGCGGCCCCGACGAGGCCCGTGCCGCAGCCGAGGTCGATCACCCGCCCGAGGGGCGTCGCCGGACCCGCCGCGGCATCGAGCGCCTCAGCGACGAGCGCGTGCCCGCGATAGCACAGGCCCTCCACGAGGTGGCGATCGAAGCGGGGCGCGTAGGCGTCGAACAGCGCCCGGACGTAGCCCGGCGAGATCGCGGTGATCGCATCGCCGGCGCCGATGCGCACCAGGGCGAGGCGCGCGCCCTGGGCATCCTCGGGATCGATGTCGAGGGCATTGGCGTAGGCGCGCAGGGCCGCGTGGTGATCGCTCGCCTGCCCGCCCTTCGCGTAGCGGGCTTCGCGGGCCAGCCCGAGCAGGAACCAGGCCGGAGCGAAGCGGGGGGCGATCTCCAGGGTCTGCTCCGCCATCTCGGCGGCACCGTCCGGGTTGCCCTCGTCGAGGCAGCCCTGGGCGTAGGCGTAGCGCCGGTCGGCGCGAAGGTCGCCGGAGGTGATCGTACGGGACATGTGGCTGCGCATGGGCTTCGGGCGCCCTATATGCCGCGCCGATGAGTTTCAGCGCCAGCGATCTTCTCACCCTGACCCGCGAGGGCCTGTACTGCCCCCTCGGCGGCTTCCATGTCGATCCGACCTGGCCGGTGCCGCGCGCCCTGATCACCCACGGGCATGCCGACCACGCCCGGGCCGGCCACGGGCGGGTGCTCGCCACGGGCGAGACCCTGCGCATCATGGCGGTGCGCTACGGGGCGGAGTTCTGCGAGAGCCGCCAGGAGGCGCCCCTCGGGCAGGAGATCCGCATCGGCGACGTGACCGTGCGCTTCGCGCCGGCCGGGCACGTGCTCGGCTCGGCCCAGATCGCGATCGAGGCGCAGGGCGTCCGGGTCGTCGTGTCGGGCGACTACAAGCGCGCCTACGACCCGACCTGCCTGCCCTTCGAGGTCATGCCCTGCGACGTCTTCATCACCGAGGCGACCTTCGGCCTGCCGGTGTTCCGGATGCCGGACACCCGCGACGAGGTGAAGAAGCTGCTCGATTCCGTGGCCCTGTTCCCCGAGCGCGCCCACATCGTCGGGGCCTACGCGCTGGGCAAGGCGCAGCGCGTGATGGCGCTGCTGCGGGAGGCCGGCTACGACCGGCCGATCTACCTGCACGGCGCGATGGAGAAGCTCACCGAGCTCTACAAGCAGGAGGGCATCCCGCTGGGCGAGACCCCGAAGGTCGTGGCGACCGAGCGCGCCAAGCTCCACGGGGCCATCGTGCTCTGCCCGCCCTCCTCGATCCAGGACGTCTGGTCGCGCAAGTTCCCCGACCCCGTGACCTCCTTCGCCTCGGGCTGGATGCGGGTGCGCGCCCGGGCCCGCCAGAAGGGCGTCGAGCTGCCTCTCTGCATCTCCGACCATTCGGACTGGCCCGATCTCTGCCGCACCATCCTGGAGACCGGGGCCGGGGAGGTCTGGGTCACCCACGGGCAGGAGGACGCCCTGGTCCACTGGTGCGGGACGCAGGGCATCAAGGCCAAGCCCCTGCACCTGCTGGGCTACGGGGACGACGGGGAGGCCGAGCCGGCCGCCGCACCGGAGGAGGCCGCGTGAACGACTTCGCCCACCTCCTCGACCGCCTCGCCTACGAGCCGCGCCGCAACGCCAAGCTGCGCCTGCTGCAGGATTATTTCGCCCACGCCCCCGACCCGGAGCGCGGCTACGCCCTCGCGGCGATGACCGGGGGGCTAACCTTTCGCGAGGCCAAGCCCGCGATGATCCGCGGCCTGGTCGAGGCGCGCATCGACCCGGTGCTGTTCGGGCTCTCGCACAATTATGTGGGCGATCTCGCCGAGACGACGGCCCTCATCTGGCCGGCGCCCACGTCGCGGAGCAACGAGGCGGTCGTCGGCCCCGGCCACAACAACCCGCCCCCGCACGTGCCGACCCTGGCGGAGGTGGTCGAGACGCTGGGCACCGTGAAGAAGGCGGACCTGCCCGCCCGCATCGCCGAGTGGCTCGACGCCCTGGACGAGACCGGGCGCTGGGCGCTGCTCAAGCTCATCACCGGCGCGCTCCGGGTCGGCGTCTCGGCCCGTCTCGCCAAGACCGCGATCGGGGCGCTCGGCGGCCACGAGGCCGACGCCGTCGAGGAGGTCTGGCACGGGCTGGAGCCGCCCTACGCCACCCTGTTCGCCTGGGTCGAGGGAAGGGGCGAGCGGCCCACCACCCTGAATCCGGCGCCGTTCCGGCCGCCGATGCTCTCCCATCCCATCGACGAGGACGGCGATTTCGAGAAGCTCGATCCGGCCGCCTTCTCCGGCGAGTGGAAGTGGGACGGCATCCGGGTCCAGCTCGTGGGCGGACGCGACGAGGCCGGCGCGCAGGTCGCCCGGATCTACTCGCGCACCGGCGAGGACATCTCCGGCGCCTTCCCGGATCTGGCCGAGGCCATCACCTTCTCGGGCGCCATCGACGGCGAATTGCTGATCCTGCGCGAGGCCCGGGTGCAGAGCTTCAACGTGCTGCAGCAGCGCCTCAACCGGAAGGCCGTGACCCCGAAGCTTCTGGAGGAGTTTCCCGCCCATGTCCGCGCCTACGACCTGATGCACGCCGAGGGCGAGGACCTGCGCCCGCTGCCCTTCAGCGAGCGCCGGGCCCGCCTGGAAGCCTTCGTGGCGGCCCTCGACCACGCCCGGATCGACCTCTCGCCCCTGGTGCCGTTCGCGACCTGGGCGGATCTGGCCGCGGCCCGCGCCGACCCGGCCGCCGTGGGGGCGGGCGAGGATGCCGACGCCATCGAGGGCGTCATGCTCAAGGCCCGCGACAGCGCCTACCTGCCGGGGCGCCCCAAGGGGCCGTGGTGGAAGTGGAAGCGCGAGCCGTTCCGGGTCGACACGGTGATGATGTACGCCCAGCGCGGGCACGGGAAGCGCTCGTCGTTCTACTCCGACTACACCTTCGGGGTCTGGCGCGCGCGCGAGGACGGCGCGCCCGAGCTGGTGCCCGTCGGCAAGGCCTATCACGGCTTCACCGATGCCGAGCTGCAGAAGCTCGACCGCTACGTCCGCAACAACACCACCAAGCGCTTCGGCCCGGTGCGCGAGGTCGCCTACGGGCTCGACCACGGCCTCGTCCTGGAGATCGCCTTCGAGGGGGTGCAGCGCTCGACCCGGCACAAGTCCGGGGTCGCCATGCGCTTCCCCCGGGTGGCACGCATCCGCTGGGACAAGCCGGCGGCGGAGGCCGACCGGATCGAGGCCCTGGAGACCATCCTGGCCCGCGGCGAGCGAGAGATCGCGCCGGGCGAGACCCTGACGGAGGCGCAAGGATGAGGCGTGCGGGGACGATCGGAACCTTGGAGGGCTTCGCCAGCGGCGGTGTCGAGCGGCAGGCGGGCGCGACCCTCACGGTCTCGACGCCGGGCCAGGGCTTCACCGACATCACCCGGTCGGTGGCCGAGTTCCTGGGGCGCAGCGGCATCGGCACCGGGCTCGTCACCGTGTTCTGCCGGCACACCTCGGCCTCCCTGACCATCCAGGAAAATGCCGATCCCGACGTGCAGACCGACCTCCTCACCGCCCTCGACGGGCTGGCGCCGCGCCACGCCGGCTACGTCCACGGCGCCGAGGGGCCGGACGACATGCCGGCCCATATCCGCACGATGGTGACGGATTCCGCCCTCGGCGTGCCGGTGCGGGGCGGGCGCCTCGCCCTCGGGACCTGGCAGGGGATCTACCTCGTCGAGCACCGCGACCGGCCGCACCGCCGGGAGATCGTCCTGCACGTGGTCGGGGCCTGAGGGCCGGCCGGATCAGCGCCGGATCAGCACCACGCCGCCGATCAGGAGCGCGACGCCGAGCACGCGGGTCGTGTCGAGTTCGCGCTGGGCGAGGCCGAGCCAGCCGAAATGATCGAAGGCCACCGAAGCCAGCATCTGGCCGGTGACGAGGAGGGCCAGGAAGGTCGCCGCGCCGAGCTCCGGCACCAGGATCGTGGCCAGCGCGATGAAGACCGCGCCGAAGAAGCCGCCGCTCCAGGCCCACCACGGGATGCGCGCCGTCAGGCTGGACGCCGGCAGCGGGTCGCGCAGGGCCAGGGCCAGCACCACCATGGACAGGAGGCCGACGAAGTAGCTCGCGAAGCCGGCCCAGGCGGAGGAGTTCAGGGCGATCCGGAGATTCGCGATCAGCGCCTGCTGCACCACGATGCTGGCGCCCGCCATGACGGAGAGGGCCACGGGAAGCAGGAGGTTGAACATCGGCCTGGCACCTGTTCGGGACACGGGCGCCTTGACAACCATTCCGCGGCCATGCCGTCAAATGACGGATCGGCGCGTTTCCATGCAGGCGAGGCATGATCAACCCGGGCCACCTCGATCTCTTCCGCGCGGTGATGCGCCACGGGGGCATGACCCGGGCCGCGGCGGCGCTGGGGATCGGCCAGCCCCACGTGAGCCGGGCGATGGCGCAGCTCGAGGCCGAGACCGGCCTGTCGCTGTTCGTGCGCGGCCACGGCACCGCCCGCCCCACGCCGGAGGGGGAGGCCTTCGCCCGCGAGGTGGAGCGCAGTCAGGCCGGCCTCGAGCAGCTGACCCGCGCCGCCCGGCAGATCCGCGAACTCGGCACCGGGCCCCTGCGCGTCGCCTGCCAGCCCTCCCTGGCTTCCCGCCTGCTGCCGCGGGCGATCCGGCGCCTCATGGCGGAGCATCCCGGGGGCCGCGTCGCCGTCCACGTGCCGAGCCCCGACACAATCTGGGCCTGGACCGCCTCGGGCCGGTGCGACCTCGGCCTCGCCCGGCCACGCGCCGGCCATGCGGGGGTGACGGCCGAGCGCTTCCTCACGGTCGATGCGGTCTGCGCCCTGCCGCGCCGGCATCCCCTGGCGCGCCGGCGCTCCATCGCGGTCGCGGACCTGGCCGGTGAGACCCTGATCGCCGGCGGGCCCGGCCTGTTCCAGGAGGCGGTCGAGGCCCGCTTCGCCGAGGCCGGGTGCGTGCCGCGCTTTCCCCTAATGGCCCAGTACACGGCGGCGCGCTGCGGGCTGGTGGCGGAGGGCCTGGGCCTCGCCATCGTCGATCCGGTCCCGGCGGGCGAACTCACCGGCCTTCCGATCGTGCTGCGCCCGTTCCGGCCGGCCCTGTCGATCGAGACCACGCTGATCCGGCCGGCGGGCCACCCGCCGGGACGCCTCGCGGAGCGCCTGATCGACTTCCTGCGACGGGAACGCGACGCGCTGGTCTCGGAGCCGAGCCGCCTGCCCGATGAAGGCCTGTAACCCGGGACCGAACCCACGTCCCGTCGCCGGGTTCTCAGCGTATCGGCGACACGAAACCGTACGTGGGAGAGATGCGATGAAGGCCCTCGTCTGGCACGGAACTCAGGACATCCGCTGCGAGTCCGTTCCCGATCCGCGGATCGAGGACGACCGGGACGCGATCATCAAGGTCACGGCGTGCGCGATCTGCGGCTCCGACCTCCACCTCTACGACCACTTCATGCCCGGCATGGAGAAGGGCGACGTCATGGGCCACGAGTTCATGGGCGAGGTCGTCGAGACCGGGAAGGGCGTCAACGGCAGCCTGCGCAAGGGTGAGCGGGTGGTGATCCCGTTCACGATCATCTGCGGCGCCTGCGACCAGTGCAAGCGCGGCTTCTTCTCGGTCTGCGAGCGCTCCAACCGCAACAAGCACCTGGCCGAAAAGGCCTTCGGGCACACCACCGCGGGCCTGTTCGGCTACACCCACCTCACCGGCGGCTACCAGGGCGGACAGGCCGAGTACGTGCGCGTGCCCTTCGCCGACAAGACCCACATCAAGGTGCCGGAGGGGCTCACCGACGAGCAGGTGCTGTTCCTCGGCGACATCTTCCCCACCGGCTGGCAGGCGGCGGTGCAGGCCGACATCCAGCCCACCGACACCGTGGCGATCTGGGGCGCCGGCCCGGTCGGCCAGATGACGATCCGCTCGGCCATCCTGCTCGGCGCCAAGCAGGTGATCTGCATCGACAGCGTGCCCGAGCGCCTGGACATGGCCCGGGCCGGCGGCGCCATCACCATCGACCACACGCAGGAGAGCACCGTCGAGCGGCTGAACGAACTCACGGCCGGCAAGGGTCCGGAGAAGTGCATCGACGCCGTCGGCATGGAGGCCCATTCACCGCGCGCGCTCGAACAGGTCTACGACCGCGTCAAGCAGGCGGTGATGCTGGAGAGCGACCGGGCCACGGTGCTGCGGGAGATGATCTACGTCTGCCGCCCGGCCGGCATCCTCTCGATCCCGGGCGTCTATGGCGGCCTGGTGGACAAGATCCCCATGGGCGCCCTGATGAACAAGGGGCTGACGGTCCGCACCGGGCAGACCCACGTCAACCGCTGGACCGACGACCTCGTGAAGCGCATCGCCGACGGGCAGATCGACCCCTCCTTCGTCATCACCCACCGGGGCGGCCTCGAGGACGGGCCCGAACTCTACAAGACGTTCCGCGACAAGAAGGACAACTGCATCAAGGTCGTGCTCCGGCCCTGAGTGGCGCCCGTTTTCCCGATCGAGGAGGTCCGCATGCCCGCATCCGCGTCCCGTCCGAATCCGCCCGTTCGTCCCGGCCGGACAAGGCCCGAACGCCCACCCTCCCGGCTGTCCTCGGACCACCGGCGCCGGCCCGATCCGGCCACGCGCCAGGTGGCGCAGGGCCTCGGCTGGTTCTCCCTCGCCCTCGGGGTCACCGAGCTGACCTGCGGCGACGCGATCGCGCGCTGGCTCGGCATGCCCCGCGCCGGCGCGCTGGTGCGCGCCTACGGCGTGCGTGAGATCGTCCAGGGCGTCGGCATCCTCGGCTCCCGCGATCCGACCCCCTGGATCTGGGCCCGGGTGGCCGGTGACGGCCTCGACGTCGCCACCGTCCTGCCCGGGCTCACCGGCGATCCGCGCCATCGCGCCAATACCGCCATCGCCCTCGGCGCCCTGGCGGGCGTCGGTGTGGTCGACGTGCTCTGTGCCCAGGCCCTCTCCGACGCCCCCCTGGCGCCCTCGGAGCGCGTGCGCGCGGATTACCGGAGCCGAAGCGGTTTCCCGAAGGGCATCGCGGCGACGCGCGGCGCCGCCCGCGACGTCCGGCCGCCGGACTTCACGACCCCGGAGGCGCTCAGGGCTTGGGCCTAGGGCCTAGGGCCTAGGGCCTAGGGCCTGGGCGTGGGCCTAGGGTGTGGGCCCGGCGCGGTCGCCGGGCAACCCGACGGATACCTTTCTGCGGGGAGCCTTTCTCGGGCGCCCGTCGCGACCGGCGTGACGCCCCAGGGAAACGCCCAGGAAAACGCTCAGGAAAACGTCTTCGGGTTCGCTCGGGCTCAGTTGGCGCGCCGCGACAGCGAGATCGCGTAGGCCGGCGAGCGGATGGCGAACATCGGGTCGTCGGCCGGCCCGGCGATGCCGTCGGGGAGGTCTGTGACCGGGTCGAAGGTGGCCGCGTCGCAGGTGGCTGCCGGTTCGAGGGCGTCGATCGCCACGGTGCCGAGCCGGGTCGCCTTGCGGTTCTCCTCGGGCCAGAGAACGGTGGGATCGTGGGTCGGATCGCCGGGCTCGCCGCGGATCGCCACGAGGTCGAACGTGGCCGGCCCCTGGGCCAGCCGCTCCGTCAACTCGTCGGCGTAGAAGGCGTCGGGCTTGGCCTTGGCCTCGTCGTCCGTCAGGCCGAGCTGGCCCGCTGTCGCCACGGTCTTGAGCTTGGCCACCGTGGCCGTCCCCTTGGCATCGGTGAGCGTGTAGGCGTGGACGCCCCAGTAATCGACGCCCGCGTAGCTCGCCGGCAGCGGGCGCGCGGTGAGCCAGGCCGCCTGGCGCGTCGTCTCGGGGTTGGCCGCTCCGAAGGCCTTGATCTTCTCGGCATCCGGCTTTCCGTCCGGTCCCGGCGCCCGCACCGTGGCGAACTCGAGCAGCTGCTGCGGGGTCTTCGTGCCGAAGACCGGGGCCGAGATGAACACGAACACCATGTCGCCGGTCGGGTGGGTGATCCGCATGGAGAAGCCGCGCGTGACCGGCTTGGCCTTGTCGGACACCTTCGGGTTGCTGCCGCCCATGGAGAAGCGGGCCGTCATCGGCAGGGGCTTGCCGGAGGCGCTCGTGAAATGCGGAGCCTTGGACAGGCCCTGCGCCTCGGCCGAGGGCGTGAAGCTGCCTTTGACGCAGACGCCCTTGGCCCCACTCCCGCGCACGATCGGCTGATTGCCGCCGGCCTTGAACAGGGCGTCGACGATGGCCTGCGTCTCGGGCTCGGCACGGGCGTTCGTGGCGACGGTGAGGGCGGCGGCGAGAAGCAGCAGGTTCGGTTTCATCACGGGCGCACCCCACGGGCAAACGGATCGCGGACGGGAGACAACGGAGCCGACACCCCGGGCGCGATCCCGGGGTGCCGGCCGGGTCGGGCCTAGTAGCTGCCGAACTTGTAGTTCAGGCCGGCCCGGGCGATGCTGCCCTCGGTGGAGATGCGGCTGTTGTAGCCGACACCGGGACCGCCGACGCTGGCGACGAGCAGATTGCGGCTGCCGAGGTCGTAGCGCAGGTATTCGGCCTTCAGGGTGACGGCGCTGGACTTGAAGAAGTTGAAGAACGAGTCCGTGGGCAGGGCGTACTCGATGCCGCCGCCATAGGCGTAGCCGGTCTCGATGTTGGAGCGCGACCCCGCATAGGTGACGGGCACGCCCGTGGTGAAGGCGATGCGCTGGGTGACATCGCCGTAGGCGAAGCCGCCGGTCCCGTAGATCAGGAACTTGTCGAAGGCGTAGCCGATCCGGCCGCGGACGGTGCCGAGGAACGAGAGTTCGGTGCGGTAGCTGTTGGTCAGCTGGTTCGGGTTGAAGACCGGGTTGAAGATGACCTGGGTCGTGGTGCGCTGGAGGTCGGTGTACTGCGCATCGGCCTCGAGGCCGACCACGATGCCGCTGCCCGGCGTGAACTGATAGTTGTAGCCGACCTGGCCACCGCCGGTGAAGCCTTCGGTCGCGTTCCGCACGGACGCCTGACGCAGGCCGTTGAGGACGTTGTTCTGCAGCTGAGCGCCGCCCGGGGTGTTGATGCCCGTGGTGCGGATCGTGTCGTTCTCGCTGAAGACGTAGCCAGCGTTGATACCGAAATAGGCGCCCGTCCAGGTGAAGACCGGAATGGGCGTGAAGACCGGCGGCGGGGCCTGACGGCGAGGCAGGTCGGCGGCAGCGGCGGCACTGGTGAGGAGGGCCGCGGCACTGCCGGCAAGGAGCAGCGTCTTGAGCATCGGAAAGGGCCTTCGGGTTCAGGACTTTCGGGATGGAGGGACGGTGCCCGCCCACCCTCGACATGCCGATGTCTGGCGATCACGCATAGATCTGATGGCGTTCAAAGGTCATCTTCCGAAGCAGATTGCCTGCTTTCCGGCCTAGACGTGATCCATCGGCAACAGAAACGACAGTTGATCTCGCAGTTATAAAATTTCCGTGATGACGGATTAAATGCGTAACCTCGATTTTACTGCGCCGTCGACGGTCATGTTGACTTGAGCAACGGATCGCGGCGTTCGAAAGAGCGGTCGTTGCCGTGCGACTCCGCCATGCCGAAGGCCCGCGCGTCGCCGGGGGCGCCGGGGACCGCTTTCCCGATCGTCGCGCTGGCCGACAGGGCGCCGGCGGCCTGCGGGAATCCTCGCCGGGCGCCCCGGCCGGCCTCCCGGTCTCGACCGCTCGGCGCGGTGCCGGGATCGGGGCGAGGCCGGCCCCTGGTCCGATCCCGCGCCCCGACGCGTCGGGCCCGGCTCGGCGGGCGGTCCGGTCTCACTCGACTGTGACCACGCGTCCCCGCAACGAACGGCGCCGACGCCAATTGGGCAGGAGGGCCGCCACGTTCCGGGCCGGCCTTTCATCCCCGTACCGACGAGATAGTGATGACGCCTCAATTCTGGCTTTGGCTCGGCTTCGCCGGCATGGCGGCGGGTGCCGCCGCGATCCTGTTCCTCGGGAAGCGGCGGACGCCCGCGGAGGAGGCGGATGCCATCATCCACGGGATCGTGCCGATCATCGCGGCCTGTTCCTACTTCGCCATGGCCACGGGGCAGGGGAGCATCGCCCTGCCGGCCGGTCCGGAGGCCGCGGATGCCGCGCGGCAGTTCTACTTCGCCCGCTACCTCGACTGGACCTTCACCACGCCCCTGCTCCTCGTCGGCCTCGCCCGCACGGCGATGCATTCGGGGATGCGCCGTCCGGCCGTCGTCTGGGGCCTCGTCGGCTCCGACCTGATCATGATCGTCACCGCCCTGGCCTTCGGCCTGTCGACGGTCGCCTGGGTGAAGTGGACCTGGTTCGCCATCTCCTGCGGCGCGTTCCTGGCCGTGTTCTACGGGATCTTCGTGCAGCTGCGGGAGGAGAACGCCACGGAACGGGCCGATGTTCGGTCCGCCTTCCTGCGCAACGCCGTGTTCCTCTCGGTGGTCTGGTGCGCCTATCCCGTCGTGCTCCTCGTCGGCCAGGACGGCCTCGGCATCCTGTCCCCCGCCGTGGCCCTGGCCGTGGTGGCGATCCTCGATCTGACGGCGAAGGTGGTCTACGGCGTGATGGCGACGCTGCAGACCACGCGGGCGGTCGACCGGGACCTCGCCGAAGGCAAGGTCACGGCCGCGCCCCTGCGCCGGGCGGCCTGACCCGGATGGCGGCTCGCCCGGTCCTCCCGGGTCTCGGGACGCCCGTCCGGGCGCGCCGCCGGCGCGTCGGTTCGGGGGGCGCGGGCCTGCTGCCCCTGGCGGGCGCCGGCGTGGCCCTCGCCCTCGTCGCCTCCGCGGCCCTGCCGCGCGAGGCGTCCTGGCTCGCGGCCCTGGCGGTGGTGATCGGGCTCGGCGTGCCGCACGGCGCCCTCGACGGGGCCGTGGCCGCGCCCCTGCTGCGCCCCCGCTTCGGACGCGCCTGGTTCGGGGTCTTCGCGGTGCCGTATCTCGGCCTCGCCGGCCTCGTCCTGCTCGCCTGGCACGTCGCCCCGATGGCAACCCTGGCGGGCTTCCTCGCCCTCTCGGTGCTGCATTTCGGCGAGGAGGATGCCGGCCCGGGCCGGCCGCTGGAGATCCTGGTGCGCGGCGGGCTGCCGGTGGCGCTGCCGGCCCTGCTGCGCCCCGAGGAGACCGCCGGGCTGTTCGCGGCCGTCACGCGCCTGCCGATGCCGCTGCTCCCCGGCTGGTGGGTGACGGCGTCCTGGCTCTGGCTCGCCCTCGCGGCGTACTGGGTGCTCGTGCAGGCCCGCTCCTGGTCCGTGCGCGGCGAGATCGCCGCCCTGGCGGCCGCCTTCTGGCTGCTGCCGCCGCTCACCGCCTTCACCCTGTACTTCGTCGGCCTCCACGGCCCCCGGCACATGCGCGCGCTGGTGAACGATCCGACCCGGGCGCCCGGCATCGACAGCCTGGGCAAGGCCGTCCGCGCGTCGCTGCCGGTCTTCGGCCTGACGCTCCTGCTCGGCGCGGCCCTGTGGCCGCTCTACGCCGCCGGCTCCGGCTCCGGCGCCGGCACGCTCGTGTGCCTCACCCTGCGGATGCTCTCGGCCCTGACGGTGCCGCACGTCCTCCTCGACCGGATCGCGGCCCGGTCGCCGGCGGTTCAGGCGGGCGGCGGTGTCACCGGCTCGGCGACGAACTTGGCATAGCCCTTCGCCCGCAGGTCGCAGGCGGGGCACTGGCCGCAGCCGTAGCCCCAGGGATGGCGGTCGCCGCGGGTGCCGAGGTAGCAGGTGTGGCTGTCCTCGACGATGAGGTCGACCAGCGCTGGGCCGCCGAGGTCCTCGGCCAGCCGCCAGGTCTCGGCCTTGTCGATCCACATCAGGGGCGTGTGCAGGACGAAGCGGCGGTCCATCCCGAGGTTGAGCGCCACCTGCAGCGCCTTGACGGTGTCGTCCCGGCAATCCGGGTAGCCCGAATAATCGGTCTCGCACATGCCGCCGATGAGGTGGGTCAGCGACCGGCGATAGGCCAGAGCCGCCGCGAAGGTGAGGAACAGGAGGTTGCGGCCCGGCACGAAGGTGTTGGGCAGGCCGCTGTCCTCGAACGCGATGGCGGTGTCGCGGGTCAGCGCCGTCTCGGAGACCTGGCCCAGGGCGTCGAGGGCCAGGGTATGGTCGTCGCCGAGGCGCGCCGCCCAGGCGGGCTTCAGGGCCGCGAGGCCCCGGCGCAGGGTGTCCCGGCCGTCGAGCTCGATGCGGTGGCGCTGGCCATAGTCGAAGCCGAGGGTCTCGACCCGGTCGAAGCGCTCCAGCGCCCAGGCGAGGCAGGTGGTGGAATCCTGGCCCCCCGAGAACAGGACCAGGGCGGCGCCGCCGCTCATCGCCGGGCCCCTCACGGCGGTGCCTCGCGTCACGAGGCCTCGCCCTCGTACTCGGCCCAGGACATCGGCGTCTCGTAGACCTTCACGGAGGAGAGGGCCGGCAGCGCCGCCTTGGTGCGCTCCCAGATCCAGGCCGCGATGTGCTCGGCGGTGGGGTTCTCCAGCCCCTCGATCTCGTTGAGGCAATAATGGTCGAGGCGGGCCAGCACCGGCGCGAAGGCGTGCTCGACGTCGAAGAAATCCACCACCCAGCCGGTGGCCGGGTCGACGGCGCCCGAGAGGGTGAGCTCGACCCGGTAGGAATGCCCGTGCATGCGGTGGCAGCGATGGGTCTCGGGCACGTTCGGCAGGCGGTGGGCCGCCTCGAAGGTGAAGGCTTGGGTGATCTTCATCGAGCAATCTTCATGGTGCGAGCGGGCGGGATCCTCCGGGATCCTCAGGGAATCCCGATGATCTTGTGCGTCTGGAGCGAGAGGCGCCAGCGCGCGTCGCGCCGGCAATAGGCCACCGCCGCGGCCGTGTGGGCGAGCCGGTCCGGCCCGTCCATGGGCTGGAGCCAGTGGTGGCGGAAGTCGAGATTCGCGAAGGCGTCCGGGGCGGCTTCCGCCTGCGGGAAGACGAGCTTGAGTTCGTGCCCGCTGCGCTGGACCAGGGGATTGCCGGCCTTGGGGCTGACGCAGATCCAGTCGATCCCGGCCGGGGCCGCCAGGGTGCCGTTGGTCTCCACCGCGATCTCGAAGCCGGCCGCGTGGACCACCGCGATCAGGGCCTCGTCGAGCTGGAGCAGCGGCTCGCCGCCGGTGAAGACGACGTAGCGGTGGCGCGGCCCGCCCATCCAGGTCCCCGCGATGGCGTCGGCCAAGTCCTGCGCCGTGGAAAAGCGCCCGCCGCCCTCGCCATCCAGGCCGACGAAGTCGGTGTCGCAGAACCGGCAGGCGGCGCCGGCGCGGTCCTCCTCGCGGCCGGACCAGAGATTGCAGCCGGCAAAGCGGCAGAACACCGCGGCCCGGCCCGCCTGCGCGCCCTCGCCCTGGAGGGTGTGGAACAGTTCCTTGACTGCGTACGCCATCACGTCCTCGGCAATCGCCCCGGCGAACCGTCCCGGCGAGCCCACTCCATCCTCTGAAACACGCTTCGACTCTCAGAAACACGCTTCGGCCGCCGCAGCGCCTGACGCGCACATAAGCGGTCGAACGCACGGGCACCACGGGCCGCGGACGGCCCCCACCCATGCGGAGGGCGGCGGTATACCATGATTCCGCCGGCTTCTCGCATCTGCGAGAGGGTCTGCCATCCTCCTGCCACGGAACGCGGCTTTGTGGAGACCGTGTCACGATCCGGCGAGACGCGCTTGCCGTCCCTCCCGGAGGGGTGGCATGCCAGCTTGGCCGTTGACCGGCTTCCCGCCAGGGCCGATCATCGATCGGGCCGGGGCGTTCCTTCTTGAGACAGGCCTGATGTCGAACGGATTGTTGAGGCACCTCGTCGTCGGTCTCGCGGTGGCGGCGAGCCTGCTGGGTGCGGGCGCCGCGAACGCCACCACTGCACCGATCCTCGTGGTCGATGTCGATTCCGGCAAGGTGATCTACGGGCAGGCGGCCACGGATCCGTGGTTCCCGGCCTCCATCACCAAGCTGATGACCACCTACGTCGCCCTGGACCTCGTCCGGCAGGGCAAGCTCTCCCTCGACACGCTGATCACCATCTCGCCGGCGGCCGCCGCCGAGCCGCCCTCCAAGATGGGCTTCCGCCCGGGCACCAAGCTGACCCTCGACAACGCCCTCAAGATCATCATGGTCAAGTCGGCCAACGACGTGGCCTGGGCGATCGGCGAGAATCTCGGCGGCTCCGTCGAGGGCTTCGCCCAGATGATGAACGAGACCGCCCAGCGCATCGGCATGCGCGAGAGCCGCTGGACCAACCCCAACGGCCTGCCGGACGCCCGCCAGTGGACCTCGGCCCGCGACATGGCGGTGCTCGGGCGCGCCCTGATCCGCGATTTCCCCGACAGCCGCGGCCTGTTCTCGATCAGCGCGATCCAGTTCGGCCGCTCGGTGATGGCCAACCACAACGGTCTCCTGGGCCGCTATGCCGGCGCCGACGGCATGAAGACCGGCTTCATCTGCTCGGGCGGCTTCAACGTGGTGGCCACGGCGACCCGCAACGGGCGTCGCATCCTCACCGTGGTGATGGGCCAGCCGAGCGCCCGCGAGCGCGACCTCAAGGCGTCGGACCTGTTCGACTACGGCTTCAGCCAGTCCCCGGGCTGGGGGGCGCAGACCCTCGACGCCCTGCCGGTCTCCGGCCTCTCGGAGCCGCCGGACATGCGGCCCTACATCTGCGACCGGAAGAAGCCGATGCCGGTGGACGAGGGCCAGGGCGCCATCACGGCCAGCGCCGGGGCGGCCGGCGCCAGCGCCGACAACGCCAATGCGCAGCTGATGGCCGCCGCCGCTCCGCCCTCCGCGGCGCTGGCCTTCGCCACCATGAACAGCGCCGCCCTGCGCAATCGCGCCCTGCCGCCCCGCGCTCCGCTGCAGCCGATCCTGGTCTGGATCGGCCGCGACCCGGCCGAGGGCGCCATCGCCCTCAACGAGCAGGAGGAGGCCGAGAAGGCGGAGAAGGCCGCCAAGATCGCCGAGGCCCGCAAGGTCAAGCTCGAGGCGGTCGCGGCCAAGCGCGAAGCGGCCCATCAGGCCAAGGCGGCTGCCTCCGCTTCAAAGGCGGCCGCCACCGCCTCAAAGGCTGCCGCCCCCGCCACGAAGGCGGCCGCCAAGCCCGAGCCGAAGAAGGCCCTCGCCCGCGGCAAGGCCGGCGTTCCGGCGACGGCGAACGCCTACGCCCCCGCCGAGTCGACGCCCGTGATGGAGGGCGCCCCGAAGCTGAAGGTCGGCGCCGTCAAGAAGCCCGCGGCGAAGGCGGCCCCCAAGGCGGGTGCCAAGACCGACGCGAAAGCCGAGCACAAGCCGGCCGGTGCCGCCGCGAAGGCGAAGTCGACCAAGTCGGCCAGCAAGACCCAGGCGGACGAGTAGGACGGTCTCCGGATCGTCCGCCTCTGGCGGGCGCCCCACGCGGGGCGCGCGCAGTGCCGACGGCCGTGTTTCAGCCCCGCGACATTCCGGGGCCGCAAAGCGGAGCCCGGGATCCCGACACGCGTGGGGTGCGGGACCGTCCACCGTCGGCGGCTCTGGCGTCCGGGTCCGCCTGCGGCGCCCCGGACCGACGGTGTGGGCCGACGACGCGCCGACCGACGGGTCGGCCGCAGGCCCACCGACGCCACTCCGCGCGTGCGTTCTGTAACATTATAACATCGACGCAGGATTGAGCGGAACCGCCGGGAGGGCTAGGTCAGGGGGATGACCGACCTGTCCAAGCCCGATCCCCGCGCGCCCGAGCCGATCCCGCTCACCGTCCTCACCGGATTCCTCGGAGCCGGCAAGACGACGCTGCTGAACCGGATGCTGCGCGATCCGGCGCTGGCCGACACCGTGGTCATCGTCAACGAGTTCGGCGAGATCGGCCTCGACCACCTGCTGATCGAGCGGATCGACGAGGACATGGTCCTGCTCGGGGCCGGCTGCCTGTGCTGCACCGTGCGGGGCGACCTCATCGCGACCCTGGAAGACCTGCTGCGCAAGCGCGACAACGGCCGCATCCAGCCCTTCCGCCGGGTCGTGATCGAGACCACGGGCCTCGCCGATCCCGCCCCGATCCTGCACGCGCTGATCTACCATCCCTATCTGGTCATCCGGTACCGCCTGCAGGGCGTCGTCACCGTGGTCGACGCGGTGAACGGGGCCGCGACCCTCGACGCCCATGGCGAGGCCGTGCGGCAGGTGGCGGTGGCCGACCAGATTGTCGTCACGAAGCGGGATCTGGCGGACCATGACGGCCGTGCCCTGGCGGCGCGCCTGCGGGCCCTGAACCCGACGGCGCCCCTGCGCGAGGCCGCGGTGGCGCCCGCCGACCTCCTCGGCGGCCTGTTCGGCCTCGACGGCAAGAGCGACGACGTGCGGGCCTGGCTCGGCGCCGAGGCCGCGCGCGAGGCCCATCACGATCATCCCCACGATGGGCACCCTCACCACGGCCACCACGCTCACCAAGGCCACCACCATCACGACGTGAACCGGCACGATGCCGCGATCCGGGCCTTCAGCCTGACCAGCGACGCGCCGGTGCCCCGGGCCGCCTTCGAGATGTTCCTGGATCTCCTGCGCTCGGCCCACGGCCCGAACCTGCTGCGCCTGAAGGGCCTCGTGGCGCTGGCCGACGCGCCCGACCGGCCGCTGGTGGTGCACGGGGTGCAGCACGTGATCCACGCTCCGGTGCATCTCGAGGCCTGGCCCGATGCCGACCATCGCTCGCGCCTGGTCCTGATCCTGCGCGACCTCGACCCGGCCTTCGTCACCCGCCTGTGGGACGCCTTCCTCGGAAGGCCCCGCATCGATGCGCCCGACGCGGCGGCGCTGACCCAGAATCCCCTCGCCATCCCGGGCGGCTAGGCCGCACCGTCCGGAAACGGGCGGCACCGATCTTGAAGCCTTAACGCCGACTGGCGCCTCGGGGCGCCCCCTTGTCCCAGGACGGGACGCGGCGGATCGGATCGGCACATGAGACAGCGCTTCACGGTGATCGAGGGCGGCGCGGCGACCGGCAATGCGGTGGCCCAAGATTCACTGGCGCAAGGTTCGGTGGCCCAAGGTTCACTGTCGCAAGGTTCGGTGATCGAAGCTTCGCCGGCCGAGGCGGCCCTGAACGCGCGCGCCCCCGCTTCGCCGATCGGAGTATCGGTTTCCTGGCGGGTCGACCTGCGCCGGGCGGTGGCGGTGAGCGAGGGGGAGATCGCGGCGTGGCGTGCGCTGCTGGTGCGCGCGCGCGTCGCCGATCCGATCCGGTCCGATCCCGACTACCTGCTCTCGGCGGCCCAGCATCAGGCGGGGGGACGCGACCTCGTCTTCGCCCTCGCCTGGGCGACCGGGCAGGGCCCCGACCAACTCGCCGCCGTCCTGCCGCTGGCGATGCCCCACACCCTCTGGGGCCAGGAGCGGATCGGCCTCTGGCAGCCCTACGGCACCGCGCTCGCCCCGGTGATCGCGCCGGCCTGCTTCGCGTCCGTGCGCGCCGCCGTGGCCGATCGCCTGCGGGCGCTTCGTCCCCGCTCCGTGCTGGTGCTCGAGCCCATGGCCGCGCCCGTGGCGGACAGCGCGGTCGCGCCGCTCCGGGCCGTCCCGCAGCGCGCCGGGATCCCGGCGCACAGCCTCATCGGCGTGCGGGCGAACCCGGCGCCGGTCCAGGTGGAGCGGGTCAGCGAGCCCGGTCTCGTCCGTGACGCGGTGGAGGAGTTCCTGCTCCTCGATGCCGAGGTCTCGGCCGCCCCGATCATCGGCGATCCGTCGGAGGCGGCCCTGGTGCGGGTGGTGACGCGGCTGTTCGCGCAACGCCGGCAGGTCACGGTCGCCCTGACGCGGCGGGACGATGCCATCGTCGCGGCGACGATCACGCTCGGCCACGGCGCGCAGGCCGTCCTCTGGCGACAGGTCGCGGGCGAGGCGGGGGTGCCGGAGCGTTACGGCCGCCGCGCCTGAGCGGGACGCGCCGCGCCCGATCCCCCGTGCGCCGGCGCCTACTCGTCCTCGCCGAACTTGTTGGCGAGGAGGTCGGTGATCGCCGTCATGCAGGCCTCCGCGTCGCCGCCCGAGGTGACCACCGCGATCGTGGTCCCCTGCGCGGCGCCGAGGGTGAGCAGGCCCATGATCGAGCGGCCCCCCACCGTCTCGCCGGAACGGGTCACCGTGACGGCGGCATCGAAGCGCTCGACGGTCTGGACGAACTTGGCCGAGGCCCGGGCATGCAGGCCGCGCCGGTTGATGATCGGCAGGACCTGGATCAGCCCGCCCTCGGGCACCGGCGGCAGGCTGTCCTCGGCGTCGTCGTCGTAGCTCATGGGCGTCGGCCGTCCCCTCGCTGGCGCGCCGGGCCGCATTCTGCGGCCTCGGCAGGCCCTCCTTTCATGCCGGGGGCCCGAGATTGCCTGTAAGCCGTGGCGGCAAGGGAAGAAAGCCTATTTGCCGGCCAGCACGCGGGACGCGACATTGATGTACTTGCGGCCGGCCTCCTGGGCGTGGAGGACGGCGTCGCCGAGGGGCTCGGCATCGCGCACGCTGGCGAGCTTGATCAGCATGGGCAGGTTGATGCCCGCCACGACCTCGACCTGTCCGCCGTTCATGCACGAGAGGGCGAGGTTCGAGGGCGTACCGCCGAACATGTCCGTGAGCACGACGACGCCCTTGCCGGTGTTCACGCGGCTGACCGCATTCATGATGTCGAGCCGGCGCAGCTCCATATCGTCCTCGGGACCGATGGTGATGGTCTCGATCTGCTTCTGAGGCCCGACGACGTGTTCAAGGGCAGCCTTGAACTCCGTCGCCAACAGCCCGTGGGTGACGAGCACCATTCCAATCATCGACGCGGGTTCCAACGCCTTGTGAGCGGAGCCGCCATTTTGTGCAGCGCAAGGTCGAGCGCAAGGTGAATGCGGCATTTTGTGTGCTCGAACGTCATGATCATGCCACGTGGGTGGCACCGGCGCTACGGTCTCGGGAGCGGCGTCAGACGCAAGACCGGGCAGTGCGTCCCGCTTGCCACGCCGGCGCACGCCGCCAGGGCGTCGAGGACCAGGCGCGGCGCGAGGCCGGAGCGCCGCAGGGCCGCGTCGAGGCACAGGCTCGGCAGGTCGACGTCGAGGAGCCGCGTGCGGGTCAGCGGATTCTCCGGCAGGCGCGGGGCGTCGGCGACGCAGTCGACCACCAGCCGAACCGGAACGCTGGGCAGGACGTCCGCGACCGGCAACAGGCCGAGGCCCCGCACCTCGATCCGATCGCCCAGGGTGGGGTCGGCATGGGCCAGCACGGTTCCGCCCTGGCGGGTCAGCCGGACCCGATCGTCGGCCACGAGGCTCGCCGGCTTCTGCATCAGGGCGGCCCGGTCGAGGAGGAGCAGCGCGAGGGTCGACTTGCCGGCGCCCGACGGTCCCCGGATGAGCAGGCCCGCCTCGCCGAGGGCGATGCAGGTGGCGTGCACCGAATCGGTCCGGCTCGACGGATCGTTCATGAATCGCTCACGGCTTGCTCACGGCGCGGCCCTGATGGCGCGGCCGGTCCCCGACTCAGCGGGTCACCGCCGGCAGGCGCACGATGAAGCGGGCGCCGCGCACCGTCGGCTCGCCGTCCTCGTCGGCCGGACCGGGCCGGTTCTCCGCCCGGATCGTGCCGCGATGGGCCTGGACGATCTGGCGCGAGATCGAGAGGCCGAGGCCGGAATTCTGGCCGAAGCCCTGCTCCGGGCGATCCGTGTAGAAGCGCTCGAAGATCCGCTCCAGGGCGTGCTCGGGGATGCCGGGGCCCTCGTCCTCGACGATGAGCTCGACATCGTTGCGCACCCGGCGCAGGGCCACCCGGACCTTGGCATCGGGGGGCGAGAACGAGCGGGCATTGTCGAGGAGGTTGTTGACCACCTGGCCGAGGCGGCTGTCGTGGCCGAAGATCGTGAACGGCGAGTCCAGCTCGCCCGGGAGCGTGTCCACGTCGAACTGGATCGGCGCGTCCTTCGCGCGCCGGCGCTCGTTGGCCACCGAGACCACGGTGGTCATCAGCTTGCGCATGTCGACCCGGCGCGCCTCGGCGCGGGCGAGCTCGGCATCGAGGCGCGAGGCATCGGAGATGTCGGAGATCAGGCGGTCGAGGCGCTTCACGTCGTGCTGGATGATGGCGAGCAGGCGCCCGCGCGAATCATCCGACTTCGCCAGGGGCAGGGTCTCGACGGCGCTGCGGAGCGAGGTGAGGGGGTTCTTCAGCTCGTGGCTGACATCGGCCGCGAAGCTCTCGATGGCGTCGATCCGGCGATAGAGCGCCTGGGTCATGTCGCGCAGCGCCCCCGAGAGGTGGCCGATCTCGTCGGTGCGCCCGGTGAAGTCGGGGATCTCCTCGCGGGACTTGATGCCCAGCCGCACCTTCTCGGCGGCGTCCGCGAGGCGCCGCACCGGGCCCGCGATGGCGCCCGCGAGCAGGATCGAGAGCACGAGCATCACCGCCGCGGCGATCAGGAAGACCTGCAGCAGCCCGAAGCGCTCCGAGGCGATGACGCGGTCGATGTCGCCCCCTTGCGTGGACAGCATCAGGGCGCCGCGCACGGAGTTGGCCCGCTGGATCGGCACCGCCACGGAGACGATGGTCTCGCCGACCGGGTTGCGGCGGACGATGGTGCCGCGGGCGCCGGCGAGCGCCACCTGGACCTCCTTCAGGCCGTGGCCGCTGGCCGGGCCGACATCCTCGGTCACGCCCGGGGCCGCGCCGTCGCCGCCGAGCTGCGTCCCGAACTTCGCCTGGACGGTCTCCCAGGCCTTCTCCAGCCAGGTGCGCTTGCGGGGCCGCACATCCGGGTCGCTGCGGTTCATCTCGCCCCGCGCCGAGAGGGTGCGGGTGTCGAACAGCAGGCCGCCTTCCTGGTCGTAGACCCGGGCGCGGTTGCCGGTGGGGGTGATCAGCCGGCGCAGCAGCGGGGCCACGCGCTCCGGGTTGAGCGAGAAGGTGAGGGGGGAGGAGGGCTCCTCAGCCTCGCCGGCCTGGAGCTGGAGCAGCTTGTCGGGGTCGATCCGGATCGCGTCGGTCTCGACGGAGGCCGAGGAGGCGATGGCGCCGGCGATGATCTCGCCCTGGATCAGGAGGCTCTGCACCCGGGCCTGGATCAGGCCCTGGCGGAACTGGTTCAGGTAGAGGAAGCCGAACAGGAGCGCGATGAGCCCGACGAGGTTGAGCACGACGATGCGTCGCGTCAGGCTCGACGAGGCACGCTGACCGATCCCGTTCCAGATCTGGCGCGGCCAGCCCAGCATGCCGCGCGACGGGATTTCGGCTTGGTCTGTGGTGGCCACGAGCGTCCGGTGGTGAGGGAACAGCGTTGCGGGAGGGGAAGAGACCCGGGCCGGGTCTCAGCTCTCCTTGAAGCGGTAGCCGACGCCGTAGAGCGTCTCGATCATGTCGAAGCTCGTGTCGGTCACCTTGAACTTCTTGCGCAGGCGCTTGATGTGGCTGTCGATGGTCCGGTCGTCGACGTAGACCTGGTCGTCGTAGGCCGCGTCCATCAGGGCGTTGCGGCTCTTCACGACGCCCGGGCGATGGGCCAGGGCCTGCAGGATCAGGAACTCCGTCACCGTCAGGGTGACGGGCTCGCCCTTCCAGGTGCAGGTGTGGCGCTCGGGGTCCATCATCAGGAGGCCGCGCTCCAGGGAGCGGGCGGCGGCGTCGGCCTCGCGGGCGGCGGCGCCCGGGCCGTCCTTCGGGGCGAAGCGCCGGAGCACCGCCTTCACGCGCTCCACGAGGAGGCGCTGCGAGAACGGCTTATGGATGAAGTCGTCGGCGCCCATCTTGAGGCCGAACAGCTCGTCGATCTCCTCGTCCTTCGAGGTCAGGAAGATCACGGGAAGGTCGGATTTCTGCCGCAGACGCCTGAGAAGCTCCATCCCGTCCATGCGCGGCATCTTGATGTCGAAGATCGCGAGATCCGGCGGGGAATGCTTCAGGCCGTCCAGCGCCGAGGCCCCGTCGGTGTAGGTCTGGATCCGGTACCCCTCGGTCTCGAGGGCGATCGAGACGGAGGTGAGGATGTTTCGGTCGTCGTCCACGAGGGCGATGGTCGGCATGCGCGTGTCCTGTTGCTCGGATGCGGCTCGGCGGACGTCTGATGGCGCCAGCCCCTCCGCATCCCACCCCATCCTCCGTCGCGGACGGAGAGCAGAGATCGGCAAAAACGCGGTGGCGACCGTGCCGGGGAGGCGGGCCGCGTTCGCGCGGAGAGTCAGGCTGTGTAATGGCTCTATGCTGAAAAAGCGAGCGACCTCGGTCGTTTGTTCGTTTGGCGCTTGACTGATGCCAACGGGCCGCAGTCCGGTGCCCTCGTGCGAAGCCCCGATCCCTGGCTATGATCCCCCGGCTGAACGCGGCCTGAGCGCCGGTTCGCCAGCACCGAATCGAGGGGATCTTCATGGCCGCAGGCGAAATCAGCAGTGCCGGAGGCGAGACCAGCAGGGCCGAGGGCGGAACCGGGACCGCGGGTGCGCGGCGCGGGCCGGCGGTGCCGCTGCCGGCCTCCGAGGCGCCGTTCGACGCGATCGGCCTCGCCCGCCATCTCCTGCGCAGCATCCGCTCCGGCGCCCTGGCCACCCTCGACCCGGAGGACGGCACGCCCTTCGCCTCCCTGGTGACCATCGCCACGGACGTCGACGGGACGCCCCTGATGCTGCTCTCGCGGCTCTCGGCCCATACCCGCAACCTGCTGAAGGACCCGCGGGCCTCGCTGCTGTTCAGCGCCGGCGGCAAGGGCGACCCGCTCGCCCATCCGCGCCTGACCGTGACGGGTCGGGTGACCCAGGCGCCGGACCCGCGGGCCCGTGCCCGCTTCGTCGCCCGGCATCCGAAGGCGAAGCTCTATGCCGACTTCCCCGATTTCGGCTTTTTCGCCCTCGAACCCGTGGCCGGGCATCTCAACGGCGGGTTCGCCAAGGCCGCCGTGCTGACGGCCGACGAGTTGCGCCTCGACCTCACCGGCGCCGAGGGGCTGGTGGCGGGCGAGGCCGGCGCCGTCGAGCACATGAACGCCGATCATGCCGACGCCCTCGCGCTCTACGCCCAGGCCGCCGGCGCCGAGCCCGGCCCCTGGCGGCTCACCGGCCTCGACCCGGAGGGCATGGACCTCCTCACCGGCGACCGGACCGCGCGGGTGCTCTACCCGGCGCCGGTCCGCGAGATGGGCGCCCTGCGCAAGGTGCTGGTGACAATGGCGGCCCAGGTGCGCGCCGGGGAGGCCGCGCCGGCGGACCCTTGAGTCCGGTCTTAACGGTTAGGCGTTCCGGGAGAACCGGGTCCCCCTGAGCCCCGACAGACGCCAGGCCCGGGTGCGACGCCCGCTGCCGGACCGGACGCGTCCTTACTGCTTGTCGGGGCTGTGCGTGTGGGTGTGGCCATCCTTGGCCGCCTGCACCGGCTTGCTGCGCCCGGTCACCGCGCCGCGCTCGGCGTGGTGGTTCGGGCCGCCCGAGACGCCGCCGGTGTTCGGGAAGGCCTGCGACGGGTTGTCGGAGTTTCCGTTGCCCTCGGTGGCGGAGGCTTGGCCCGCCAGGGCGGTCATCAGGGCCAGGGACAGAAGCGTGATGCTGATGCGCGACATGGTCTCGTCCTCGTGTCTCGCAGCCCCGTTGGCTGCGTCGAGACCTGATGTAGCCGCGGCGCTTGGCTGGCCGATGCCGGGTCTGTGACGAAGTGTGGCGCGCGGCGCCGGCCCCCCGTCGCCGACCGAATCCCGCCTCAGCCGGCCGGGCGCGGCAGGGTGATCCGCACCCGCAGGCCGCCGCCGGGCCGGGTCTCCAGGCCGATCTGGCCGCCCTCGGCCTCGACCACCCGGCGGGCGATGGTCAGGCCGAGCCCGGTGCCGCCGGTGTTGCGGTTGCGGGAGGTTTCCAGGCGGGTGAACGGCGCGAAGGCCCGCTCGATCGCGTCGGGCGACAAGCCGGGGCCGTCGTCGTCGACCTGCAGCTCCAGGGTCGCATCCGCGATCGCCAGGCCGATCCGGGCGCGCTCCCCGTACCGGACGGCGTTGTCGACCACGTTGTCCAGGGCGCGCCGGAGCGCCACCGGCCGGATGGCGGCGAGGGCCCGCCCGGGCCCCTCGTACACCACCGCGTGCCCGGCATCCTGCCCGGCATCGGCGATGCTCATCAGCAGGCTGGCGACGTTGGTGACCCGGCGGACCTCCGGGTCGGCGTCGCCCCGCAGGTAGGCCACGGTCGAGTCGATCATCGCCTGCATGTCGTCGAGGTCGGACGCCATCGCGCGGCGCTGCGCGTCGTCGGCAAGGGCGTTGTTGGGAAGGGCGTTGTCGGCAAGGGCGTTGTCGGCCAGCGCGTCGAGGCGCAGGCGCAGGCGCGCGATCGGCGTCCGCAGGTCGTGGGACACGGCGGCGAGGGCCTGGGTCCGCTCGGTGACGAGGTCGCGGATGCGCAGCTGCATGCCGTTGAGGGCGCGGGCGATCGCGCGGGTCTCGTCGGGGCCGACCTCGGGCACCGGCACCACCCGGCCCTGGCCGGCGGCGTCGCCGATCAGCCCGGTGATGCGGCCCAGCGTACGCAGCGGCCGGGCGATCCGGTGGGTCAGGAGCACGGCGGCGAGGCCGACCAGGATCGCCATCGCGGTCGCCAGCACGGCCCAGGGATTGCGCAGGGCCATGCCCGAGGCATGGGCGGAGTGGAAGGTCAGCTGGCTGCCGTCCGCGAGCGCCAGCGTCCCGCCGAGATCGAGCCGGTGCATCGGATCCGCGTCGCCCTCCATCGCCAGGGACAGGCCGGTCCCGAGGCTGGGGTCGAGGGCGGCCAAGCGCTGGTGCAGGGGGGCCAGGGCCGGGTCGCTCTCGGGCTGGGCCGGGGCGGGGGCCTCCGTCCAGGCCAGCTCGAAATGCGGGTTGGACAGGGCCTTGGCCTCGGCGTTCCGCTCCGCCGGCGGCCGCCGCATCACCGCCTCGCGGGCCAGGGCGAGCTGCGTCGCCACCTGGGCGGCGAAGGCCTCGGCGGCGGCGGCCGCCGCCGACTGGCGATAGAGCAGCAGGGCCCCGCCATGCACCACCAGGATTGCGACGAGGAGGACGACGAGCGTCCGGGCCTCGAGGCTGCGGGCCAGGGCGAACAGGCGTCTCACCGGCGCTCGACCTTGGCGGCCAGCATGTAGCCCGACCCCCGCACCGTCTTGATCACCGGCGGCTCGCCCTCGGGCGGGTCGAGCTTGCGCCGCAGGCGGCTGACGAGGGTGTCGACGCTGCGGTCGGACGGCGATCCGAGGCGGGCGCGGGACAGTTCGAGGATCTGCTCGCGGCCGAGGACCCGCCCGGGATGGTCGAGGAACACCAGCAGGAGGTCGTATTCCGCACCGGAGAGGTCGACGCCGGCGCCGCCCGGGTCGACCAGGGTGCGGCTGCGCAAGTCGAGGCGCCAGCCCGCGAAGGCCAGGGTCTCGCCGCCGAGGGAGACCGCCGGTGCCACGACGGAGCGCCGCAGCACCGCCCGGATGCGGGCGAGCAGCTCCGGGCGTCCGAACGGCTTGGCGAGGTAGTCGTCGGCGCCGAGTTCCAGGCCGAGCACCCGGTCCGCCTCCTCGCCGCGCGCGCTGACGATGATGACCGGCACGGTGGAGCGGGCGCGCAGGGCCCGCAGCAGGTCGAGGCCCGAGGCACCGGGCAGCATGACGTCGAGGAGGATCAGGTCGACCCCGCCCTGCGGCAGCAGCCGCCACATCTCGGCGCCGCTCCGGCAACCGGTGACCCGGTAGCCGCTGTCGCGCAGGGCCCGGGTCAGCAGGATGCGCAGGCCGTCGTCATCCTCCACCAGGAGGACGTGGCCCAAGGCGGCCTCGCCCAAGGCGGTCTGGTCCCCATCCGGCCTCGGCCCGGCGCCCTCCAGAGGAGACATGGTTCTGGCTCGGCGTCCTGACGGCGCCCGGGACCGCGAATCGGCGGGCGTCGGGACTCAGCCGGAAATCGCCGGCCGCCGCAAGCCTGCGCCAAGCCCGGCCTTCTTCGCCCGGGCCCAGCGCGCTGGTGCGGCGCGCGGCCGGCGTTCGGGCCGCGGCGCCTACCTTTGGGCCGCGGCGCTTACTTTTGGGCCGCGGCGCGTGCGCTTGGCGCAGGGGGCCGGCGCTGCTATCTGCGGGCGACCTGTTTCCCATTCCAAGAAACCGTGCGCCGGGTCCGTCCCTTGGACGGCGGGCCGCGCGCGCCGGAGATCGCATCCTCGATGACAACGACCCCCATCGACAACATCCGCAACTTCTCCATCGTCGCGCATATCGACCACGGCAAGTCGACCCTCGCCGATCGCCTGATCCAGACCACCGGCACGGTGGCCCTGCGCGACATGAGCGAGCAGATGCTCGACTCGATGGACATCGAGAAGGAGCGCGGCATCACCATCAAGGCGCAGACGGTGCGGCTCGAATACAAGGCCGAGGACGGCAAGGACTACGTCCTCAACCTGATGGACACGCCCGGCCACGTCGACTTCGCCTACGAGGTGTCCCGCAGCCTCGCCGCCTGCGAAGGCTCGCTGCTGGTGGTCGACGCCTCGCAGGGCGTCGAGGCGCAGACGCTCGCCAACGTCTACCAGGCGCTCGACGCCAACCACGAGATCGTGCCCGTCCTCAACAAGATCGACCTGCCGGCGGCGGAGCCCGAGCGCATCCGCGCCCAGATCGAGGAGGTGATCGGCATCGACGCCTCCGAGGCGGTGGCGATCTCGGCCAAGAGCGGCCTCAACATCGAGGCGGTGCTGGAGGCCATCGTCACCCGCCTGCCGCCGCCCAAGGGCGACCGCGACGCGCCGCTCAAGGCCCTGCTGGTGGACAGCTGGTACGACGTCTATCTCGGCGTCGTCGTGCTGGTGCGCATCGTCGACGGCGTGCTGAAGAAGGGCATGAACATCCGCATGATGCGGGCCGATGCCGTCCACGGCGTCGACAAGATCGGCGTGTTCCGCCCGAAGATGGCCGATATCGGCGAACTCGGCCCCGGCGAGGTCGGCTTCTTCACCGGCTCGATCAAGGAGGTGGCCGACACCCGCGTGGGCGACACGCTCACGGAGGACAAGCGTCCCTGCAAGGAGATGCTGCCGGGCTTCAAGGACGTGCAGTCGGTGGTGTTCTGCGGGCTCTTCCCCGTGGACGCGGCCGAGTTCGAGACCCTGCGCAGCGCCATGAGCAAGCTCCGGCTCAACGACGCCTCGTTCTCCTACGAGATGGAAACCTCGGCCGCCCTCGGCTTCGGCTTCCGCTGCGGCTTCCTCGGCCTGCTGCACCTGGAGATCATCCAGGAGCGCCTGGAGCGCGAATTCAACCTCGACCTGATCTCCACGGCGCCCTCCGTGGTCTACCGCCTGCAGATGACGGACGGCACGATCAAGGAGCTGCACAACCCGGCCGACATGCCGGACGTGATGAAGATCACCGCCATCGAGGAGCCGTGGATCCGCGCCACCATCCTCACCCCCGACGAGTATCTCGGCGGCGTGCTGAAGCTCTGCCAGGATCGGCGCGGCACCCAGGTCGACCTCAACTACGTCGGCAAGCGGGCCATGGTGGTCTACGACCTGCCGCTCAACGAGGTGGTGTTCGATTTCTACGACCGGCTGAAGTCGATCTCCAAGGGCTACGCCTCGTTCGACTATCACATCTCCGACTACCGCGAGGGCGACCTGGTGAAGATGTCGATCCTCGTGAACGCCGAGCCGGTCGACGCCCTCTCGATGCTGGTCCACCGCACCCGGGCCGAGCATCGCGGCCGGGCCATGTGCGAGAAGCTCAAGGACCTGATCCCGCGCCACCTGTTCCAGATCCCGGTCCAGGCGGCGCTCGGCGGCAAGATCATCGCCCGCGAGACCATCAAGGCCCTGTCCAAGGACGTGACGGCCAAGTGCTACGGCGGCGACATCTCGCGCAAGCGCAAGCTCCTCGACAAGCAGAAGGAGGGCAAGAAGAAGATGCGCCAGTTCGGCAAGGTCGAGATCCCGCAGGAGGCGTTCATCGCCGCCCTGAAGATGGACGATTGAGCCGGGCCGCCCGACCGTGGATCCCCATTCGGACCCCCATTCGGACCCGACCGCGCCGATCCCGCTGACCGTCCTGATCCGCACGCTGAACGAGGCGGACCGGATCGCGGCGGCGATCCGCTCGGCGCTGCCGCTGCACTGCGAGATCCTCGTCATCGACGCGGGGTCGACGGACGCCACCGTGTCGATCGCCGAGGCCCTCGGGGCCCGGGTGGTGGTGAACCCCTGGACGGGGTTCGGCCCCCAGCGGCGGTTCGGCGAGGCGCTCTGCCGGCACGACCACGTCTTCAGCGTCGATGCCGACGAGATCCTGACGCCGGAGATCGTCCGCGAGATCCGGGGGATCTTCCAGAAGCCGGCGATTCCACCCCTGATGATCGTCCGCAAGGCGATGGTGCTGCCCCACCACGCGCGCCCCTCACCCTGGGCCTTCTGCACCGAGAACATCTACCTCTACGACCGGCGCGTGGCCCGCACGACAGACAACCCGAACTGGGACAAGCTCGCGATCACCACGGACGCGAAGCCGGTGACGATCCGGTCCGTGGTCTGGCACCACACCTTTCGCGACTGGAACCACGCCATCGCCAAGTCGAACTATGTCGGGCAGCTCGCCGCCGACACGCAGCCGATCGGCTCGCGCTTGGAGACCGGCCTGCGGCTGGTGTTCGAGTATCCGCTCAACTTCCTGAAGTTCTACGTCCTGCGGCGCTTCTTCCTGGCCGGCCTCGACGGCTTCGTGATGGCCAGCGTGCTCGCCTATGGCCGCTTCATCCGGATCGCGAAGATGCACGAGGCGACCCGCGGCCAGCCCTCGACGGGGCTGCCGTTCCTGCGCCGGGCCAAGCGCCCGCCCGCCGACACGCGGGCCGGATCCGGCTGAGGCCCCGCCGCCCCCGCCCGGCCATCTCCGCGACGCAATCGGCCGGCTCCTGTTCGCGGTTGACGTCCGCCCCGGCGCCCGGCTTGCCAGCCGGCGCGGGGACCGGCACTGTCAGCTTGGCCATAAGGCCGCGCGGGGTCGATCGGTCGGCCCGCCGCGCGACGGAAGACGGGACGCCTGCGATGACGAGGGACACGAGGACCATGGAGTTCGGCCGCCTGAGCCGCCGGTCGTTCCTGGCCGGCACGGGCGCGGGTCTCGGCGCCCTGGGGCTTGCCGGCTGCGTCGCCTCGGACGGCGCCCTGCGCGCCGAGGCGGCCAAGATCTACGGCCCGATGCCGGAGGAGAAGTTCCCCATCCCGGCCACCGACATCAGCAGGGTCGATCCGAAATACTTCCGCCGCACGGTCCCGTACGAGACCAAGGAGGCGGCCGGCACGATCATCGTCGATCCGGCCAACTACTACGTCTACCGCGTCGAGGGCGACGGGACCGCCACCCGCTACGGCGCCAATGTCGGCCGCGATGGATTCCGGTGGAGCGGCGACGCCTATGTCGGGCGCAAGTCCGAATGGGCCACCTGGACCCCGCCCGCGGAGATGATCCGGCGCCAGCCCGAGGCGGCCAAGTACGCCCGCGGCATGCCGGGCGGCCTCGACAATCCGCTCGGCGCCCGCACCCTGCATCTCTACCAGAACGGCGCCTACACCCTCTACACGATCTACGCCTCCGGCGAGCCCGACACGATCGGCTCGGGCATCACCAGCGGCTGCGTCGGCCTGCTGAGCCAGGACATGATCCACCTCTACGCCCGCACGCCGGTGAAGACGAAGGTGGTGGTCCTCCCGGCCTGAGGCCGGGGATCGCGGGCCGCCGGCGCCGGGGCTCTTTCTCCGCGGGGCGCCGAAGACAGGGCGGGCTCAGCGCGGCGGGGCCATGCGCAGGGTGCCGCGGCCGGCGGCCTTGGCCGCGTAGAGGGCCGCGTCCGCGCGGATGAAGAGATCCGCCGGCGCCGAGGCGGCGGCCCGGGCGATACCCACGGAGGCCCCGAATCGGAGGCAGACGCCGCCATGGGGGTAGGGTTCGCGCATGGCCGTGACGATGCGCCGGCCGATCGCCTCGCAGAGCGGCCCGTCGGCCCCCTGCGCCACCAGGACGGCGAACTCGTCGCCACCGATGCGGGCGACGAGGTCCGTGTCCCGGCAGGCCGCCCGGAGGCGCCGCGCCGCCTCCTGCAGGCAGGCATCGCCCACGGCATGTCCGTGGCTGTCGTTGATCGCCTTGAAGCCGTCGAGATCGACCAGGAGCAGGGCCCCGGTCTCCGACATCTGCGCCAGGCGGTCGTCGAAGACGGACCGGTTGGCGAGGCCCGTCATGCGGTCGAATTCCGCCTGGTAGCGCGTGCGCTCGGCGCTGAGCGTCTGCGCGGTGATGTCCTGCTTGAACCCGAACAGGCGCGCGGGGACACCCGCGCGGGTCTCCACCGACCCGGTGATCCGGATCCAGCGGCGGCTGCCGCGGCGCGCGACGATCTCGGCATCGAGCGTGAAGGCGGAGCGCCGGCCGATCGCCTCCGACCGAACGGCCCCGAGGTGGCGTCGCGCCTCCTCGGTATAGCAGGCGAGGGTGTCCTGCCGGTTCACCGGGGATCCGTGCGGGAATTCGAACAGGTCGTAGATCCCGTCGCTCCAGCGCAGGGACTCGGTCGGCAGGTCGCATTGCCAGAGGCCGATCCGCGCTTCGGTCGTGGCCTCCTCGAAGACGCGGGTCAGGTCGGCGAGGGCATCGGCCTGGCGCTGGATCAAGGCCGCCTGTGCGTCGAGTTCGTGGCGCAGGGTGAGGATCGTCGCGGTGTCCCGCCAGCTTTGGGCGGCCGCGGCATCGACCGCGCGGGTGGCCAGCCGGAGGGCGGCGGAGGCCAGGCGCGGGCGGCGTCGCGCCGGCAGCGCCTCACCGGAGTCGTCGGAAGAGTTCAAGCGTCGTGCCCCGTTCGCGCCAAGGCGTGCCTCCGGGTGGAACGGACATCGCTGGCGACGTCCCGCCGTGTCCGACAAGTCCTGCCGTCGTCAGGACGTCCCGCCGTGTCCCAGATGACCCTGGACCGTGACGATCGCACGGCGCCGGTTAACGGAGGCCAACCCGGCGCCGCCGGCGCCCCGTCCTACTCGGCGGGCTTGTCCATCTCCTGCGCCTCGGCCTTGTCGACCGGCGGCTCGGCGCTCGCCACGGACTTGCGCTCCAGCATCGGCTGCAGGCGCTCGGCGAGCTGCTGACCGAGATGGCGCGTATAGGCGTTCTGGAAGTAGCGGGCGCCGGTGCCGCGGCCGTAGAGGCGGTCATGCGCCTGGATCATCGCATCGACCTCCGGGCGGCACAGGAAGCCCGTGATGCCGGCGGCCTCGTACCAGCGGCCCGCGCGGGCGTGACGGGTCGCGGCGGGGTTCGCCAGCACGGTCTCGGCGAAACAGTCCGTCGCCGCCCCCTCGAGGGGCGACATGACCGCGTGCGGGTGGGTCGGATTACGCCCTGCCGCCTCCGCCGCGGCGCCCCATCCCAAGGTCGTCACCAACGCGCCGAACAGCAAAGCCTTCATCGTCGGAAGCCCCGTGCGAAATCGATCTCGATTCGACGCGAGTATTCACCAGTGATTCGGTCCGGAGAAGGGCAGAAGTCCGGCCGTTGGAGGCCCGACGATGATCGGCGCGCGATTGTGGCGCGCCCATCACAGGGCCGTCACGCGAGGGCCGTCAGCCCCGACGCTCGGCGTTCCAGCGGCCGCTGCAGGCGATCAGCCCGGTGGTGTTCCAGGTGCCGTTGCCGGTGCCAGAGCGGCCCAGCCGGCCGACCACGTCGGCGGCGTCGTTGCCGCGGGAGATCACCGCCCGCACCGCGCCGCTCTGCGAGACGCGCCCGTTGATGTTGAACTCGCCGCCGGCATAGCTCGCCTCGCCGCGCCGGATCTGGACGCCGTAGCGGTAGGCGCGGTCGCAGGGACCGTCGAGGGTGACCACCTCGATGCTCCAGGTGCCGTCGTAGCGGTTCGGAACCTGGACCTTCTTCTTGGCGGCGTCCGCGACCCCGGCGGAGGCGGTCAGGAGGGCGAGGGTGCTCGCCGCGAGGGCTGCGCGTCGCATGGAAATCCGTTCGTGATTCGACTCGATTGGGTCGAGAACGAGCGTGGCCGCCCCCGGGTTGCGCGCCTACGCGTTCGTCGCGTGCGCCAGCGCTCCTGTCAGCAGCGCCAGGACGTCGCCGCCGGCATGGAGATAGCCGTCGACGCCGGCCGCCGTCAGGGGCTCGGCGAGGTCGCCCGCCTTGCCGGCGAGGTACAGGGTGGTGGCCCCGGCCGCCTTGAGGGCGCGGGCGGCCTCCACCGCGTGGCTGGCGTAGAGCGCGTCGGAGGAGCACAGGCAGGCGATGCGGGCGCCGGAGGCGCGGAAGGCCTCGGCCAGGAGCGCCGGGTCGGTGAAGCCCTCCGCGTTGACCGCCTCGATGCCGCCGGCCGCGAAGGCGTTGGCGGCAAAGGTCGAGCGGGCGTTGAAGACCGCCACGGGGCCGAGATTGGCCAGGAACACCGCGGGGCGTCGGCCGCTCGCGGCGAGGGCCGCGTCGGACGCGTCTCGCAGGGCCTCGTAGGGTTCGGCGAGGCGCAGGGACGGCAGGGGCGCGGCGGTGAGGACCGCTCCGCGGCCGAAGCCCGCGGCCGGAGGCGCCGCCACGGGGGGGACGTCCAGGACCGTGACGGGCTTCTCGGCGAGGTAGGGGAACTCGCTGGCGCCGGTCAGGGCCTCGCGCCGGGTGGCGACGTTCCGGGCCCGGGTCGCCTGGATCGCGGCGATCCGTCCCTGGATCGTGCCGGCGCGCAGGCTGGCGACGATGCCGCCCTCGCGCTCGATCGCCTGGAAGGCGGCCCAGGCCGCCTCGGTCAGCTCGGCCGTCAGGGTCTCGAAGCTGCCGGCACCGGCGGCCGGGTCGGCCACGCGGGCGAGGTTCGATTCCTCGATGAGGACGATCTGGCTGTTGCGCACCACCCGGCGGGCGAAGGCGTCGCTGAGGCCCAGGGCCGCCGTGTAGGGCAGGGCGGTGATCGCGTCGGCGCCGCCGAGGCCGGCCGAGCAGGCGGCCATGGCGGTGCGCAGGATGTTCACGAAGGGGTCCCGCCGGCTCATCATCCGCCAGGCGGTCTCGGCATGGAGGCGCAGGGGGGCGGGGGCGAGCCCGCAGGCCGATTCCACCCGCGCCCAGAGACGGCGCATGGCCCGGAACTTGGCGATGGTCAGGAACTCGTCGGCATCGGCCGTGAGCAGGACGGCCACGGCGTCCCGGGCGCGCTCCAGGGCCTGCCCGCCGGCTTCGAGGGCGCGCAGGTAGGCCACCGCCGTGGCGAGCACGGCCGCCAGCTCGGTGGCCTCGCTGGCACCGGCCTCGTGGTAGGGCCGGCCGTCGGCGAGGCAGGCGCGTCCCGAGAAGCCCTCGGCGTCGAAGGCCGCCAGGGTGCGGGCGAGTTCGGCGCCGTAATCCTCCGCCAGGGCGCCGCCCGCCGCGAGGGTGCCGATGGGGTCGAGTCCGAGGTCGAGGTCGAGGCCCTTGAGGGTCTCGCCGCGGGCCTTGACCATGTCCTTGAGCAGGAAGGCGGCCTCGATCCCGCGTGCGCCCGCGTCGAGGCGGGTGGCGATCAGCGGCAGCATCACGTTGCCGAGCGCGGCGTCGAGGTCCGCGGCGTTGGTGGCGGTGAGGCCGTAGCCCCGCGCCGCGGGGGCGCCGGCGAAGACCAGGGTGAGGGCGTCGGCGCCGCCCTCGAGATCGGCCAGGGCGAGGGCACTTGCCTGCGCGCCGTCCGGATGGTCGACCCGCTGGGCCACGCGCCACGGGCCGGGGGCCCGCACGGGCTGCGCCACCGGGGCCGCGGCGTCGTAGAGCGGTTCGATGCGGATGCCGTCGGCCGTCTTCGAGACGAGGCGCTTCTCGAAATCGCCGCCCTTCAGGATACCGTCGACGAGGCCGAGCCAGCGCGCGCGGGTCGCGGGCGGGAACAGGTCGGCGAGGGGACGGTCTTCCATCGGGGCGGGCCTCCGCAGATGCTTGGCTTTGGCCAAGCGGCGTTGCGCCGGCCGCGCGCAGCCGGACATTCTGATCCGGAGAGCCCTTGCACGGGGCGGCGCGCGGACGCAATCGCCTCCCCGTCCTGTATTCTTTATCCCGTGCGATCCGGCGCTCGGGCGCTCCGCGTCAGCCGAAGATGATCAGGCCGGCGAAGCCCAGCGAGCCGACGATGATGCGCCACCAGGCGAACAGCCGGAACCCGTGGGAGGCGACGTAGTCGAGCACCGTCCGGACCACGATGAAGGCCGAGATGAAGGCGACGATGAAGCCGATGACGATCAGGCCGGTGTCGTCCCGGGACAGGTTCTTGTAGTTGTCGAGCAGGTCCTTGGCGAAGGCGCCCGCCATGGTGGGGATCGCGAGGTAGAACGAGAATTCCGTGGCCGAGCGCTTGTCGGCGCCCATGAGCATCGCGCCCACGATGGTGGCGCCCGAGCGCGACACGCCCGGGATCATCGCGAGGCACTGGAACAGGCCGATCCTGAAATCCATCGGCAGGGTGAAGTCGAAGACGTCGCGCTTCTTCACCTCGAGGTCGGTCTCGTCGAGGACGAGGAGGACGATGCCGCCGGCCACCAGGGTCGCGCAGACGATCCAGGGATTGAAGAGGTAGTACTTGATGTACTTCGAGAAGAGGCCGCCGATGATCGCCGCCGGCAGGAAGGCCACCAGGATCCCGAGGACGAAGCGACGGGCCTTGGGGTCGTTGGGGAGCGCCAGGGTGATGCCGAGCAGCCGGCGGAAGTAGACGGCCAGGATCGCCAGGATCGCGCCGAGCTGAATCAGCACCTCGAAGGTGTTGTTCGGTGATTCGAACCCGATGAAGTGTCCGACGAGGAGCTGGTGCCCGGTCGAGGAAACCGGAATGAACTCGGTCGCGCCCTCCACCACGGCAAGCACGACCGCCTTCGCGATGCCCATCGCATCCATCATCTCAGCGCCTCGAGGGTTGGAGGTGTTTCGTGGGACCGGGCCGGTCCGGAGCGAGCGGTGCGGATCCACCTCGCGCGGCCTTCGCGGATCGAGCCTGATCCGTCAAGGTTGACGGATGGTTATCGCGTTCGCCGCAGGCATGTTAATGAGGCGGCAACCCTCGGGCCATAAGTGTTATCGCCGCCGACCATCCCCGCGGGGCACCGACGCGGCCCGTCCCCCGGCAAACCCTCCCCGTTCGAAACGGCCTCGATGGCGACGCTTTACCACTCTCCTTTCTGCCCGCACTCACGCTTCATCCGCCTGGTCCTGTCCGAGATGGGCATGGAACCGACGCTGATGGAGGAGCGTGCCTGGGACCGACGCGAGGCCTTCCTGCTGATCAATCCGGCCGGGACGACGCCGGTGCTGGTGGAGCAGAGCGGGCTCGCCGTGCCGGGGGCCGGGATCATCGCCGAGTATCTCGACGAGACCCGCGGGCTCGGCCTCAGCGGCCGGCGCCTCCTGCCCGAGACCACGGCGGCCCGGGTCGAGGTGCGCCGCCTCCTCGACTGGTTCCTGGTCAAGTTCAACGCCGAGGTGACCGAGTACCTCGTCACCGAGAAGATCTCGAAGCGCTTCATGACCAGCGCCAACGGCGGCGGCCCGCCGGACATGAACGCCATTCGCGCCGCGCGCACCAACGTGCGCTACCACATGAAGTATATCGGCTACCTGATGTCCCGCCGGAAATGGCTGGCGGGCGACCATCTGACCTATGCCGATCTCGCGGCGGCGGCCCACCTCTCCTGCGTGGATTATCTCGGCGACGTGCCATGGGACGAGGACGAGACGGCCAGGGACTGGTACGCGCGGGTGAAGTCCCGCCCGTGCTTCCGCACCCTGCTGGCCGACCGGGTGCCGGGCATGGCGCCGGCGGACCACTACGCGAACCTGGATTTTTGAACGCACCGGGCCCGCCGCAGGCACGCGCCGCGAGCCAACCGCCGCACGAACACGCCGCGAGCCAACCGTTGCAGGCACCCGCCGCGAGCCGGCCGTCGCAGGCACCTGCCGCGAGCCAACCGCCGCAGGCACCCGCCGCACGCAAGACACCCCGAAAAATTCTCGCGGGCGCCGACCTGCGTCGCGCCGTGGAGGCGCGCGCCCGCCTCCTCGGCTTCGAGGCCGTCCGCGTCACCCGCCCGGACGCGGTTCCCGAGCTTCGGACCCGGCTGCCCGCCTGGCTCGCCGCAGACCATCACGGCGAGATGGACTGGATGGTGGAGCGGGCCGACCAGCGGGCCGATCCCGCCACCCTGTGGCCCGGTGTCCGCAGCATCGTCATGCTGGGCATGAATTACGGTCCGGAGGTCGATCCCCTCGCGGTCCTGGCGCGGCGGGACCGGGGCGCCATCGCTGCCTATGCCCAGCGGCGCGACTACCACGAGGTGGTCAAGGGCAAGCTGAAGGAGCTCGGCGGCTACCTCTCGGCCAAGGGCGACGTCCGCGTGAAGGTCTTCGTCGACACGGCGCCCGTGATGGAGAAGCCCCTGGCCGCCGCCGCCGGCCTCGGCTGGCAGGGCAAGCACACGGTCCTGATCTCGCGCGCCTTCGGCAACTGGCTGCTGCTGGGTGCGATCTACACCTCGGCCGAGCTGGAACCCGACACGCCGGAGACCGACCATTGCGGCTCGTGCCGGCGCTGCCTCGACATCTGCCCGACGAACGCCTTCCCGGCGCCCTACCAGCTCGATGCCCGCCGCTGCATCGCCTACCTCACCATCGAGCATGCCGGGCCGATCCCGACCGAGTTCCGCGCCGCCATCGGCAACCGGGTCTTCGGCTGCGACGACTGCCTGGCCGTCTGTCCCTGGAACAAGTTCGCGGCGGCGGCCGCAGAGGGCCGCATGGCCGCCCGGGCCGACCTCGCCGCACCGGCCCTGGCCGACCTCGCCGGCCTCGACGAGGCGGCCTTCCGGGCCCGCTTCGCCGGCACGCCCGTGAAGCGGACGGGCCGCGACCGCTTCCTGCGCAACGTCCTCATCGCCATCGGCAACTCCGGTGAGCCCGGCCTCGCCGCGGCCGCCGAGGCGAACCTGTCCGACCCGTCGGCCCTGGTGCGCGGCATGGCGGTCTGGGCCCTCGGCCGCCTCGTCGCCCGGCCCCGTCTGCAGGACCTTTTCAACGCCCGGGGTTTCGGCGAAACCGACGACGCCGTCCGGGCCGAGTGGCGGTGCGCCCTCGATCCCGCCGGCTCCGAGACGACAGGACACGCCGCCTCATGAACCTCTTCGTCTTCGGCCTGGGCTTCACCGCCCGGCGCTTCGTGGAGCGCGCCCGCAGCCGCTTCGACACGGTGCGCGCCACGGTCACCGATCCGGGGCGGACCGGACCGGGCGACATCGCCGAGATGCGGGCCTTCGGACCCGATTCGAACGACCCGCGCATCGCGGCCGACCTCGCCGATACGGACGTGCTCCTCGTCTCGGCCCCTCCGGTCCGCGACCTCGACACGACCCTCGGCGTATACCGCGACGCCATCGCCCGGAGCCGCATCGGCTGGATCGGCTATCTCTCGACCATCGGCGTCTACGGCGACCACGGGGGCGCCTGGATCGACGAGGACACCGCCCCCAGCCCGGTGAGCGGCCGCTCGCAAGGTCGCCTCGCCGTCGAGGCGGCCTGGCTGACCCTGGGCCGCGAGACCGGCAAGCCCGTCCAGGTGTTCCGCCTGTCGGGCATCTACGGGCCGGGCCGCAACCCGATCGTCAAGCTGCGCGACGGCAAATCGCAGCGGATTATCAAGCCGGGACAGGTGTTTAACCGCATCCACGTGGACGACATCGCCACGACGCTGCTGGCCTCGATCGACAAGCCCCGGAACGGCGCGGTCTACAACGTCACCGACGACGAACCCACGCCGCCGCAGGTGGTCACGGAGTACGCCGCCAAGCTCGCCGGCCTGCCGCTGCCGCCGGAGATCGATTTCGAGACCGCCGACCTCAGCCCGATGGCGCGCAGCTTCTACGGCGAGAACAAGCGGGTCCGGAACCGCCGCATCCGGGACGAACTCGGCGTCGACCTCGCCTATCCGACCTACCGCGAAGGCCTCGCCGCCCTCACCGCCGATGCGCGGACGGCCTAGCGTCCCGGCCTGCCCCGTGGGCGCCCGGGTTCGGTCGCACCGGCCATCGCGACGGTTCGGCCCGCATCACCGGGGGACCACGCCGTGAGAGTGCTCCATTCCCTCCAGGCGATGCGGGGGCTCGCGGCGTGCCTAGTCGTCTACGCCCATGCCTTCGACCTCGCCAAGACCCTGAGTTCCGGGCCGGCCGTCCAGGCCCGCCTCGGCTACCTTGAGGATTTCGGGGCCATCGGCGTCGACGTCTTCTTCGTCATCAGCGGCGTCATCATCACGCTCACGGCGCAGCGCATCGTCGATCTGCCGTCCGCACATCGCTTCGCCCGGCGCCGCGTCCTGCGCGTCGTACCGTATTACTGGCTCCTCAGCGGTCTCGTCGTCGGCCTGACGCTCCTGTCCGGGCTGCCCGACGCGCGCCGAATTCCGGCGACGGTGCTGTTCTTCCCGTTCAGTGCGCGCGGCTTCGAGATGCCGTACCTGGCGGTCGGCTGGACGCTCTGTTTCGAGATGCTGTTCTATCTCTGCGTCTATCTCGCCCGGGCGTGGCTGTTCTGGACGCCGACGCTCCGGTTCTCCGTGGCGCTCATCCTCTTCGCCGGGCTCTTCGTGCTGGCGCGGTCCGAGCCCGTCACCCTGTTCCTCCTCAACCCGATCATCCTCGAGTTCGGCTTCGGCATCGGCCTCGCCCGGCTCTATCGGCGCGGTACCGTCGGGCGCGCGGAGGCCCGGTATCTCTTCGCCTTCGGTCTGATCGGCTTTGCCCTGAACCTGATCTTCGGCTTCGGTCAGGCCTCGGAGCTGGAATACACCGTCGCCCTCCCGGGGGCCGCCTACCGGGTGCTGGTCTTCGGCGTTCCGAGCGCCGCCGTGGTGGGCGGCCTGCTGCTCATGGAGGGGGCCGGCGTGCGGATCGGAACGGCGCTGGAGGGACTGGGGAACGCGTCCTACTCGATCTATCTCACGCACACGCTCACGTTCGAAGTCATCCGGGCTGCGGTGCCGCGGAACAGCCTGGCGCCCGACCTCGCCATCGCCCTGGCGCTGGTCCTCGGCGTCGCGCTCGGGTTCGTGGCCTACCACGTCCTCGAGCGGCCGCTCCTGCGGGCCCTCGGGAGCCTTCCTGCCCCCGCCGGTCAGGGCCGTTCGGGGCCTGCCGCCACCGGGACGGCGAGCCCCTGAACGGAAGGACCGTCAGGCCGCCCTGCGGTTTGCCGCCGGCCCGAAATGGTCGCGGTAGCGTTCCGCGATGGCCGAGACGGGCAGCACCACGAAGACGTCCGTGGTGCCGAACTGGTGGTCCACCACGGCCCCGTCGCCGAAGGTGGCACCGACGCGCAGGTATCCCTTGATCAGCGGCGGCAGCGCTTGGAGCGCCGCCTTGGGATCCACGGCCTCGCGGGCGAGGCGGTCCATGGCGACATAGCGCTCGGGCAGGGCGCGGGCGCACCAGCCCTCCGCCGCCCGGGCATGGTGGTGCAGGAAGCTCAGGGGGAGGGCGAGACGGTCGGGGTCGGTCCCTTCCAGGCTGGCGCAGCCCAGCATGGCGTCGATGCGGTGATGCTGCACATAGGCCCAGATCCCGGCCCAGAGCAGCTCCACCGTCCGCTTCGTCCGATAGGGCTTCAGCACGCAGGAGCGCCCGAGCTCGAGGAAGCGCGCGCCCGGGTTGGCCGCCATCATCGGGGCGATGTCGTACTCGCCCGCGGTGTAGAAGCCGAAGTGACGGTCGGCCGCCTCCTGGCGCAGGAGGCGGTAGGTGCCGACCACCTTCGGCCGGGCCCGGCGGAAGGGCTTTGTGGCGAAGGGCGTCGTGTCCACGGCCGCATGGTCGATGACGAGGAGGTGGTCGCAGACCGCGTCGTAATCGTCGATGTCCCGGCGCGACAGTATCGCGAGGCCGCTCGGGACCGCCGACATCTCCTCGTAGAACACCCCGTAGCGCAGCCGCTGCGCCCGCCGAATTTCCGAGACGGTGGTGGCGAGACGGACCTCCAGGGTGCCGATCCGGCCCAGGGTCGCAGGGAGGCCCGGAGCCGCCAGGGGCTTCTTGAGGCGGGGCTTGAATCGGATCGGCGCCGCCCCGGGGGGGAGCAGCAGGCCGCGGGGATGGAGGGCCGGAAGGCCGGCACGGCCCGCCTCGGCGGTGCGCTGCTTCAGCCGGGCAAAGGGGGCGTGCACATGCGCCTCCCAGCCATTGAGCCACGCCGTGGAGGCATCGCGCGCGAAGTTCGGAACCATCGTCCAATCCGCCCTGTCGGGACACCGAGGCGGCTCCGCGGGAGCCCCTGGCCTCGTGCCTTCGGGAGGTCACAACATCACGAAGCCCACACGCTTTTATGACACAGATTGCCGTTTAGCCAGAGAGGTTTGCGACGGGATGAGCCCGACCCTCGGCGACGGCCCGGTGGGTAGTCGCCGAAGGATCAGGCCCGCCGATCGCAGACGAACGGGCTCAGACGAACTGGTTCAGACCCGGGATCGAACCGACGATCGGTCCCATCACGTCCTCGCCGGCCTTCTCGCGGCCGTAGGCGAACAGCTCCTGGCCGAGGGGCTGCATCTGGCCCATCGGCACGCCGGCCGACATCAGCTTCTGGCCGAGAGCCATGACGCCGCCGCCACCCATCATGCCGCCGAGCATGCCCATCAGGCCGCCGCCGCCCTCGCCGGCGTTGGCTTCGGCGATCGTGGCCTCGGATCCCGGCAGGGCGCTGAGCAGCTGGCTCACCTCGGTGGCGGGCCCCTCCTTCTGCAGGAAGGCCAGGATATGGCCGATGGCGGTCTGGGCCGTGGCGGCATCGAGGCCGGTCCGGTTCGTCACACGGGCGATCAACTCTTCCATCTCAAACGGGCTCCTGGGTGGCCGGCTCTTCCACGCGGCCGGGATTGCTACGCGGTCGGGATGTTGTCCTTCCGGCCTCATCGCCCCGAAATCAAGGCCGGCCCGCGAAGCGCTGGAAAATGCCGCGGCCGCAGCCCATAACCGGCACGGTCGATGCCGCCGCGCCTAGGCCGGCGAAGAGGAGCGGACGGTCATGCAGGACGACGGCACGATCCTGGTGGGCAAGGCGCCGCTGAAGGACGGCACCCTGAAGTCCGAGGGTCTGACCCTCCGGCTCGCCAATCGCCACGGCCTGGTGGCGGGGGCCACCGGCACCGGTAAGACCGTGACCCTGCAGGTCATGGCCGAGGGGTTCTCCAACGCCGGCGTTCCCGTCTTCGCTGCGGACATCAAGGGAGATCTTTCGGGCCTCGCTGCGGCCGGGGAATCGAAGCCGGTTTTCGTCAAGCGCGCCGCGGAACTGGGGATTTCCTACGAGCCCGACCGGTTCCCGACGGTGTTCTGGGACCTGTTCGGAGACCAGGGCCATCCGATCCGCTGCACCGTCATCGAGATGGGGCCGCTGCTGCTCGCACGCTTGCTGGAGCTCAACGACACCCAGGAAGGCGTCCTGAACATCGCGTTCCGGGTCGCCGACGACAACAAGTGGCCGGTCCTCGACCTCAAGGACCTGCGAGCCCTGCTCCTCTACCTCACCGAGAACCTGAAGGCGGTCTCGGGCCAGTACGGCAACGTCTCGGCGGCCTCCGTGGGCGCGATCCAGCGCCAGCTCCTGATGCTTGAGAACCAGGGGGCGGACCGCTTTTTCGGGGAGCCTGCCCTCGACCTCAACGACTTCATGCGGGTGGACCGCGAGGGCCGGGGCATCGTGAACATCCTGGCCGCCGACAAGCTGATGCAGCGGCCCCGGCTCTACGCCTCGTTCCTGCTCTGGATGCTCTCCGAGCTTTTCGAGCAGCTTCCCGAGGTCGGCGACCTCGACAAGCCGAAGCTGGTGTTCTTCTTCGACGAGGCGCACCTCCTGTTCGACGACGCTCCGAAGGCGCTCCTCGATGCGGTGGAGCAGGTGGTGCGCCTGATCCGCTCGAAGGGCGCCGGCGTCTACTTCGTGACGCAGAACCCCCTCGACGTGCCGGAATCGGTCCTCGGCCAGCTCGGCAACCGGGTGCAGCATGCCCTGCGCGCCTTCACGCCCCGCGATCAGCGCGCCGTGAAGGCCGCGGCCGAGACGTTCCGCCAGAATCCCGGCTTCGACGTCGCCGAGGCCATCACCGAGCTCGGCGTCGGCGAGGCCCTCGTCTCGTTCCTGGAGGCGAAGGGCACGCCCTCGGTCGTTGAGCGCGCCTTGATCGCCCCGCCCCAGGGTCGCGTCGGCCCGATCACCCCGGCCGAGCGGGCCGAGCTCATGGCGAAGAGCCCCGTGCGCGGCAAGTACGACCAGTCGGTCGACAACGAGAGCGCCTACGAGATGCTGGCTGCCCGCAAGGGCCTCGACGGAGGGCCGGGCGGGGCCGAGCCCGCGGAAGGGGGCTTGGGTGGAATGCTCGGCGGCTGGCTCGGGGGTGTTCTCGGCAGCAAGCCGGCCGGCAAGAGCGGCCGCCGGCCGGCCCCCGGCCTCGCTGAGCAGGTCCTTGGCAACGCCGCCCGCTCGATGGCCCGCAAGGTTGGGACCGAGGTGGGGAACGCGATCCTGCGGAACGTGCTGGGCGGCCTGACGAAGCGGTAGGTCGTCGGTGCCGACGCTCGGGCGCCCGCATTGACAAATCACCCTGTCCCCGCCTATCCACCGCCTCTCGCGCGGCTTCCTCGACGAAGTCCGCGCGTTTCGCGTTCGCGCTCGGCCCAGGCAGCAAGCCCCGATCCGGTGTCGCGGATGACCTGAACAAGAAGACGGTCCAGGCTCGCCTCGCGGTGAGCGGGAGACCGGCAGAGAACACGAAGAGAGAACGATGTTCGCAGTCATCAAGACGGGCGGCAAGCAGTATCGCGTTGCCGCCAACGACACCATCACGATCGCCACCCTCGAGGGTGAGGCCGGTTCGGCCGTCACCTTCGGTGACGTGCTCCTGTTCACGAACGGCGAAGGCGCCACCCAGGTCGGCGCGCCGCTGCTCTCGGGCATCAGCGTCACCGGCGAGATCGTCAGCCACGGCCGCGACGCGAAGGTCATCGCCTTCAAGAAGCGCCGCCGTCAGAACTCGCGCCGCAAGCGGGGCCACCGCCAGCACCACACGGTGGTCCGCATCACCGGCATCAGCGCCTGACGATCCGACCTGAGATCCAAAGATTCGGAGTAATTCCCCATGGCCCATAAAAAAGCAGGCGGCTCGTCCCGCAACGGTCGCGACTCGGCCGGTCAGCGCCTCGGCGTGAAGAAGTTCGGTTCCGAGGCCGTGATTCCGGGCAACATCATCGTGCGCCAGCGGGGCACCAAGTGGCACCCCGGCACCAATGTCGGTATCGGCACGGATCATACCCTGTTCGCCAAGGTTGCCGGCCGTGTGCTGTTCGAGACGAAGCGCGGTCGCGCCTTCGTCACCGTCGTGCCGATGCAGGAAGCTGCCGAGTAAGGCGCCGAACCAGGGCCTTCCGCGAGGCGGGCCCGACCACCAGATGATCCCGGGGAAGATGGGAAACCGTCTTCCCCGTTGTCGTTTCTCCCCTCGACGTTTCGGTGGCGCGCTCGCGCCCCGAGAGCCAACCTGACCTGAGTCCGCCCGTGAAATTCCTCGACGAAGCCAAGGTCTATGTCCGCTCCGGCGACGGTGGCGCCGGCTGCGTGGCCTTCCGCCGTGAAAAATTCATCGAGTTCGGCGGACCGAACGGCGGCGACGGCGGTCGCGGCGGCGACGTCTGGGTGGAGTGCGTCGACGGCCTCAACACCCTGATCGACTACCGCTACCAGCAGCACTTCAAGGCCAAGAAGGGCGAGCACGGCATGGGCTCCAACCGCCACGGGGCCAACGGCGCCGACGTGGTGCTGAAGGTGCCGGCCGGCACCGAGATCCTGGCCGAGGACGGCGAAACCCTGATCGCCGACATGACCCATGTCGGCCAGCGCGTGCGCCTCGCCAAGGGTGGCAACGGCGGCTTCGGCAACGCCTATTTCACGACCTCGACCAACCGGGCTCCGAAGCACGCGAACCCGGGCCTGGAAGGCCACGAGCAGTGGGTCTGGCTGCGCCTGAAGCTCATCGCCGATGCGGGACTGGTCGGGCTGCCGAATGCCGGCAAGTCGACCTTCCTCGCCACGGTAACGGCGGCCAAGCCCAAGATCGCCGATTACCCCTTCACGACGTTGCACCCGGGCCTCGGCGTGGTGCGCTCCGACGAGCGCGAGTTCGTCCTCGCCGACATCCCGGGCCTGATCGAGGGCGCGCATGACGGTGTCGGCCTCGGCGACAAGTTCCTCGCCCACGTGGAGCGCTGCCGGGTGCTGCTGCACCTCGTCGAAGCCACCAATGAACACGCGGGCCAGACCTACAAGCTCGTCCGGCGTGAGCTCGAAGCCTACGGCCACGGCCTCGACGAGAAGCCCGAGATCGTGGCGCTCTCGAAGGCCGACGTCGTCGATCCGGACGTGCTCAAGGAGCAGGTCGCCCGCCTCAAGCGCGCATCCAAGAAGAAGCCCCTCATTCTGTCCTCGGCCACGGGCCTCGGGGTGCAGGACGCCCTGCGGGCGCTGGCCCGGGAGATGGATGCCGCCAAACTCGCCGAGGCCGAGGCGCAACCGGCAGAGGCGTGGCAGCCCTGAGGAGGGGAAGCCAGGTCTTGTGCGGTGGCCAACCGGTCGTCACAAGCGCTCCATCGCCCTCTCGCCGATGCTGCCGATGACCTCCGACGTTCAGCCCCCGAACCTCCAAGACTTCCGTCGCATCGTCATCAAGGTCGGTTCGGCCCTCCTGGTCGACCGGACGCGTGGGCGCCTGCGCCATGCCTGGCTGAGTGCGCTCGCCGAGGACATCGCCGACCTTCATGCCAGCGGTGCCGACGTCCTCGTCGTCTCCTCCGGGGCCATCGCCCTGGGACGCACGGTGCTCGGCTACCCGCCCGGGACCCTGCGCCTGGAGGAGAGCCAGGCGGCGGCGGCCGTCGGGCAGATCGCCCTCGCGCGCCACTGGTCGGAAGCGTTGGGGCATCACGGCATCGCCGCCGGCCAGATCCTGGTTACGCCTCAGGACACGGAGGAGCGCCGGCGCTACCTCAATGCGCGCGCCACGGTGCTGAAGCTCCTCGAGGTGCGGGCCGTGCCCGTCGTCAATGAGAACGACACGGTGGCCACCAGCGAGATCCGCTACGGCGACAACGATCGCCTGGCCGCCCGCGTCGCCACGATGATCGGGGCCGACGTGCTCGTACTGTTCTCCGACATCGATGGCCTCTACACAGCGCCGCCGCACACCGACCCGGAGGCGCGCCACCTGCCCCTGATCGAGCGGATCACTCCCGAGATCGAGGCCATGGCGGGTGGGCCGGCCTCGGAGCTTTCCCGCGGCGGCATGCGCACCAAGGTCGAGGCGGCCAAGATCGCCGCGAGCGGCGGCACCCACATGATCATCGCCGACGGGCGCGAGAAGAATCCCCTGCGCAGCATTCTCCGGGGTGGGCGCTGCAGCTGGTTCCTGTCCGGCTCGAACCCCGTCACCGCGCGCAAGAGCTGGATCGCCGGCTCCCTGGAGCCGCGCGGCATTCTCACGGTCGATGCCGGCGCGGCGCGAGCCCTCCAGGGCGGCGCGAGCCTGTTGCCGGTGGGCGTCACGAAGGTCCAGGGCGGCTTCGGGCGCGGTGACGCGGTGGTGATCCGCGACGAGGCCGGGCGCATTCTCGGACGTGGGCTCGTAGCCTATGACAGCGATCAGGCCCTGCGCATCATCGGGCGGCCGAGCCGCGAGATCGCGGACCTCCTCACCCATCCGGGTCGGGCCGAGATGGTGCACCGCGACGACCTCGCCATGGTGGGGGAATAGCAGCTCTGTCAGCGGCAATGCTTGTTTTGACGGTATCCGGCATGGCATGACGAGCGGGAACACATGGCGGCCGCGCCCCTTTCCGCGACGGTCGCGAGGATGAAGGCCGTGCCCGTTCTGAACCTGCGAACTGATTTTGCGCCGCCCGGCGATCTCTCCGAGGAGATGAACGCCATCGGCCGTCGCGCCCGCGCCGCCGCCCGCCAGATCGCCCTCGCGCCAGCCCAGACCAAGGACACGGCCCTGCGGCTGATCTCCGAGCGCCTGCGCGCCGAGCGAGACGTCATCCTGGCCGAGAACGCCCTTGATGTGGAAGCGGCTCGTGCCGCCGGCCAGACGCAGGCGCTCATCGACCGCCTCACCCTCGATGCGGGCCGCCTGAACGGCATCGCGGATGCGGTGGCCAAGATCGGTGCGCTGCCCGATCCCGTCGGCCGGCAGGTCGCGGCCTTCGAGCGGCCCAACGGCCTGCTCATCGAGCGCATTGCCGTCCCCCTCGGCGTGATCGGCGTCATCTTCGAGAGCCGGCCCAACGTCACTGCCGATGCCGGTGCGCTCTGCCTGAAGGCCGGCAACGCCGCGATCCTGCGGGCAGGTTCGGACAGCCATCGCTCCGCCATGGCCATCGCCCGCATCATGCGCGCCGGGCTGGAGGCTGCCGGCCTGCCCGCCGACGCCATCCAGATCGTACCGACGCGCGACCGGGCCGCGGTGGGAGCGATGCTCACTGGCCTCGACGGGGGTATCGACGTCATCGTGCCCCGCGGCGGGCGTGGGCTGGTGGAACGCGTGCAGGTGGAGGCCCGGGTTCCGGTCTTCGCCCATCTCGATGGGATCTGCCACGTCTACGTGGCGGCCGGTGCCGACCTCGACATGGCCCGCACCGTCCTGCTCAACAGCAAGATGCGCCGCACGGGCATCTGTGGGGCCGCCGAAACCCTGCTCGTCGACCGCGCTTGTGCCGACACACACCTGGCCCCCCTCGTCACCGCTTTGCTGGAGGCCGGCTGTGCGGTGCGCGGTGACGCCGCCGTCCAGGCGGTCGACGACCGCGTCACCGCCGCCATCGAGGCGGACTGGCGCACCGAGTACCTCGATGCCATTATCTCGGTGCGTGTGGTCGACGGCCTCGACGCCGCAATCGAGCACATCGAGACCAACGGCTCGCACCACACCGACGCGATCATCACTGACGATATCGCCGAGGCCACGCGCTTCCTCGCCGAAGTCGATTCGGCGATCGTGACCCACAACGCCTCGACCCAGTTCGCCGATGGCGGCGAGTTCGGCTTCGGCGCCGAGATCGGCATCGCGACCGGACGGATGCACGCACGTGGGCCGGTGGGCGTCGAGCAGCTGACGACCTTCAAGTACCGCGTTCACGGGAACGGGCAGACGCGTCCTTGACGCGGCCACGCCCGACCCGACTCGGCCCCGATGCGCTTTGACGCGTCGGGGCCGGCGCACCTGCCCCCCGTGACGCCGGGCCTGCGCATCGGCCTCTACGGCGGCTCGTTCAACCCGGCCCATCTGGGGCACCGGCATGTCAGCCTCGTTGCCCTGAGGCGCCTGCGACTCGACCGCCTCTGGTGGATGGTGACACCGGGCAATCCGCTGAAGGACCGCGGGCAACTCGCGGCCATCGACCGGCGGGTCGCTCGCGCTGACCGTGTCGCCGACCATCCGCGCATCGACGTCACCGATTTCGAATCACGGATCGGCGCGCTCTACACCCGTCAGACCCTGCGCTTCCTCACCCGTCGCTATCCCTCGGTGCGCTTCGTCTGGATCATGGGGGCGGACAGCCTCGCGACATTTCATCGCTGGCAGGGATTTTCCGAGATCGCCCACCTGATGCCGATCGCGATCGTCGACCGGCCGGGCTTCACGCTGAAGGCCCCAGCCGCTCGCGCCGCTCAGGCCCTAGCGCGCTGGCGCATACCCGAAGCGGATGCGCCTACCCTGGCCGACCGGACCGCCCCGGCCTGGATGTTCTTGCACGGACCGCGCTCGACCCTCTCGTCGACGGCTCTGCGGGCCAGGGCGGAGAGCGATGCATAGGACGGTCATGGAAAAGGCAAGAGCCACGTTCCACTTTATCCTCATACAGGGTACGATCACGGGATGACGATGGCGATTGCAGGAACCCAGACACTGAACGACGCGGTTCATACCGGAGCCTTAGGCTCTGACGACTCCACCAACCGGAAGATCAATGATCTCCGGAGCCTGGCTCTCGATTGCCTCGAGGACATGAAGGCCGAAGAGACGATCGAGATCGATCTGATGGGGCGGACCTCCCTGGCCGACACCATGATCATCACCTCGGGCCGCTCCCAGCGCCATGTCGGCGCCATCGCCGACCGGGTCCTTCAGGAGATGAAATCGAAGGGGCTTGGTACCGCTCGCGTCGAGGGTCTCCCGGCCTGCGACTGGGTGCTCATCGATGCCGGTGACATCATCCTGCACATCTTCCGGCCGGAGGTGCGCGGCTTCTACAATCTTGAGAAAATGTGGGGCGCCGATCGTCCGACCAGCGATCGTCCCCTTTCCGTCGTCGCCGAGTGAGCGCCGGCACCGCTTCGTGCGCCTTCTCGTGGCGGCAGTCGGCCGCCTGAAGCCTGGACCCGAGCGCGACCTCGCCGTCCGTTACCGTGAGCGGGCCGCGCAGCTCGGGCGCGGCCTCGGCTTCACAGCCTGCGACATTGCCGAGATCCCCGAAAGCCGAGCCCGCCGCGCGCCGGACCGCGCCGCCGAGGAGGGGGCTGCAATCCTGGCTCACGCGGCCGCTGGCGCGGTGCTGGCCGTCTATGACGAGCGCGGCCGCGCCGATCTCACGAGCGAAACCATCGCGACGCGCATCGGAGGCTGGCGCGATGCGGGTCGCTCCGTCCTCGTCCTCGCCATTGGGGGCGCCGACGGCCTTGATGCCGTCGTGCGAGATCGCTCTGAGCTCGCCCTGTCCTTCGGAGCCGCCACCTTGCCGCACGGGCTTGTGCGCGTCCTCGCCCTGGAGCAGGTGTATCGCACGCTGACGATCCTTGCCGGCCACCCGTACCACCGCGGAAACCTCGACGAGCGATGAACCCGGCCACGCGACGCAGGCGAGACGGCATGAGGGGCGGCCTGCTGGCGCTCGTCCTTCTGACGCCATCGTTCCTCGCCGCGCCGGCCGCGCTCCGAGCCGAGGAACCGGCAACGCCGGAAGCGGTCCAGAAGGCACTCGAGGAGAAGACCCGCCGGGCGGAGAACCTCAAGCGCATCGAGGACGCCCTGGCTGCCAGCACCGGGACCCGCGCCAAGTACGAGGCGGAGATCGCCAGTATCGGCGGCGATCGGGCCAAATTGAACACCGCGCTTCTCGACGCCACGCGCCAGGCGCAGGCCACCGAGGTTCGAATGAGCCGGCTGGAGGAGCGTCTGAAGACGCTTGGTGCCAGTGAGGCCGCCCTGCGCCGCTCGCTGGATTCCCGCCGCGGCGTCATCGCGGAGATCCTGGCGGCCCTGCAGCGGATGGGGCGGCGGCCACCCCCCGCCGTGTTGGTGCGGCCGGAAGACGTGCTCGCGGTGATCCGTACCTCGATGCTGCTCGGGGCCGTGGTGCCCGAACTGCGCGGCGAGGCCGAGACTCTTGCCGCAGACCTCTCGGAGCTCGTGCGCCTCAAGGGCCTCATCGCCGCCGATCGCGAAGGATTGACCAACGATCTCGCGGGCTGGGCCCGCGAGCAGCAGCGCCTGAACGCCCTCATCGCCGCGCGCCGCACCCGTCAGGCCGAGGTCGAGAGCGGCCTCGCAGCCGAGCGGACCCGCACGGCCGAACTGTCGGTGCAGGCCCGCAGCCTCAAGGATCTTCTCGACCGGATGGAGGGGGAGGTCGCCTCCGCCCGCCGGGCTGCGGAGGAGGCCAGGGCCGCCGAGACGCGGGAGGCCCGTGCGACGCAGGAGCGCTTTGCTGCCGCCGGGGCCCGAGATCCCGCCCGGCTTTCCCCGAAAGTGCGCTTCGTCGACACCCGTGGCGACCTGCCACGTCCGGTCAGCGGAGCACTCCTGCGCAGCTTCAACCAGCCTGATGGGAACGGCGGCACCACCCGCGGCATATCGCTCGCAACTCGCCCGAAGGCCGTGGTTTCGTCACCGGCCGATGGCTGGGTGTCCTTCGCGGGGCAGTTCCGCTCGTACGGGCGACTCTTGATCATCAACGCCGGCGATGGCTACTATCTCTTGTTGGCCGGGATGGACCAGATCAACGTCGAAGTCGGCCAGTTCGTGCTCGCGGGCGAGCCGGTGGCGGCGATGGGGGAGGGCGGTACCGGCACCGATGCGGCGGCCGCAGACCGCGGCGATCCGGTCCTGTACGTAGAGTTCCGAAAAGACGGCGGCTCCATCGATCCGGAGCCTTGGTGGGCGAAAAGCCCCAGCGAGAAGGTTCGCGGATAATGCGCAAGGTTTCCCTCGTTCTGCTCGGCGCGTTCGTCGGCGTCGGGTCCTCCATGGTGGCGACCCAGACCCGCCTGCTCTCGGGGACGAGCGCGGTCGCGGCCTCCGCCGAGACCTACCGCCAGCTCAGCCTGTTCGGCGACGTGTTCGAGAAGGTGCGCACCGATTACGTCGAGAAGCCCGACGAGGCGAAGCTGATCGAGGCGGCCGTCAACGGCATGCTGACCTCGCTCGATCCACATTCGAGCTACATGGATGCCAAGAGCTTCCGCGACATGCAGGTGCAGACCCGCGGCGAGTTCGGCGGCCTCGGCATCGAGGTTACGATGGAGGACGGCCTGATCAAGGTCGTCACTCCGATCGACGACACGCCGGCCTCGAAGGCCGGCATCCTCACCAACGACATCATCACCCAGATCGACGAGGATCAGGTCCAGGGCCTGACCCTGAACCAGGCCGTGGACAAGATGCGGGGCCCGGTGAATTCGCCGGTCAAGCTGAAGATCAGCCGCAAGGAGTCGAAGGACCCGATCGAGGTCACGCTCAACCGCGACGTGATCAAGATCAAGCCCGTGCGTTCCCGCGCCGAGGGTGGAGACGTCGGCTACATTCGCCTGACCCAGTTCAACGAGCAGACCTTCGACGGCCTGCGTGCGGCAATCGACAAGCTGAACACCGATATCGGCGCCGATAAGCTCAAGGGCTACGTGCTGGATCTCCGCAACAATCCGGGCGGTCTCCTCGATCAGGCCGTGATGGTTTCGGACGCCTTCCTCGACCGGGGCGAGATCGTCTCCACGCGCGGACGCAACCCGGACGAGACGCAGCGCTTCTCGGCCAAGGCCGGCGACCTGACCAAGGGCAAGCCGATCGTCGTGCTGGTGAACGGCGGCTCGGCCTCGGCCTCCGAGATCGTGGCTGGCGCCCTGCAGGATCACAAGCGCGCCACGGTGCTCGGCACGCGCTCGTTCGGCAAGGGCTCGGTGCAGTCGATCATCCCCCTGGGCGGCAGCGGCGCCCTGCGCCTGACCACGGCCCGCTACTACACGCCGTCGGGCCGCTCCATCCAGGCCAAGGGCATCGAGCCGGACCAGGAGGTCCTGCAGGAGGTGCCGGACGAGCTGAAGGGGAAGGACGAGACCAAGGGCGAGGCCGGCCTGAAGGGGCACCTCAAGCAGAAGGACGTCGAGGAGCGCGGCGGTTCGTCCGCCTACGTCCCGCCGGACCCGGCCAAGGACAAGCAGCTCATCGCCGCCTTCGACTTCCTGCGCGGTATCCAGAAGGGCGCAGCCAACACGCCGAAGGCCGCCGTCCCGAACTGAACACGATCCGGCTCGCCTTAGCGAAGCGTTAACCATGACGGCCCCCAATGTTGGTTCAGGACCGACGCTGGGGGCCGTCGCCGTTTCGGCCAGTCCCTCTGCGAGCCTCGGTCCAGGAGCCTGGGGAAGCGGCTGCGCGTGGCCACCGACGATATCCTGACCCGTCCGCTCGGCGGCAAGCCGACCGCCGGCCAGCGTCTGCGGGCCCTGCGGCAGGTGCGCGTGACCGCCCCGATGGTGCTCGGCGGTCTCGTGGCGGGCCTCGTCCTCGGTGCCAGTATCCTCGTCGTGGCAGGTGACCCCGAGGGCGGCGAGCCCAGCGCGGTGGCGGTGATCGCGCTCCGCGAGCCGGTCGCCCCGGAGCCGACGACACAGGCGCCGAAGCCAGAGGCGGTGAAATCCGGTCCGAGCAGCGCCAGCGACGTCGAGACCGCCTCCGGCGTTATCGTCGTTCGCCCGACCGGCACGGCCGCCCCCACCGATGCCGTGGTCATCCAGGTTCCGTCCGCGGCCGCCGTGAAGCTGAGCACCGCTCCGGATCCACGGCTTGTCGAACGCGGTCGCCACGGCAACATCCCCCGCCTCGGCGACGGCCGCCTGCGCGCCCTCGACGTCTATGCGCGGCCGGATGCCGGCGGTCCCGGGCCCCGCATCGCCATTCTAGTCTCGGGCCTCGGGATCGGCCAGGCGGCCACCGCCAGCGCGATCACCCGCCTGCCCCCCGCGATCAGCCTCGGCTTCGCACCCTACGGCACCGACCTCGAGCGGACCGTCGCCCGGGCTCGCGAGGCCGGGCACGAGGCCCTGCTCCAGGTGCCCATGGAGCCCTTCGACTATCCCGACAGCGATCCCGGTCCTCAGACGCTCCTGACCAGCTCGCGCCCTCCGGAGAATCTGGATCGCCTGAGTTGGGTCATGAGTCGGTTCTCGGGCTTCGTCGGTCTCGTCAACTACATGGGCGCGAAGCTCACCAGCGATCCGGGCGCCCTGGAGCCGGTTCTGCGTGAGATCGGAGCCCGCGGCCTGGGTTTCGTCGATGACGGAACCTCGCCGCGCTCGGTTGCCCCCGCATTGGCCGCCAAGGCCAGGGTACCCGTCGCCCGAGCCGAGATCGTCCTCGACGCCCTGCCGCGGCCCGAGGCGATCGACCGGGAACTGGCCCGGCTCGAAGCGCAGGCCCAACAGAAGGGTTTCGCCTTCGGCTCCGCTTCGGCCCTGCCGATGAGCATCGACCGAATCGCCCGCTGGGCCGCCGAGGCGGAGGCGCGCGGCATTCGTCTCGTTCCGGTCAGTGTCGCCCTGCGCGGAAGCGGGCCGAGTCCCCGGCTCACCAGCGCCAAACCCTGACACGGCCCGCTCGACGGCCCGGGCCTGACAGGCCGGCCCGGAATTGCGCTGCGGCGCCGTTTCGTGCGTTGCGGCACATCCCCCGCCTGCCTATGGTCGCCGCCATGACCGCATCCCCGATCACCGACGGCGCCGACCTTCCCTACCGTTCCTGCGTCGGCATCACGTTGATCTCGCGCACAGGTCTCGTCTTCATCGGGCGGCGGCGGGCTGATGCCGGGCCGGAGCACGTGGCGGACGGACGGGCCTGGCAGATGCCCCAGGGCGGGATCGACGACGGCGAGGATCCGGGAGCGGCCGCCCTGCGCGAGCTCTATGAGGAGACCAACGTCGCGGCCGGCTCGGTGGTGCGGCTCGGCGAGACCCCGGGATGGCTCTCCTACGACCTGCCCGCGGAGGTCCTGAAGCAGGCCTGGAAGGGGCGCTACCGCGGCCAGACGCAGAAGTGGTTCGCCTTCGGCTTCCTCGGTTCAGACGACGAGATCGATGTCGCCACGCCCGGCAACGGCGCCTTCAAGTCCGAATTCGATGCCTGGCGCTGGGAGCCGATGGCCGGATTGCCGGACCTGATCGTACCCTTCAAGCGGCCCGTCTACGAGGGCGTGGTCGATGCCTTTTCCGGGCTGACGACCTGGCGCGTTCCCGCGTGACGGCCTGACGCCCGATGCGGTGGTGGTCGATCCCGATCCTGTTGGTGCTCGGCTGGTTCGCGTACACGCTGACGCCGCTCTGGGCACTCTATGACATCGCTCGCGCGGTCCAGGCGCACGATACCGACTACATCGCGCAGCACGTCAATTTCCGATCCCTGCGCCTCTCGGTGATCCGCCAGGCCGCCGCGGCGGCCCAGACGCGTGATCCCGCCGCGCCCGATGCGGAGCCCAGGGAGCGCCAGCGCATCGCCGAGGCCGCCGCAGCTCTCGCGATCCCGATCGCCGAGGCCCTGGTGACGCCCCGGACCGTCGTCGACCTCCTCGACGACGGATGGCCGCAATCGGTGGAGCTCGGCCGCGACGCGCCCGAGGAGAAAGCGGCCGGCGGGGGCCTCCGGATCGATTCCTTTCGCCGGCTGATCCCCTTCTATCTCGCTTCCGAGATGCGGGGCTTTCGCACCGTGGTCGTCGGCGTGCCGCCGGAGGCGGGCCGGGACCGTCGTCTGCGGATCCGCCTGCGCCTGCGCGCCTGGACGTGGCGCATCGTCGATATCGAGCTGAACGACGAGCTGCGCGAGCGCATCGCCCAGGCCTTCGCGCGCACCGGCGCGAAAGCGCGCTGAGGCCGCCGCGGCGGCTAGTCCTCGTCCTCCGTGCCGCGGTTGGTGAACCTGGCGTTGCCGAGGCCCGTGCCGATGGTGAGCACACCCCATCGCGTCACGTCCGTCCGGTGCGGAACCTCGCTGAGGCCCTGCACCACGGCGTCGTTGTGCATGACCACCATGGCCGGGTGTTCGCCGATCCGGGGGATCGCGGCCGTCACACGCTCGGCAAGGTTGAAGTCGCGGCCCTCCCAGTTGCCGGGCAGGTTCTGGCCCCCGCGATCGATCGTGCCGTCGGCCTCGATCATGCCGGGGCAGCCGATGCCGATGAAGGGCGCGAGAGTGAGGTTGGCGCGGTCCGCTCGGCGGATCAGGTCGTTGAGCATGCCCACGAGGCGCTCGACCGCTTCGTCGCGGCTCGGCATCGGATCCTCGTCGCAATGGCGCCAGATCTCCGAGCGCCAGACCTCGCTGCGCGAGAGGTCGGCAGCCTTCCGGAGGTTCGTGACCACGACGCCCGCGCGAATGTTGCTGCCGCCGATATCGACGGCCAGCAGGCTGTCGTAGCCGGAGAACATCCAGGACGGCGCCAGGTGCACGGCGCCGATCAGGCCGCCCTCGTCGGGATGGTGTCGGATCGGTTCGAGGGTGATGTCGAGCCCCCCGGCGCGCAGCAGGAAGCCTGCCCGCGCGACCGCGAGGCGTCCGGCCCGGCTGTCGCTGAAGCCACCGCCCACCACGATCGCCTGCGTGCCCTCCCAGCCATCCTGGCCGAGGAAGAGGCGGGCCACACGGGCCAGCTCCTGCGCGAAGTCCTTGATCGCGCTGAAGACCACGCCCGCGGCGAGGGGATCCTCGCCGAGCAGGATCTGGTCGATGCGACGCTTCGAGAAATCGCAGCTCGCCTTTTCACCCAGCGGATCGGCGCCGAGGGCACGCAGGCGCTCCCGGCACGCTTCCAGCATCTCGCGAAACGCAGACTTCGAAACCCGGTCGCCGATGAAGCCTTCGCCGTCCTTCAGCTCGATGTTGTAGTCGTCGACCACCACCGACGGCAGCCGTTGTGCCGCGTGCGCGATGCCCGCCTCGCGGATCTGAGTGTCCTTCGCCATGCCGTTTCGCTTACCCCTCGTCGTGTCGTTCCGCGCAGCTCAACGCACCGCGCATTCATTTGGGCTTGGCGGTTTCGGCCGGGGTCGGCGCTTTCGGCTCGCGGGCCTCCATCAGGTCCTCGGCCTTGTCCTCGTCGGTATCGCCGCCGCGCTCGATCGTCTTCTCGGGGTTCGCGGCGAGGGCCCGCACGATCTCGACCAGGCGCTCGCACTCGGTGGAATACTTGTAGGTCTCCAGCACGATGGCCGCGTCGCGCAGCGTGCGCAGGTCGCGCACCGTCTGCTTGTTGGCCGTCTCGCGCAGCTCGGCCTTGGCCGCGATAGCCTCCTCCAGCTTGGCGCCCTTCACGTCGCAGACGGCCGAGGCCGTCGCCGTGCCGGCCAGGAGGACGAAGAGAGGGAGGAACAGATGGCGCATCGGAAGGCTCTGGGCTCCGGCGGCCGAACCCGCGCCGCGCGCGGTCCGGTCTCAGCCGTGGTGGGGGTGGGAACGCAGGATCTCGTTGGCGAGGGCCACGAGATGGCTCAGGCGGTAGGGCTTCGGAACGAAGACGGACTGGGTGACGGCGTCGGCCTGCGAGAGGTGGCCGCGTCCACCCGAGGTGTAGACCACCGGCAGGTTCGGCAAGTGCCGGCGCGCGCGCCGCGCGAGGGCGATCCCGTTCGTGTTGCGGGCCAGATCGATATCGGTGAAGAGCAGGTCGACGCGCTCCCGCGCCAGGATGTCCTCCGCTGCGTCGGCATCAGCGGCGGTGAGGACGCGGTAGCCCTCGTCGAGCAGCGCCTCGGCGGCGAGCTCGCAGACCATGGCTTCATCCTCGACCACCAGGACGGTCTCGGCGGCGGCACGCGGGCTAAAGGCGGGATGGGCGGGAAACGCGCAGGCGAAGGAAATCATGACGCAACTCCTACTCACCCGGCGTGAGCCCCTGGGGGCTGGGCCGGATCGCAAGACAAACGGGTCGCCGAGGCGCATCGTTCGCCGCCGATCACTCCAATTGCGCGGACTTGGTAAGCGAAGCTTTAACCCTGCGGCGACGCCGGTGAATGGGTGCGTGCCCCGTCCATGACCCGTCCCTGGCATCTCGGCTTCGGCCTCGTCCTCACGGCCCTGGCCGGCTACGTGGACGCCCTCGGGTTCATCCGGCTCGGCGGCCTCTACACCTCGTTCATGAGCGGGAACACGACCCAGTTCGCGGTCTCCCTCGGGCACGGCGATCCCCATCACGCCATTCTGCCGGCGCTGATGATCGTGGCCTTCCTCACCGGCGGCATCTGTGGCGGTGGCCTCTCAGCCCTCACGCCCGCGCGCTGGGTCACTCCGGTGATTCTCGGCTTCGAGACCGCGATCGTCGGCGCTGCCTTCGAGGCCGCGACGGCCGTGCCGGATTCCGGTGTCGCCTCGCTGATGCTGGCCTTGGCGATGGGCGCGCAGAACGCCGTCCTCTCCCATGTCCAGGGCTTCCGGGCCGGGACCACCTTCGTGACCGGCGCCTTGTTCGGCTTCGGCCAGAAGCTCGCTCTGGCGCTCGCCCGGCGCGGCGCGCGCACCGCCTGGGTCGGCGACGGCGTCGTCTGGTTCGCGCTCCTCCTCGGATCCGTGGCCGGGACGGTCGCCTACGGGAAGCTGGCGTTGTATGCCCTCGCCATTCCCGCCGGCATCGCCGGCCTCCTCGCGCTCGTCGCGACGGTCCTGACGGCGCGCGCGGCGCCGGCGAAGGTCGCCGTCGTGAAGTGAGCGCGCGAGCCCCTGGTTGAGAGACCCGTTGCGATGAGTGCCCCCTCCCTCCTCGATCACGTCGCGCCGCTATCCGCCGGTGCCCACGTCACCGCCACGGTCTGGCTGAAGGACACCCTGGCCCTCGCCCTCGGAGACGGCGGCGTGCTCTTGGCCTCCGGAGCCGAACTCCGCCGGGTCGAGGCGCATCCGGAGGCCGGCATCCTCGTGGCGGCCGGGGACGGGCGACGCCTCGTCACGGGCGGCGACGATGGCCGGGTGGTGGCGACCTCCGGTACGGGCGACGTCGTCGAGGTCGCCCGTGCGAAGAACGGTGCCTGGATCGACGCCCTCGCCCTGCATTCCGAGGGCGGCCTCGCCTACGCGGCCGGGCGCAACGTCGTCGCCCGCGACGCGAAGGGACGGGAGAAGAGCTTCGCGGCGCCCTCGACCGCCCGCGGCCTCGCCTTCGCGCCCAAGGGCTATCGTCTCGCGGTGGCGCACTACAACGGCGCCACCCTCTGGTACCCCAATCTCGACACTGCCCCCGACTTCATCGAGTGGAAAGGCTCGCATATCGACGTGACCTGGTCGCCGGACGGCCGGTTCGTCGTGACCACGATGCAGGAGAACTCCCTGCACGGCTGGCGCTTGCAGCCCGACCGCGGTCACATGCGGATGTCGGGTTATCCTGCGAAGGTGCGCTCAGTCTCCTGGTCCGGCGACGGACACTGGCTGGCCACCAGCGGCGCCGAGGCGGCCATCGTCTGGCCCTTCGATTCGAAGGAAGGCCCCACCGGCAAGGCCCCCCGCGAGTGCGGGGTGCGGCCCGCCCGCGTCTCGCGGGTGGCGTTCCACCCCAAGGCCCTGGTTCTGGCCATCGGCTACGAGGACGGCTGCATCCTTCTCGTGCGCTTTGCCGACGCGTCGGAACTGCTGGTCCGGCCCGCGGTGAAGGGCAGCGCCATCTCGGCCCTGGCCTGGGACGGACGTGGCAGCCGCCTCGCCTTCGGCTGCGCCGACGGGCAGGCGGGCCTTCTGACCCTCCCGGCCTGACGCCGATGGCCCTGTTCAGCTTCGGCAACCGCCGCCCGCCGGCGGATCAGGGTGCCCGCGCGAAGGTCGTCGATTGGGTCCGCCGCTGCGGCGGCTTCGACGCGGCCGTCACCGTGAAGGCGAGCGAGATCGTCTGTGCCGACCCGGCTTGCCCGGGTATCGAGACCGTCATTCTCATTCTCGTCCCCGGGCGCCCGACCCGCGCCCTGAAAGTGGCCCGTCCCCTCGCAGAGGTCACCGAAGCGAACATTGCTGCGGCGTTCGCGGGGGAGGGGACGGCGGCTTGAGGCCGAGCGGTCCGCCGGAACCCGCCGCGCCGTCGCGCCCTTGTCCCCCGTCACCACCCACGCGGAGAGGCCGGTGTTTCGCGTCCTACGCACCCTGGGGCTTGCCCTCGGACTGATCGGCGGTGCCCTGGCGGCGCAGGCGCCGGAATTCGCCCAGCAATACGCGCAGCGCCTCGGCGGCACCCTGGACGAACTGCGCCGCGTGGTTTCCGGTTTCGAGGCCGATGCCGTCGCGACCGGGCGTAGCCGCGACGATGCGGTGGCGCGCCTGCGCAGCGACGGCGACCCTCTCGTCGCCCGGCGCGGCGAGGCGGCACGCCAGGATATCGTGCGTCTCGCCGCCCTCGATCGGCAGCGCCGGGAACTCGCGGAGGCCGGCGGCCCTCTCGGCCGCGTCGTCGCCCTGATGCGCGATCCCGATCCCAGCCTCGCGCGGGCCACCTACCAGGACTACACGCCCGCGATCCCCACCACAGCCGACGGCCTGACAGCGGGCCTGGTGGGCTTCCTCGCCACCTGGGCAGGCTGGCGCATCCTCGCCGACCTCCTTCGGCGCCTCGCGTCGGGCCGTGTCCGGCGGTCCGTGACCCGGCCGGCGTGAAGACGCGACTGTTGCCCGGCGTCTACAGCGTGGCCCCCGCGGCTGCACTAGGGTCTGGCGGTTAGCGCGCGGGCCTCATCCTGGCGCCGTTTCACGGCCTCCTTCGAACCCATGGCGCGCCTTCCTTCCACTTCGGTCGACCCAGCCATCGATGCCGCGGCCCTGCTGCGTCGCATCGGCTTCATCGGCCTGTTCGTGATCATGCCGGTGGCGGCTCAGGTCGCCCGACGCGCGGTGGTCATCCTCGCGCCGATCTCCATCGCACTTCTGCTCCTGGCGAGCGCCATTGACGGCCGTGCGCGGCCGGTTCGCCCGGCCTCCACCCGCCTCTTGCGCTCGCCCGCCTTCCTGGCCGGCTGCTTGGTGATTCTCTGGTCGGCCCTGTCCCTGGTCTGGACGCCGTTTCTGAGCCTTGCGACCGAGCGGCTGCTCAACGTGATCGCCACCTTGCTGATGACGATGGCGGCCTATCTGGCTCTGCCGGACCGTATGCGTTCGGCAAACCTCTATCTTTTGCCGGTGGGCGTGGCGGCGGCGGCCATCTTCGCCATTGGGCTCGGGCTCACGGGGCAGGGGCCGTTCGGCCAGGGCCTGCTCGGACCTGACGAGGACGCGATTCTCGACCGGGGCTTGATCCTGCTCATCCTGTTCGTCTGGCCGGCTGTGTCTTGGCTTCGCTCCCGTGGGCGCAACGGCGAGGCCCTCGGGCTGGCCCTGCTCGTCTCGGTCGCGCTCCTGGTCTCGCCCGGCCCGACCACCCTGGTCGCCTTGGCGGTGGGGGCCATTGCCTTCGCGCTCGCAACGTTCCGGCCCATGCTGACGCCGCGCCTCCTCGGCGTCACGGCGGCGACCCTGCTGGTGCTGGGACCGGTCCTGCCCTTCATTGCCCGACCGATCGGCGCGACGATGTTCGGCGGGCGGGCGCCCGGCGTCCTGAGCCTCAAGGCCTGGCAGACCATCGTCACCGGCGAGCCGCTGCGTCTCGTCACCGGGCACGGCCTCGAGACGGCCCTGCGGGGTCGTTACGTCAACCTGCTGCCGATCAACGCGCCGCGGACCCTGCTGTTCGAGCTCTGGTACGAGCTTGGCTTGGTCGGGGCCTTCGCGGCCGCCTTCGCCCTGCACGCCGCGATCCGCCGCGCGGGACGCGAAGCATCGGTGCTGGTGCCCGGTGCCATGGCAGCCTTCGCCTCGGCCTTCCTGATCGCCTGCATCGGCGTCGGGATGACGGTGATGTGGTGGCTCACCACCTTGGCGCTCGCCGTCCTGGTCTTCGTCGCGGTGGAGCGCGGGCAGTTCCGCACCCGCCGACCCAAGGCCAGCCTGTTGCGGTCCGCCCAGAAGGCCTGACGCCTCAGGTGTCCGCGGCCGCCTCGATCGCCTCCATGTCGGCGTCGGAGAGCCCGAAATGATGCCCGATTTCGTGGACCAGGACGTGCGTGACGAGGTGGCCGAGGGTCTCGTCGTGCTCGGCCCAGTCGTCGAGGAGGGGGCGACGGTAGAGCCAGACCTGATTCGGTATCTGCCCGGTCGCCGCCTCGCCGCTCTGGGCGAGACCGATCCCGCGGAATAGACCGAGGAGATCGAACGGGCTCTCGCACGCCATCTCTCGCAAGGTCTCGTCGTCGGGGAAGTCTTCGACGTGGATGACGAGGCCGGCACAGAGATTCCGGAAGGCCCGGGGCAGGTTGGCGAAGGCCGCATGCGCCAGATCCTCGATCGCACCGAGGTCCGGTGCCCGAGCCGACGTCCAGTCCGGTTCGCCGCCGCTCACGCGAGTTCCGGCAGCACGCGCTGCGCGAGGAAACCGGCGAGATCGCTGGTGATATGGTCGATATGCGCTTCGCGAACGGCCTCCTGCTCGAAGGCTTCCCGGAAGGGGTCGATCGTCGGCGGAACCACCAGGACCGTGGACATGCCGATGTCGTGCGGCACGATCAGGTTGCGGGCAATGTCCTCGAACAGGGCCGCCCGGCGCGGCTCGACACCGTGGCGCTTCAGGAACCGCTCGTAGGTGGAGCGCTCGGGCTTCGGAATGAAATCGGCATCGGCGATGTCGAACACGTCCTCGAAATGGTCGAGGATGCCGAGCTTGGCCGCCACGTTCTCAGCGTGCCGGCGCGATCCGTTGGTGAGGATGAGCTTGCGGCCGGGCAGGCGCTCGATGGCGTCGCCCAGCGCCGGGTCGAGGCGGATCGACGAATGGTCGATGTCGTGGGCGAAGTCGAGGAAGTCGTGCGGATCGATGGCCGATTCCACCATCAGCGCCTTCAGGGTCGTCCCGTAGCGATGGTAGAAATACTTCTGCAGGGCCCGGGCCGAGAGGCCGTCGAGGCCATAGAGGCGCATGACGTAGAGGGTGATGCGCTCGTCGACCTGCGGCCAGACCCGGGCGTCGCTCGGATACAGCGTGTTGTCGAGATCGAACACCCAAGTGTCGACGTGGCGAAAGCCGCGGGATTGGTCGGTGGTGAAGTGGGTTTCGCCGGGCAGGAACAAGGTGGGTCGATGTGGTTCTTGGGTGGGCCGAGACGCCCGGCCATTCGAGATGGGGACCGGACACCGCGAAGGAAAGCGGGGCGCCTGCATGTCAGAGCATGGCCGTCGGCATCCCGCAAGCATGTGCGCCGGCCCGGCCTCGAGGCCCCGTCGTCCGAGCCGCGCTTCGCCGGCAGGCTCTTCACATCGGCCCGAGGTGAGTTGGTCAGTGTTTAGGCAAAAGCCAACCGTTTTGTCCTCGAAATAGGCAGCCTAAGCCTCGGCATGGCGATATTTTGCTTGCCGGCGGAAAGACAAGGCGAAGATGCCAGCTTAACCGAACGTATACGAACGTCCGGCTATTTGATCACGACGGTATAGCGCGAGACGAGCGTCTAAGGCCGACCCGGTGTGGCGGGAGAAATTGCATTGCTCGCACGCGATTTCATGAACTTCTTCGACGCGTCCCGGCGCCAGGGCGTAATCCTTTCCTTCGGCGGCGACATTTCGGAGAACGTCCTCTTCTCCCTCGGCGAAGTGCTCAAGTTGCGCATGCGCCAGGGCGAGACCGATGCATCGGTGGCCAAGCGCGTCTTCGCGATCTTCGTCGAGCAGGCACAGAACGTCATCCGTTACTCCGCCGACAAGGTCGTGAAACCGTCCGGTCCGCAGGCAGGTCTGATCAGCAACGGGGTGATCGTCGTCGGTATGGAGGCGGGGCGCTTCTACGTCGTCTGCGGAAACGAGTTGCCGGATCTCGACGTCCCGCCCCTGCGCGCCCGCCTCGACCATATCGCGAGCCTGAACAGCGACGAACTGAAGGCCTATTACCGCGAGAAGCTTCGCCAGCCGCCGGACGAGGGCAGCCTCGGCGGCAGCATCGGCCTGATCGAGATCGCGCGGCGCTCCAGCGCGCCGGTCGAGTACGGCTTCCAGGCGCTCAGCTCCGGGCGCAGCTTCTTCTGCCTCAAAGCCTATATCTGACGGGCCGACCACCGATGGACCGAATCCAGCTTGCCGCCACGGACCGCTCGCCGCGGGTCGATTTCGACTTCGCGACCGGGCACCTGTCCCTGCACGGCGAATCCTATCCCGAGGATGCCGCCGCCTTCTTCGGCCCCCTGCTCCAGGCTCTGCGCACCTACCTGGCGGATGCCTCCCCGACCCCGATCGTGTTCGAGGTCGGGCTGGCCTACTTCAACTCGTCGAGCGCCAAGGCGCTGATGAACCTGTTCATGCCCCTGGAGGACGCCGCCGAGGAAGGGCGCTCGATCACGGTGCGCTGGCGGTTTGCCGATGGCGACGAGACGATCGAGGAAGCGGGCGAGGACTTCGCCGCCGACTTCTCCTACGCGCGCTTCGAGATGGTGAGGGAGATCGTATGACCCGCGCGATCCGGGCCGTCGGAGGCACGGCCTCAGAACCCGCCGCCGATTCCTTCAGTCTCTACGACGCTGAGGAAGCGGTACTGACCCGCACGGAGGCGATGCTGTCGGGGCTCTCGGACGTCGCCGGCGGTGTCCAGGCGCTGGCCGACGCCTATCGTCGGGGCTTTCGCGAGCAGCAGCGGCTGGTCCGCATGAGCGACCGGATGCAACTCGACCTGCAGAAGGCGAACCAGCGCCTAGCCGATCAGCGCCGGGATCTGCAGGCCCTGAACGCCGCCCTGTCCGGTGAGATCGAGCACCGCACCCGTCTGGAGGCCGAGCTGCGGCGCTTGGCCGACACCGACGACCTGACGGGGGCCCTGGCGCGCCGCCGCTTCATGGAGAGCGCTGCGCGCGAATGGCTGCGCCACGCGCGCAGCGGCGCCCCGGTCTGCATCCTCATGCTCGACCTCGACCGATTCAAGCTCCTCAACGACAGTTTCGGTCACGCGGCCGGCGACGCCGCGCTGGTCTCCTTCGTCGCGATCTGCCGGGCTCACCTGCGCACCCTCGACTTCATCGGCCGCACGGGCGGCGAGGAGTTCGCCATCGTCCTGTCCGATACCGGCCTCGAGGGCGGCGCGGCCTTCGCGGAACGCCTGCGCGAAGCCGTTGCCGTGACGCCGGTGCCGATGATGGATGCCGCCATGCGGATCACCGTGAGCATCGGCGTCGCCCAGTCCGAGCCGGGAGAAACCCTGGAGAACGCCATGCAGCGGGCCGATGCCGCCCTTTATGCGGCCAAGGATTGCGGTCGCAACCGTATCGCATTGAGGTCCGGCGCGCAGGACCTCTCGGGCGCTGCGATCCGGCCATGACTGCCGAGACCCCGACCCTCGGAGCCGCCACCGGCCCGTCCGCCAGCGACCGGCCTGCCTCCGGCGTACGGCGCGGCGGGTCCCTGCGCGGAGCCGGCCCGCGGCGCAGCAGTGATTTTCTCAGCGCGGCGGGCTTCATCGATGTCCCGACCGGCGAGCCGGGCGCGATGCGTCCGGGCGCCCTGCGCGGCGCGGCCCAGGGGCGCGACCTCGACAGCCTCGCCCACACCCTCTTCCTGCGGATCTACCCCGTGATCGCGGTGGTCGTCCTGGTGACGCAGATCGGGATCGCGTGGGTCAATTATCGCGACCAGCTCCACCTCTACACCGAGCGCGCCGACCTGATGGCGTCCCTGACCGCCAAGGCTATTGCCGGTCCCGGCTGGCGCAGCCGTCCGGAGATCTATCGTCGTCCGATGGAGGCTTTGACCCTCGACCCGGCCTTCCGCGCGGCGACCCTGCGCGACGCCGCCGGTGCCGTGGTGATGACGCTGGGCGAGCCGAAGCGCGGGCGGTCCTTCGAGCAGATCACGACGCAGGCAGATCTCGTCGCCGGCCCCGGTGACGCCCCGCTGGGACACCTGACCCTGTCGATCTCGGCCGAGGCCCTGCGCGGCAACGCCGAGAAGCAGGCGATTCTCGCCGTCGTCACCAGCCTGATCCTGATGCTCGCCTTCGTGCTGACCCTGCATGCCAACGTGCGGCGGCACGTGCTGTCCCCCCTGAAGCGCCTGCTGCTGGCCATGCGCGAGGTCGAGCACAAGCGCTGGGTGCCGGTGGAGCTCGATGGCGCGTTCCGCGCCAGCAACGAGATCGACGTCATCTCCCAGGCCTTCAACCGCATGGTCGACGGGCTCCGCTCCGGCGACGAGGCCAAGCAGCTCCTGGAGCAGCTGGAGCAGGCACACCAGAAGCTGGCCCAGGCCAACCACCTGGTGATGGAGAGCATCGGCTACGCCCGTCGCATCCAGAGCTCGGTGCTGCCCGACCGGTCAGCCCTCGACGGCACGGGTCTAGACGTGGCGGTGCTCTGGGAGCCGCTGCATCTGGTCGGGGGCGATTATTTCTGGCTCGAGGAAATCGACGGCCTCGGCATCCTGCTGGTGGCCGACTGCACCGGCCATGGCGTTCCGGGCGCCTTCCTGACACTCATCGTCGCCACCGCCCTCGACCGCCTGATCCACGAGCGCGGCCTGCGCGATCCGGCCGCCATCCTGGAGGCGCTCGATGGCATGGTGCGGACCCAACTGCGCCAGGACGGGCGGGGATCTGAATCCGACGACGGCCTCGATTGCGGCCTCTGCGTCTGGGACCCGGCCGCCGCGGAGCTCCGCTTCGCCGGCGCCGGCTCGGCCCTGACGTTGATCGACGGCGCGGCGGTGACGCGGATCCGCGGTGCCAAGCGCGGCCTCGGCTATCCGCAGCGACCGGGCGAGCGCTTTGCGGCGGAGGAGACCCGCCTGCGGGTTGGACCCGGCATGACGTTCTACCTGATGACGGACGGGATCACCGACCAGATGGGCAGCGCCGGACCCGCCCGACGCCTCCTCGGCCATCGTGGCGTGACCGAGATCCTAGGGCCTCATCAAGGGGCGCCGCTGGCCGAGCAGGTGGCGGTGCTCGATGCAGCGCTCGCCGCCTATCGCGGCGGCGAGAGCCGACGGGACGACATGACCCTGGTGGCCTTCCGGCCGCGGGTCCTGCCCCGCGCGACCTGAGCGCAGGGCAGGGGATCGCGTTCAGCCCCGACGGATCAGGGTGCCGGCACCGTAATCGGTGAACAGCTCCAGCAGCACCGCGTGGCTGACCTTGCCGTCGAGGATGACCACCGCCTCGACGCCCTGCTCCAGAGCGTAGATGCAGGTCTCAACCTTGGGGATCATGCCGCCCGTGATCGTGCCGTCCGCAATGAGCCGGCGGCAATCGTCAATGGACAGCTCGGGGATGAGCTTCTTGTCCTTGTCGAGCACCCCCGGAACGTCGGTGAGCAGCAGCAGGCGCTTGGCCCGCAGCGCCCCCGCAATCGCGCCCGCGAAGGTGTCGGCATTGACGTTGTAGGTCTGGCCGTCGGAGCCGAAGGCCACGGGGGCCAGGACCGGAATCAGCTCGGCCTTCAGCACCGCGTCGAGAACGCCGCGCTCGACATGCTCGGGCTCGCCGACGAGGCCGAGATCGACCTCCTGCTCGGTCTGGCTCTCGGGATCGATGATGGTGCGGGTGGCCTTGCGGGCCCGAACCATGTTCCCATCCTTGCCGCAGAGGCCGATGGCGCGGCCGCCCTCGGCCGAGATCCAGCCGACGATCTGCTTGTTGATCGAGCCGGCCAGAACCATCTCGACCACCTCGACGGTGGCCTCATCGGTGACGCGCAGACCGCCGCGGAATTCCGATTCGATGCCGAGCCGGCCGAGCATCCGCCCAATCTGCGGGCCTCCGCCATGGACCACGATGGGCTTCAAGCCGGACTGCTCCAAGAGCACGATGTCCTCGGCGAAATCCTCCGCCGCTGCCCGGTCTCCCATGGCGTGGCCGCCATACTTGATGACCACGATCTCCTGGTCGTAGCGCTGCATGTGCGGCAGGGCCTGGACCAGGACCTCGGCGCGCACATGGACGTTGGGCAGCGGTTCTTTCATCGTGGGGCTCGTCCTCGATGGCGCGTCGGGCACCGCGCGCGACGCCGGGCTTCTAGCGCAGCAACGCGACGGTGCGAAGCAGCAGGCAAATGAATTTCACGCGGCGGCGACGTGTTGCGCCGGCGTCCGTCCGGCGCGGGCGCCGCCGGAGCCGGCGCGGCCCCCTTCCGCGGACGCGTCGCGGACGCGGCTGCAACCGGTCCCTGGTAATCAATCCTTAAGGTTGATAAACCATGATCGGTCGGTCGCCGGGGATCCTGCACCATGCTGAATGTTGATCCATACGTACCGCGTCCCACCCTGCTCAGCCCGCACCACATCGCCAGCGCGGTCGATCAGCTCAACCCTCAGGCGGCCTCGCCCTCCGAGGTCTGGCGCCTCCTGACCGAGCAATTCACCGTCGATCTCGATGCCGTCGCAGCCATTCTGCCGCGATCCGAGCCCGAGCCGCACTGGTTGCAGGTCCGCCGCTAACGCAAGCTGCGCCATCGGCGGCCCCGTCCACGCCGGACGGTGATCCGCCCCTCAGGGGAACGACGCTGGCACACGCCGTGCTTAGCCCTCTTCAACAACAACGACACGGGGAACACCAAGGCAACGATCACGCGGCCGCTCGCACGCCGGAGCCACACCGCGGACCTTTTTCGCCATCTCGAACAAGGGGTCCGTCATGTCTGAACTGCTCTCCGTCGCCCTCGTCTGCGCCGCGACGCTCCTCGCCAAGGATTGCTCGCGCGACACCGCCCTCGACGTCATCGTCGCCCCTGCCCGAACTCCCATGGAGTGCATGATGCACGGTCAGGCCGCCGCGGCTTCCACGGGCCTGGCCGCCGGTGAGAGCCGCTACCTGAAGGTCACCTGCGAGCGCCGTCACGCGGACCTGCGCCACCTGCGCCGGGCGGGCTACGCCGCCGCGATCGTCCTCGTGCACCGCGACGCCATCTAGCCCAGGCTGAGAGCCTCGCCGGCCGTCAACACGCCGCCTTCCAGCACCTCCGCGTAGACGCCGCAATCCGTGTGGCCGAGATGCTGCGCGAGCGTACGAGGAATCGCGAGGTCGCGCTGGCCCGTAGCCGGGTCGACATTGGTCGCTGCGCAGCGCTGCGTTCGCTTGTGGATGCGCAGGCGCACGCCGCCCGGCGACGTGAGCGTGTGATCGACGAGATCGAGCTCGGCCCAGGCGTCGAGGCCCGTGACGTGGAGGTTCGCGCGGAAGCGGAGGGGGTTCACCGCCGCGCCGGTCATGGTCTCGAGCGCGGCGACGCTGGCGAGATTGAGGAGCGAGACGAAGCCGCGCGGAGAGTCCGTGAAGCGATAACCGCCCGGTGCCGACAGGATCCGGGCTGGACCGCGCAGGGATCCGGGCATGTAGTGCGTGAGGAAGTCTTCGATGGTGGCCCGCCCTTGCGGTTGGGCGAGGTCGCCGCGGGCTGCGATCGCGCCGCCCTGGCGGATCGTCAGCGTTCCATCCGTCGGATCGTAGCGCGTGTCGAGCTGCGCCAGCGCCTCGTCGCGCATCAGCATCAGGAACTTGATCTTGGGCTGGTGCACCGGGGCGGCCGGGTCGAAACCCGACGGGCCGTTCTCGACCGCGAACAGGCGGTCGTCGGGAAAGTAGTCTCCGTCCCTCAGGGTTGCGTGGTCTATCGACTCGGGTGAGAGCCCCTTCACGGGGTAGCGGTAGAGGGCGTCGAGGCGCAGGCTGGGCATGTCGGTCATGCGCCGAGCGTGGCCCTGAAATGCGTCGGGACGCAAGCCTGAGCGACGGCTGTCTCCCGTCGCGTACCGCACCCTTGTGGTGCCGATTTACAACACCACATCTCGACTACCGGCGGCCAGGTGGCGCCGGGGTCTCCAGCGGCATCGGCCGTGGGGGCGACGTCTCGGCGATCGGTCGCGCCGCGAAGAGCGGGCGGTGGGTCGAGCCGACACGGGGAGGTGGGACACAGATGAATTTTGAGATCTATACCGAGCGCGCCCGCGGCTTCGTCCAGGCCGCGCAGAGCCTCGCAATGCGCGAGGGCCATCCGCAATTCCAGCCGGGCCATATCCTCAAGGTTCTGCTCGACGATCCCGAGGGCCTCTGCGCCGGTCTGATCGATCGGGCGGGCGGTCAATCGCGGGTCGCCCTTGCACAGACCGAGGCTTGGCTCGCCAAGCAGCCGAAGGTGTCCGGCAACGCGTCTCAGCCGCAGGCGACGCGCGAACTCGTGCGCCTGTTCGACACTGCCGAGAAGGCCGCCGAGAAGGCGGGCGACAGCTACGTCACGGTCGAGCGCCTGCTGCTCGCCCTCGCGGTCGAGAAGGATACCGAGGCCGGGCGCGCGCTGGCGGCGGCCGGCGTCACCGCGGCCTCGCTCAACGGCGCGATCAACGCCCTGCGCAAGGGCCGGACCGCCGACAACGCCACGGCCGAGAACGCCTATGATGCGCTGAAGAAGTACGCCCGCGACCTCACCGAAGCGGCGCGCGAGGGCAAGCTCGACCCGGTGATCGGCCGCGACGAGGAGATCCGTCGCACGATCCAGGTCCTGTCCCGGCGCACCAAGAACAACCCCGTCCTCATCGGCGAGCCCGGCGTCGGCAAGACCGCCATCGTCGAGGGCCTCGCCCTGCGGATCGTCGATGGCGACGTGCCGGAATCCTTGCGCGACAAGAGCCTCCTCGCCCTCGACATGGGCGCGCTGATCGCGGGTGCAAAGTATCGCGGCGAGTTCGAGGAGCGGCTGAAGGGCGTGCTCTCCGAGGTGACGGCGGCCGAGGGCGGGATCATCCTGTTCATCGACGAGATGCACACCCTGGTCGGCGCCGGCAAGGCGGATGGGGCGATGGATGCCTCCAACCTGCTGAAGCCGGCCCTCGCCCGCGGCGAGCTGCACTGCGTCGGGGCCACCACCCTCGACGAGTACCGCAAGCATGTGGAGAAGGACGCGGCCCTGGCGCGGCGCTTCCAGCCCGTCTTCGTGTCCGAGCCCACCGTCGAGGACACGGTCTCGATCCTGCGCGGCATCAAGGAGAAGTACGAGCAGCACCACGGTGTACGCATCCAGGATGCGGCCCTGGTGGCAGCTGCGACCCTGTCGAACCGCTACATCACCGACCGCTTCCTTCCGGACAAAGCCATCGACCTGATGGACGAGGCCGGATCGCGCCTGCGCATGCAGGTCGATTCGAAGCCCGAGGAGCTCGACAACGTCGACCGCGAGATCGTGCGCCTGAAGATCGAGGGGGAGGCCCTTAAAAAGGAGACCGATTCCGCCTCGCGCGACCGTCTCGTGCGATTGGAGAAGGAGCTGGCCGACCTCGAGGAGCAATCCGCCGCGATCACCTCGCGCTGGAAGGCGGAGAAGGACAAGCTCGGGGCCGCCGCCGAACTCAAGCGCAAGCTCGACGAGGCGCGGAACGAATTGGCCTCGGCCCAGCGCCAGGGCCAGTACCAGCGCGCGGGTGAGCTCGCCTACGGGGTGATCCCGGGCCTGGAGCGTCAGCTCTCGGAGATCGAGGCCCAGGCCGAGAGCGCCGTGGTCCGCGACGGCATGGTCGAGGAGGCGGTGACGCCGGCGCATATCGCGGGCGTCGTCTCGCGCTGGACCGGGGTTCCCGTCGACAAGATGCTGGAGGGCGAGCGTGACAAGCTCCTGGCCATGGAGAAGGTGCTGGGCGAGCGCGTCGTCGGGCAGCGCGAGGCGGTGGAGGCGGTGGCGACCGCCGTGCGCCGGGCGCGCGCCGGTCTCCAGGATCCGAACCGGCCGATCGGCTCGTTCATCTTCCTGGGCCCCACCGGCGTCGGCAAGACCGAACTGACCAAGGCCCTGGCGGGCTTCCTCTTCGACGACGACACGGCTCTCGTGCGCCTCGACATGTCCGAATACATGGAGAAGCACTCCGTGGCCCGGCTGATCGGCGCGCCTCCGGGCTATGTCGGCTACGAGGAGGGGGGAGCACTGACCGAAGCGGTTCGGCGCAGGCCCTACCAGGTCGTGCTGTTCGACGAGGTCGAGAAGGCGCATCCGGACGTGTTCAACGTCCTGCTCCAGGTGCTCGATGACGGCCGGCTGACCGACGGACAGGGGCGGACGGTGGATTTCCGCAACACGCTCCTGATCATGACCTCGAACCTCGGTTCGGAATACCTCGTCAACCAGGGGGAGGGCGACGACACCGACGCCGTGCGCGAGGAGGTGATGGGCGTGGTGCGCAGCCACTTCCGGCCGGAATTCCTGAACCGGATCGACGAGATCATCCTGTTCCACCGCCTGATGCGCTCGGAGATGGGCGCGATCGTCGATATCCAGCTGAAGCGCCTGCAGAAGCTCCTCGACGAGCGCAAGATCACCCTCGACGTCGATCCGGAGGCTCGCGACTGGCTCGCCGACAAGGGTTACGACCCGGCCTACGGGGCGCGTCCCCTGAAGCGCGTGATCCAGAAGGCGGTGCAGGATCGGCTGGCGGAGCAACTCCTGTCCGGGCTGATCCACGACGGGGAAGTGGTGCCGGTGGAGGTCGGTCCCCTCGGGCTGAAGGTGGGCAAGTCCGGCCTCAGCACCGAGCGCCGGCCGGAGAGTGCCACCCTCAACTGAGGCGGGGCGTCATTCCGACATCTTGCCGACATCCTGCCGGGATCCCGCCGAAATCCCGGGGCCCGCGACGGCAGCCGCCGCCGCGGGCCCCGTCAGGCCGGTTCCTCACTGTCCCGAGCGCAGGACGAGGCGGCGGATGCGACGGTCGAAGTCCTGGAAGCTGGCCGAGATGCCCCGGCCGGCGCAGGCCTGGAAAGAGTCGCCGGCGAAGAAACCGCGCGCACTCTGCTCGCGGCACGCCATCAGGGGCGGGACCAGCACAGTGCCGAGGCCTACGACCAGCACCAGGGCGAAGTTCAGGATGACCGCGATCATCCAGCCGAGGGGGGACAGGAAGGGCTTCTCGAAATCCGTCCTGCCCCGGTCCTGGCGCGCCAGATCACGCACCTTGGCGCTGGCCTGACGCCGTTCGGCCATCCTCGTATCGAGGTCCCGGAACTTCGAGATTTCGGCCACGAACAGGGTCTCCCATGCGAGAACAGGGCGCATCGTAGCCGTCGAACCCTCAAGGAAGCCTGAAGCGGCGACCTGACATTCCCGCGCGATCCCTGCTGCCAAGCCTGTGTACCGGCCGGATTGCATCTTGAGCCCGGTCGGCAATTGCGGACAATGCGCCTCCAAGGCCATTTCCTCGTTCCCAGGACTTCCCGATGTCGACACCCACGCCGGAGCGTCGAGCCGACCCCGCCGCGCTGGACAGCGCCCTGTCGCGGGCCGGCATCCGCTTCACCGCCTGGGCCGAGAAGTGGTTTCCCGATGCCTTCATCTTCGTCGCCATCGCGGTGGTCATCGTCGCCCTCGGCGCGCTGGCCAACGGCGCCCCGGCGCCCGCCATCGCCAAGAGTTTCGGCGACGGCTTCTGGAGCCTGATCCCCTTCACCATGCAGATGGCCTTCGTCACGATCGGCGGCTACGTCGTGGCGACGGCGCCCCCGGTCCAGGCGCTGATCGATCGGCTCGCCGCCATCCCGAAGACCGGCCGCGGCGCCGTCGGCTTCGTCGCCGCCGCGACCATGCTGTCCTCGTTCCTGAGCTGGGGCCTGAGCCTGATCTTCGGTGGCCTCCTCGCCCGCGCGCTCGCCCGCCGGACCGAACTCCGCATGGATTACCGTGCCGCCGGGGCCGCCGCCTATCTCGGGCTCGGCGCCACCTGGGCCATGGGCCTCAGCTCTTCGGCGGCCCAGCTTCAGGCGAACGCGGCGAGCCTGCCGAAGGCGCTGCTGCCGATCACCGGTGTGATCCCCTTCAGCGAGACCATCTTCCTCTGGCAGTCGATGCTGATCGCCGCGATCCTCTTCGTGATGTCGGTGATCATCGCCTATGCCTCGGCGCCCCGCCCGAGCACGGCGGTGACGGCCGAGGATCTCGGCGTGAACGTCGCGCGCGAAACGACCGATCTCGGCCGGCCGGAGCAGCCCGGCGAATGGCTGGAGCACTCGCCCATCCTGACGATCCTGCTCGTGGTGATCGCGGGCGCCTGGATCTACCAGGAGTTCGCTCGGCAATCCTGGATCACCGCGATCTCCAACCTGAACACCTACAACCTCCTGTTCATCACCCTCGGCCTGCTGCTGCACTGGCGCCCGAAGCGCTTCCTCGTCGCAGTGGCCAAGGCAGTCCCGGCGACGGCCGGCATCCTCATCCAGTTCCCGCTCTACGCCGCCATCAGCGCGATGCTGACCGGGCCGAAGAATGCCGCCGGGATCTCGGTGTCCGAGGTGATCACCCACGCCTTCGTCAGCCTGAACACCACGGGCAGCTTCCCGATCTCGATGGGCGTGTACTCGGCGGTGCTCGGCTTCTTCGTGCCGTCGGGCGGCGGCAAGTGGCTGCTCGAGGCGCCCTACGTGATGCAGGCGGCCAACGAGCTGCAGGTGCATCTCGGCTGGGCGGTGATGGTCTACAACGCGGCCGAAGCGCTCCCGAACCTGATCAACCCGTTCTGGATGCTGCCGCTCCTCGGCATCCTCGGCCTGAAGGCGCGCGACATCGTCGGCTTCAGCTTCCTGCAGCTCCTGATCCACCTGCCGGTGGTGCTGTTCCTGCTCTGGGCCCTGGCCTTCACGCTGACCTACCACCCGCCGGTGATGCCATAGGCCGCGCCCGGAAGCCGGATCGGAGGGTCCAATCCATTGCGTGTCGCCGTCCTGCCGGTCCTGTCGATCCTTCTCTTCGGGAGTCTGTCCGCCTTGGCCCAAGACCGCCTGCCGCCGCTTCCGGCCGACGCCCTCAGCCCGGAGCAGAGGGCGGCCTCCGAGGCCTTCCTGGCGGCGCGGAAGACGCCGGTCTTCGGACCGTTCGTGCCGCTCCTGCGCAGTCCCGAGCTGATGACCAACGCCAGCAACATGGGGCTGCACCTGCGCTACCGCAGCGTGCTGCCCTTGCGGCTGAGCGAGTTCATCATCCTGATCACCGCGCGGGAATGGACGCAGCAGCTGGAGTGGCACATCCACGCGCCGATCGCTCTGAAAGCCGGCCTCGACCCGGCGATCGTCACGGCGATCCAGGAGGGCCGGCGGCCGGACGCGATGGGCCCGGAGGAGACGCTGGTCTACGCGTTCTCGACGGAGCTGCACCACAACAAGGCGGTGAGCGACACGACCTACGCGCGGGCGGTCCAGACCTTCGGCGAGCAGGGCGCCATCGAGATGGCGGGGATCAACGGCTACTACACGCTGCTGGCGATGAGCATGAACGTGGCGCAGACCGCGCTGCCGGACGGCGCCGCGCCACAGCTGCCCCCGCTGATCCGCTGAGGGCCGGGTCCCAGCGGCTCGGCCGGACCGCTGAGGCGTCTTCCCGCCACACGATCCCGGAGCCGACGACGAGGAGTCACCCGCGCGGTGAGCGCGGTGTGCATCGGGCGGTCGGCGGCGGGCCCATGCCCCAGGACCGGCGTGCCGGAACGAAGGCGGCCACGGCCGTGAGCAGCCAGCCGGCCATCAGGGCGAAGCCTCCGGTCGGCGCCGCCATGGGAAACAGTGGCGTCCCCCGGAGCGCCCGGAGGGCGAGGTCGCCCGAGAACAGCGCGAGGCCGACGACCAGGGCCCCCGCCGCGATTCGGGTCACGAGACGGTGCGTCGTGCCGGTGGCGGTCAACGCGACGAGCCCGAGGATCGCCGGGGCGTGGAAGAGCAGGAACTGGGCGGCCGTCTTCAGACTGTCGGCTCCGCTGAGATGAGCGGCCGCCGCGCTGGCAGCCACACCCAGCAGGCCCGCGAGGGCGCCGAGCGCCAGGAGGACGCGATCGACGCCGTTCACGCGCCGCGCTCCCGCAGCAGGCGGGCGACGCTGGCCCGGAGTTCGGGGACGCCCCGATCGTCGCGGCTCGAGGTGAGCAGGATCTCGGGGTAGGCGGCCGGCCGACGGGCGATGGCGGCCTGCACCCCGGCGATGCGGGCATCCATCTCGGATTTCTTCAGGGCGTCGCCCTTGGTCAGCACGATCTGGTAGCTGACGGCGGCCTTGTCGAGGCCGTCGAGGACGTCGGTGTCGATGCTCTTCAGGCCGTGGCGCGAGTCGATCAGCATGAAGACCCGGGCCAGGTTCGAGCGGCCCTTCAAGTAGTCGTGGATCAGGTCGGTCCAGGCCTCGACCTTGGTCTTCTCCACCGCCGCGTAGCCGTAGCCCGGCATGTCGACCAGGGTCAGGCGGCCCCCGATATCGAAGAAGTTGAGCTGTTGCGTGCGCCCCGGGGTGTGCGAGGTCCGCGCCAGGGTGTTGCGCCCGGTCAGCGCGTTGACGAGGCTCGACTTGCCGACGTTGGAGCGGCCCGCGAAGGCGATCTCAACGCCCTTCATCGCCGGCAGGGCGGGCACGTTCGGTGCCGAGGCGATGAAGTCGGCCGCACCCGCGAACAGCAGGCGTCCGGCCTCCAGCAGGGCGGCATCGTCTTCGGCTTGGGACATCGGGCGGCTCCGGACGAGGGGGCGCATCCGCCGCCCTCGCGAGCCGACACGCCGGAAACAGGACGGTCCTCCCCGTCAGGAAACGGAGAGGACCGGTTGGGATGTCGCGCGCCGTGGCCGGACGTCGGCCCGGCGCGGTTCGGTCGAGCCGGGTTCAGCTCTTGGCAACTTCAGCTCTTGGCGACGGCGTTCTTGTCGGCGGGTTTGCGCCGGAACATGCCCCTGAGATTGTCCCACAACTCCACCTTCACGCCGTTGCGGCGCATGATGACGTATTGCTGGATCACCGACAGGGTGTTGTTCCAGGCCCAGTAGATCACCAGTCCGGCCGGGAACGAGCCGAGCATGAAGGTGAACACGATGGGCATGAAGGTGAAGATCTGCGCCTGGACCGGGTCCGGCGGCGCGGGGTTCATCTTCATCTGGATGAACATCGTGATGCCCATGATGATGGGCCAGATGCCGAGGTGGATGAAGTCGGGTGCCGCGAACGGCAGGAGACCGAACAGGTTGAGGATGTTTGTCGGATCCGGCGCGGCCAGATCCTGAATCCAGCCGAAGAACGGCGCGTGCCGCATCTCGATGGTGATGAACAGGACCTTGTACAGCGCGAAGAAGACCGGGATCTGGATCAGCACCGGCCAGCAGCCAGCGACCGGATTGATCTTCTCCTTCTTGTACAGCTCCATCATCGCCTGCTGCTGCTTCATCTTGTCGTCAGCATAGCGCTCGCGGATCGACGCCATCTCCGGCTGCACGGCCTTCATCTTGGCCATGGACTGGTACGACTTGTTGGCGATCGGCAGGAAAAGCAGCTTCAGGCAGAAGGTCACCACCAGGATCGACACACCGAAGTTGCCGAACAGGTGGAAGAAGAAGTCCAGCGCCCGGAACATGGGCTTGGTGATGAAGTGGAACCAGCCCCAGTCGATCAGCAGGTCGAACTGCTTGATGTTCTGGTTCGCCTGATAGGCGTTGACGGTGTTCACTTCCTTGGCGCCAGCGAACAGCTGCTGGGTCGCGGTCGCCGAGGCCCCGGGCTGGATCACCTGCACGTTGCCGAGCACGTTGGCCTGGTAGACCTTGGTGGCGCCGTCGGTCCGCTCGGTGAAGCTGCCCGTGTAGGGGGTCGCCTGATCCGGGATGGCGGCAGCGGCCCAGTACTTGTCGGTGATGCCGACGAAGCCGCCCGTCACGCCCGCCCAGGTCTTGCCCTTGGTGCTGGCATTGCCGAGGGCCGGCTCCTTGGCGAGGTGATCGTAGGTGTATTCCTGCAGGCCGTCGGCGCCGAGGACGCCGATCAGGCCCTCGTGCAGCACGTAGTAGCCCTGGGTGTGCGGCTTACCCCAGCGCGAGACGAGGCTGTAGGGATAGAGGGAGACCGCGTTGCCACCCTTGTTCTCGACCTCGTCGCGAACGGTGAACATGAACTTGTCGTCCACCGCGATGATGCGCTTGAACAGCAAGCCGGCGCCGTTGTCGTAGCTCAGCGTCACCGGCTTGCCCGGCGCCAGAGTGGTGGCGTCGGCGGTCCAGACGGTGTCGCCGTTGGGCAGCGGTCCGGCGTTCTGGCCGACCCAGCCGAACTCGGCGTAGTAGGGATTCTCGGTTCCGGTGGGCGAGAGCAGGACGATGCGCGGGCTCTTGTCGTCCACGGTCTCGTGGTAGTTCTTCAGCGAGACGTCATCGATGCGGCCGCCCTTCAGGGCGATGGAGCCGGCGAGCGCCGGGGTGTCGATGGTCACGCGCGGGGAACGCGCGATCGCCGTCTCGCGGGGTACGACGCCACCGCCGGCGCTTGCGGCGCCCGGCAGGGTTCCGGGGACGGGATTGGCGGGGCCGCCTTCCTTCGGGCTGGCGCTGGGCACGCCGTCCGGACTGGCCGGCTCGGTGGCGGCCTTGTTCTGGAGGGCGGCCTGGCGCTGCTGCTCCACGCGGGGGGCGGCGATGAAATAGTTCCAGCCGAGCAGGACCGCCAGCGACAAGGCGATCGCGACGATCATGTTCGTCTTGTCATTACCCATCGGTCGGTCCGTCGCATGCGTTGGGAGAAGGGGAGGGCGCGTTCGCGCGGGCCGGCTCGGCATCGGCCGGCGCGGCGAGGCCCGAGGCCAATACCGGAGCCGTCGCCGATGCGCCAGACGCGGGCGCGCCTTTGCCGCGTCCGCGCCGGGCGGGCCGCGAATCGGAAGCTCCGGATGTCTGGCCCGGCAGTTTTGGATCCTGCGGCTTCGTCACCACGGTGACGGCGCGGCGCAGGTCGTCGATGAGGGTTTGGAACGGGGCGTGCAGGGCCGGGCGCCGCGCCACCAGGACCACGTCGGCGGGACGCGCCGGCAGGTCGCCGGCAGCCTGGGCCACGGCTGCGCGCAGCCGTCGCCGGATACGATTGCGCTCCGTCGCGTGGCCGACCCGCTTGGTGATGGTGAAGCCGATGCGGAGGCCGTCGCCCGCGGGATCGCCGGGGGCGTCGTCCGTGGACGCCTCCGCGGCGCGGACGAGGCCCTGCGCCGACAGGCGTTCGTTGTGGAAGCGACGTCCGCCGGCCGCGGCCAGGAACTCGGAGCGTCGCGTGAGCCGCCCGACCGTCGGTGGGGCCGATGACATGGCCGATCCGATCTCGCAGCGGGTCCTGTGGCCCCTGGCCAGACTCATGATGTGGCGCGCCGCCGTGACGGCGCCGCCGACCTCTTAGGCCGAGAGCTTCTTGCGACCGTGTGCGCGGCGGGCCGCGATGACCTTGCGGCCGCCAGCGGTCGCCATGCGGGCGCGGAAGCCGTGACGACGCTTACGCACGAGCTTGCTGGGCTGATAGGTTCTCTTCATGGCGCGATCTCCGAATGGCCGAGGATCGATCCGGGCCGCACCGAAGGCCGCGCCGGATATTCACTCGCCCTGAAATGTGTCTGCAAGCGCGAACAGCGCCCTCGAGGGCGCCGCGTCGCGATGGCGCGGCTTATGGGGCAAGGTCCCGCGCGAGTCAATTCCGGAGCGTGCCGAAACGGCAAGATCCCGGTCCCTCGATCAGGCGCCCGGACGGCATTTCGTGAACCATCCGTTAACCAGTCTGCGCCATCCTGTGATCCTGTTCGGTTCTCCCGGACAACGCGCGGATTGTCCGATCCGCTCGCTTGGACTGCTCCCGAAACTCGCTCTCCAGGCCGCCCGCACCGGGCGGCCTTTTTTCGTTCCGGGTTCTTCGCGTCCGGGCCTTCGCGTGTCCGGGCCTTCGCGTGTCCGGGCCTTCGCGTGTCCGGTCATCCGGACGTCCCAGCGGCGCGATCGCGCCGCTGGGACCCGATCGCCCCGATTAACGTTAACAGCGGGTAAAGGCCGCGGATCGGTGGGTTCGGCGCTAGAGTTGCGCAGATCGGTGCAAGCGCGGCGCCTTCGTCCCATCTCGGGACGCAATCGGTCCGGTCGCGGCACAGGAGGCACCATGAGCGGGTTCGACGTCATGTTCCGGGACGAGCGCGATTGGGTGAATTTCGGTGACACCTACGTCACGTCCGAGGCCTTCAAGGTTCTTTTCCGCGAGGGCATGACCCTGGTCGAGGAGGCGGCCGCCTATCTCGACGGGACCGGCCGCGAGGAATCCCGCCTGATGTCCCGCGATGGGACGCTAAGCTATGCCAGCGAGAGCATGCGCCTCACCACCCGGCTGATGCAGATCGCCTCCTGGCTCCTGGTGCAGCGCGCCGTGTCCGAGGGCGAACTGACCCCGGCCGAGGCGATGCAGGAGAAGACCCGCGTCCGCCTGACGACGCCCGAGACCTTCCGTAGCGAGGTGTTCGGCGTCCTGCCGCCGACCCTCCAGGACCTCATCGTGCGCTCGCGCCGTCTCCACAGCCGGATCCTGCATCTCGACGGCCTGATCGCCGACGAGCGTCCGACGCCGCTGCCGCAGGAGAGCCCCGTCGTGGCCCAGCTGAGCCTGCTGCGCTCGGCCTTCGGCGGCGCGTCCGCCTGAGCGGGGCTTCACCGCCCGGCCCCGGCCGGGCGGCGGGAAAGGAAACGGAAACGCAGAACGGGCGGCTCCGGGGGGAGCCGCCCGTTCTGCGTTGTCCTGAGGCCGCCGCCGCGTTGCGCGGCAGCGAACCCGGGTGACCTTACTTCTTGCCGAAGGAGAGGGCGCCGAAGCGCGAATTGAAGCGCGACACGCGACCGCCGCGATCGAGCATCTTCTGCTCGCCACCGGTCCAGGCCGGATGGGTGTTCGGGTCGATGTCGAGGTTGAGGGTGTCGCCCTCCTTGCCGTAGGTCGACCGGGTCATGTACTCGGACCCGTCGGTCATCACGACCTTGATGAAGTGGTAGTCGGGATGCTCGGTACCCTTGGCCTTGTCGGCCGCGCTCTTTGCCATGACGAAATCCTTGAATAGCCAAGCCGACCGGCCCGTCTGGCGGCCCGCGGCCATAGATCACGCGCAATCGGATGAAGGCGCGCCTATACCTCACGCACCTCCGCCCGACAAGCGTGCGCCGATCGAAGAGACCGCCGAACGGTCGCTTTTCCTGGAAGACCAACGATGACGAGGCACCATGGCTCGCGGCCGTGACAAGAAAATCCCCGGCGAGGCGCGGCCGAAGGCACCGCTGGGTTCGCTCCGCCCGCTGATTCCGTTCGCGATGGTCTATCGCGGCCGGATGCTCGCGGCATTCCTGGCGCTCCTCGCCGCTTCGGGCGCGACCCTGGTGGTCCCGATCGCCTTGCGTCGGGTCATCGACCACGGGTTCTCGCCCGAGGGCCAGGGCGTGATCGACACCTACTTCGCCGCCCTGATCGGCGTCGTGGCGGTCCTCGCCCTCTCCAGCGGGGCGCGCTACTACACGGTCGCGACGCTGGGTGAGCGCGTGGTGGCGGATCTCCGCACCGCCGTGTTCCGGCGCCTGACCCAGCTCGATCCCGCCTTCTTCGACCGGTCGCTCTCGGGCGAGATCATCTCGCGCCTCACCGCGGATGCCACGCAGGTGAAGGCCGTCTTCGGCGTCTCGATCTCGATCCTGCTGCGGAACGCCTTCCTGTTCACGGGCGCGGTGGTGATGATGGTCATCACGAGCCCGAAGCTGTCGGTCCTCGTCCTGGCGGCGATTCCCCTCATCGTCTTCCCCCTGATCCTGTCCGGGCGCGGCGTGCGACGCCGCTCCCGGGCAGCGCAGGACCGCCTCGCCGACGCCTCGGCCTATGCCGCCGAGGCCGTGAACGCGATCCGCACGATGCAGGCCTTCGGCATGGGCCGGACCACCGCGAGCCGCTTCGCTGCGGCGGCCGAAAATGCCTATGCGGCCGCGCGGGATTCGATCCAGGCGCGGGCGCTCCTGACCGGCGTCGCCATCTTCCTCATCTCCGCCAGCGTCGTCGGCGTGATGTGGTACGGCGCGCAAGGGGTCTTGGCCGGCACCATGACGGCGGGTCAGCTCTCGCAGTTCGTGCTCTACGCGGTGTTCGGGGCGAGCGCCCTCGGGCAGCTCTCGGAGGTCTACGGTGAGCTCGCCCAGGCGGCCGGGGCCGCCGAGCGCCTCGGCGAGATCCTGGCGGCCGAATCGATGATCCGTACCCCGGCCGAGCCGCTGGCCCTGCCGGTGCCCGCCAAGGGCGCCGTGTCCTTCGACGCCGTGCGCTTCCAGTACCCGACCCGGCCCGATCATCCCTCCCTGGACGGCATCAGCTTCACCATCGCGCCGGGGGAGCGCGTCGCCCTGGTGGGACCCTCCGGCGCCGGCAAGACCACGGTGCTGCAGCTGCTGCTGCGCTTCTACGACCCGCAATCCGGCCTCATCCGGGTCGACGGGGTCGACATCGCCCAGGCGGATCCGGAGCCACTGCGCGAGCGCCTCGCCCTGGTGCCCCAGGACCCGACGGTCTTCTCCGGCTCGGTGCTCGAGAATATCCGCTATGGCCGGCCGGCCGCGACCGAGGCGCAGGTCCGGCGCGCGGCCGAACTCGCCCATGCCGACGGCTTCATCCAGGCCCTGCCGCAGGGCTACGCCACGACGGTGGGCGAGCGGGGCGTCACGCTCTCCGGCGGCCAGCGCCAGCGGGTGGCGATCGCCCGCGCCATCCTCAAGGATGCCCCGATCCTCCTGCTCGACGAGGCGACCTCAGCCCTCGACGCCGAGAGCGAGCGCGCGGTGCAGACCGCCCTCGACACCCTGATGCGCGGGCGTACCACCCTGGTCATTGCGCACCGCCTGGCCACGATCCGCAAGGCGGACCGCATCCTGGTCCTCGACGGTGGTCGAATCGTCGAGAGCGGGACGCACGAGAGCCTGCTGGCGCAGGGCGCGCTGTACGCGCAGCTGGCGGCTCTGCAGTTCACCGATGCCCATGACGATGGCCCGCGCGCCCGGGCATCCCGGCCGGTCCTCGACGCGCTACCGGCGGAGTAGGGCGCCAGCGAGCGCCCCCGGCCTGTCGCGGGGGGTCAGCCCTCCGCGCCGGTCCCGTTGAGTGGGTTTGCCTCGTCCCAGGCGTAGCCGAGGGTCTCGAACCGCATCGCGCGGGTATCGACCATGAGGAGGCGGCCGACGAGGGGCTCGCCGAAATCCGTCACCGTGCGGATCACCTCCAGCGCCATCAGCGAGCCCATGATGCCCGCGAGCGCGCCGAGCACGCCGGCCTCGGCGCAGGGGGCGACGCTGCCGGGCGGCGGCGGGTTCGGGAACAGGCAACGGTAGGTCGGGTTCGGGCGCCCGCGCGCATCGGCCTCGTAGGGCCGCAGGGTCGTGAGCGAGCCGTCGAAGCGTCCGAGCGCCGCCGTCACCAGTGGGCGCCGGGCGTGGAAGCAGGCATCCGAGACCGCGTAGCGCGTGGCGAAGTTGTCGGAGCCGTCGGCCACCACGTCGTAGGCGCCGATGAGGTCCGGGGCGTTCTCCGGCGTCAGCCGCAGCGCATGCGCCTCCACGGCGACGTGCGGGTTCAGGCGCGATACGGCCTCGGCTGCGCTCTCGACCTTGCGCCGGCCGATATCGGGGGTTGCGTGGATAACCTGCCGCTGCAGGTTCGACAGGGAGACGGTGTCGTCGTCGACGAGGCCGATGGTGCCGATCCCGGCAGCCGCGAGGTACTGGATCAGGGGGGCGCCGAGACCCCCGGCCCCGATGACGAGGACGCGGGCGGCCTTGAGCCGGGCCTGACCCGGACCGCCGACCTCCGGCAGGACGAGATGGCGGGCATAGCGTTCGACTTCGTCGGGGGAGAGGGCCATGTCCCGCAGATAAGCCCCCCCGTCGCCCGGCGAAAGCCCGGCCGCGAATTGCACCCG